>CACMJB010000004.1 GCA_902613915.1 uncultured Pelagibacteraceae bacterium | reverse complement strand
TTCCAATTAATGCGTTCATAGCCGTACTCCCAAGCAAGACCAAGATCTTTGGATTTATAATTTCAATATGTTTCGTTATAAATGGAAGATATCTTTTAATTTCTTCATCGGTTGGCCTTCTGTTATCTGGCGGTCGGTAATTTATGATATTAGATATATAAACTTTTTTTCTATCTAAATCGATTGAAGCAAGCATTTTGTCCAGTAATGCACCTGCTCGACCAACAAAAGGTAAACCTTCCTCATCCTCATTTGCACCTGGAGCTTCTCCGATCAGCATAATTTTAGAGTTGGGGTTCCCATCGCTAAAAACGATATTTTTTGCTTGTCTTTTAAGATCGCAATTATTTAAACTTAAGATTGATTTTTTTAATTTGTCTAAATTTTCAGCTTTATCTCCTGATATCTCAAAATTATCCTTTTTATATCTATTGATTGCCTTGTTATTGTAAATTAAATTATGATTTATAAGCTTGTAATAACTAATTAACTTAACTGGATTAATATCTTTTTTATTCATTTATGTGTTTATTTAAATTAAAATTTAAGAGTATAGGACTAGCATTATTTGTCATTACTTTTTTATTCACATCCCATGCAAAATCTTTGGATAAATTTGACAGAGCTGATCGTGTTTCTGATTATTTTGCTGGCATATTATCCTTTAATGAAAATGAATATGATGAGTCATACAAATTTTTTAGAAAATTAGATGGTCTAGAATTAAGTCATCCTGACTATTCAGCTAAATATTTATACTCATTAGTAAATTCTGGTAATTTAAAAGAAGCTTTTAACTATTCCAAAAAATTAGAAAAACAAAATGTAAATATTTTTGAAGGTCGTTTAGTTTTAGGTGTTTATTATTTAAAGCACTCTAAACTAGATCTTGCTAAAGAAAACTTTCAAAAGGCAAAAGAAATAAAAAGATCAGTTTTAAATGACTTCGTGACTAATTCTTTAAATAACTGGTCCAACCTTAAATCCAGCAATCTTAGTAATTCTATGAATGAAATAAAAAAAATAGATGAGAGATTTGAAAACTTAAAAAAAATTCAAAACATTTTTCTTAATTGCTATTTTGATAGCCCCGAAACAGAAAATTTATACAAAGAACTTGTTTCAAACAAAAAAACTGATTTCTCTAGATATAATTATTTTTACGCATCTTTCATGGCTAACTCAGGAAAGATAAAGGAAGCAAAACAAATTGTTAATTATGCGCTTAAATCTTACCCAAGGAATTTAAAATTAAATCAATTGAAAACAGATCTTAACGAAAATAAAAATATATCTATTTTTAATTGTAAAAATGAAGCACACGTAAGTGCTGAAATACTTTACATAACTGCTAATGCGCTATCATCTCAATCAATTTATCCTTTCTCAAATTTTTATTTAAATTTGGCAAAGTTTTTAAATGAGGATTTTCATTCATACGATACTTTGTTAGCTGAAAATTTTTATAAAATCGAAAATTTTAAAGAAGCAAAAAAAATTTATAATTCTTTAAGCAAAAAAGGGGAAGCATATAGCTGGTATTCAGCAAAACAGCTCGCAAGAATTTATTTACAGGAAGAGGAGAAAGAAAAAGCTATCAAAATTATTTCTGACACCTATGATAATTTAATTATTAAAGAAATTTATGAAACTTTTGATTACGCTGAATTTTTAAAAAACAATGAGAGATTTAAAGAGTCTATCAAATTTTACTCGGAGATAATAAGTAAAGTCAAAAATAATCATCCTTTATATGCTGAAGCTACTGATGGAAGAGGTGTAGCGTATGAAAGATTAGGAGAATGGGAAAATGCAGAAAAAGATTTATTAGCTTCACTTAAAGCTAATCCAGACCAAGCATATGTAATTAATTATTTAGCTTACTCATGGATCGAACAAGGAGTAAAAATTGAACAATCCTTAAGTATGTTGGAGAAAGCAAACAAACTTAGATCAAATGATCCTTATATAATCGATTCACTTGGTTGGGCTTTGTTTAAATTAAAAAGATTTAAAGAGTCAAAAAAATATCTTCAGTTGGCAGTAAGATTGATGCCTGGAGATCCTATTGTAAATGATCACTACGGTGATGTTCTTTGGAAAAATGGAAATAAAATTCAAGCCAGATATTATTGGAATTATGTTTTAAATCTTGAAAAGGCCGAGGATGAACTTAAAAAAGTTATTGAAGAAAAACTTACAAAAGGCCTGTAGCTTATGTTTTTAAGCTCTTATTCAAAGATTAATTTAAGTCTATTAGTAAACTCAAAACAAAAAAGTGGACTTCATAATATTCAATCTTACTTTTGTTTAATCAATTTAAAAGATAAAATTAAAATTAAAAAAATTGATGGAAAAAGTGATAAGATAAATTTTACAGGTCCATTTTCTAAATTCATTAATAAAAAGGATAATTCAATTAAATCAATTTTAGTTTTGTTAAGAAAATTAAAACTGATTTCTTCTTGTTATTCAGTAGTTGTAAAAAAAAATATACCAGTTTTTGCTGGGTTAGGAGGAGGGACTAGCAACGCTTATACTGTAATGAAATATGTTATGAGAAAAAAACTATCAAAGAAAAATTTGAATATAATCAAAAAAAAAATTGGTTCAGATCTGGAGCTTTTTTTCTATAAACAAGGTTTTTTAAAAAACTTAGGCTCTATTATTAACCAGAAGATTAAACAAACATTCTTTTTTGTTTTGATAAAACCTCCAATTAAATGCTCAACTCGGGAGATTTATTCAAAAATAAAAAAACATTCTAGTAAAACTGTAATTAATAAAAGAGCAGTAAAAAAAAGGACTAGTTTTTTGAATTTATTAATTAACAGCAAAAATGATCTACAGTCGGTTGTTGAAAAAAAATATCCTAGATTGAAAACAATTTTAAATAACATTAGTCTTCAAAAGGGATGTTATTTTTCAAGAATAACAGGGTCTGGGTCAGTTTGTTACGGGGTGTTCATTAACCTAAACTCTGCAAAAAAAGCCC
Source organism: uncultured Pelagibacteraceae bacterium (assembly GCA_902613915.1). Lineage (GTDB taxonomy): Bacteria > Pseudomonadota > Alphaproteobacteria > Pelagibacterales > Pelagibacteraceae > Pelagilacustribacter. Next base: position 116,745 of record CACMJB010000004.1, on the reverse strand, counting down.
GAATTAATTTGAAAAAAATTTACCCTAAGTTTTGGGTCTCAATTGCAAAAACTGTTTAATTTTTCCGATATATGATATATCAGATTGATTAAGATTGGGGCATAGCCAAGCGGTAAGGCAGCGGTTTTTGATACCGCCATCCTAGGTTCGAATCCTAGTGCCCCAGCCAAAATCTATGCTGAAAAAAATCTTTAATTTAATAAACAAAGTAAAAAGAGTTTTTTTTCCATTTTATAAAGATAAAGAATTAAAATTTGTATTTCAAAAACTTCAAGAAGGTTTTTCAAACGATAAAATTGCAGCAAGGTTCGTGGGAGGCTGCGTAAGAAAATATTTAAGCAATGATGATATTGACGATATTGACATAGCAACAACATTAAGTGCTGAAAAAATTAAAGAAAGATTCAACAATACAAATTTTAGAGTAGTTGATACTGGCATTGATCACGGAACAATAACTCTAGTATCAAAAAAACATAAACTTGAAATTACTACATTGAGAAAAGATGTTGAGACAGACGGACGACATGCTGAGGTAGAATACATTGATGATTGGAAGCTAGATTCTGAGAGAAGAGATTTTACTATTAATGCGATTTATTTAGATATTAATGGAAAAATCTTTGACCCGCAGATGGGCACTGTTGATTTAAAGAATAATAACGTCAAGTTTATTGGAGATCCACACAAAAGAATAGAAGAAGACTATTTACGTATCATCAGATTTATTAGATTTAAAATTATGTACGATAGCAAAGTTGAAGCCACAACTAATAATGCGATTAAACAAAATTTAATAGGGATTAAAAAAATTTCAAAGGAGAGAATTTTAGTAGAATTATTTAAAATTCTAAATTTAAAATCTTTTATTAATTTAAATGAAAGCACTTATTTGAAGGAAATTTTTAATCTCATTTTCCCTGAATTTGCAAACCTTAAGCGTTTAGAAAGATTAAAAAAAATACTGAATTCTTCTAAAATCAATTTAAACCTTCTACTAGCTATTTTATTAATAGATAAGGACAGTAATCATGAATATTTTTGTCATAAGTATAATGTATCTAACGACATTAAAGATGATCTAAATTTATTAGCAAAAAATTTAAAGTTACTTCAGAATAATAAAGATTTTTTCACCAAAGATATCGAGAAGTATATTTATTTTAATGATAAAAGCCACTTGATAAATCTGAACATATTAAACTTTGCCTCAAATTCAAAATATAGCTTTAAAAATTTTTCTGAGGCAATGAAAAATATCCTGAAATCTAAAACACATAAATTTGATATAGACGGAAAATATTTGATGAATAAAGGAATGAGAGAAGGAGTTTTGTTGGGTAAAGTATTGAGAAAAATTGAAGAAGAATGGATGGAAAATAATTTTAAAATTTCAGATGATAGGGTTCAAGAAATAATAAAACAAAACTCTTAAATATATTCGACGTCTAGTATTTCAAAATTTTTTTCACCAGATGGAGTGTTTACTGTAACCATTTCACCTTTATCTTTTCCAACTAAAGCTTTTCCTATTGGGCTTTTAAAAAAAATAAGATTTTTTTTAATATCAGCTTCATCCTGTCCAACTAATTTGTAATTAATTTGTTTATCATTTTCCAAATCTTGTAGTTTTACTGTTGAGCCAAAAATAACTTTTCCATTATTTTCGATTTTCGTCACATCAATTACGTTTGCTCTTGCAATTAAATCATTGATAGCAACAACACGACTTTCAATTAAGGCCTGCTGTTCTTTAGCTGCATGATACTCAGCATTCTCTTTTAGATCACCATGAGATCTTGCTTCAGCAATCGCCTCAACAATTTTAGGCCTTTGAACATTTTTTAAATCTTCTAATTCTGATTTCAAGTTTTCAAGACCTTTAACTGTAATAGGTTCTTTATCCATAATTATTTCCATTTAGCTTCAGGTGGTAAAGACATTAAAATTGAGTCAATGTTTCCTCCCGAATTCAAACCAAACTTTGTACCTCTATCATATAAAAGGTTAAACTCAACATATCTTCCTCTTTTAATTAATTGCTTTTCTTTATCTTTTTTTGAATATTTAAATTTTTTTTTTCTATAAATTATTTTATTTGAAATATCTATAAAAGCTAATCCTAGTTCTCTTACAAACTTAAAAGTTTTAATCCAATCTTTTGTTTCATAATCAAAAAAAATTCCACCAATGCCCCTTGCTTCGTTTCGGTGAGGTAAATAAAATATTCATCACACCACTTTTTATATTTTTTATAATTTTTTTTGTTTTTTAAACATACATTTCTTAAATCATCATGAATTAACTTACTTTCTTTTTTGTCTTCATGACTTGGCGTTGCATCCATTCCCCCACCAAACCATTCTTTAGATGTAACAATAAACCTAGTATTAAAATGCACAGCTGGAATTTTAGGGTTTTTCATATGTGCCACTACTGAAACACCAGAAGCCCAATATTTCCCTTTTTTTTCAGCTCCTAAAATTTTATTTCTAAATTTTTTTGGAAATACTCCTGAGACTGTTGATTTGTTAACTCCAACTTTATCAAAGATTTTTCCTCCTGTTAAAAGATAAGAAGTTCCTCCGCCTTCTGATATCTTCTTCTTATGCCAATCTCTTTTTGTAAATTGTAACTTATTATTTTCAAGTTGTTCAAATGATTTACAAATTTGCATTTGTAGGTAAGAGAACCAATTATCTGCCATTTTCTTTCTAAATTCTGGATTAATCATTATTTCAATAAGTTATTCTGCCTGAGCGCTTCAGCTGCAATTATAGCTACACTCATAGCCACATTAAGTGATCGAGTTTTTTTATTCATCGGGACTTTAATTCTATTTTTTATAGTTTTATGTAAACTTTCAGGCACTCCAGCACTTTCTCTACCAAATAACATCATGTCATTCTTTCTAAATTTAAACTTATGATAATGTTTTTTTGCTTTAGTTGTCATTAAAACTATTCTTTTGTATTTATTCTTTTTCATAAAATCATCATAGTCTTCATATCTAAATATTCTACTCATACACATATAGTCCATCACCACTCTTTTAAATCTAGAGTCGTACAAATTAAAGCCGCAAGGTTCAATAATATGAATTTTTAGATTTAAACAGGCACCTAATCTTATGATCGCCGCAGTATTTTGGGGAATATCAGGTTTATATAGAGCTATGTGCATTATTATTGCTTAAATTATGTGTCATTCTGACCCTAGAAAATTAAATAATATAGTTTTATTAAATATTTGCATTATAAACACAAACATAAATGAGCAAAGAAGAAAAAAAAGTTAATCGTAGAGATTTTTTATTTACAGCAAGCTACACAATAGGAGCAGTAGGACTTGGAGCTGTGGTTTGGCCTTTAGTTCATCAAATGAATCCAGATAAAGCTCAACAAGCTTTAGCAACAACAGAGGTGGATATCAGTCAAATTGAACCTGGAAATTCAATTACAGTTTTATGGAGAGGAAAACCAGTTTTTTTAAAAAGAAGAACTCCAGAAGAAATAGCAGAAGCAAGAGCAGTTAATTTATCTGATTTACCAGATCCTCAAAAAGATGAAGAAAGAGTAAAAGATGGAAAAGATGAATGGTTAGTAATGCTTGGAGTTTGTACTCATTTAGGCTGTGTGCCTTTAAAGGACAAAGGAGATTACAATGGATGGTTTTGCCCTTGCCATGGATCACACTATGATGTTTCTGGCAGAATAAGAAAAGGACCAGCGCCAACTAACATGGAAATTCCAAAGTTTGAATTTGTAGATAACAACACAATTAAGATAGGATAAATAATTATGAGTGATCACGAATATACGCCTAAGTCTAAAGTTGGAAAATGGTTTAATGATAGACTTCCACTTTTAACTCTTGGATCTCACTTAACAGATTACCCAACACCAAAAAATTTAAATTATTGGTGGACATTTGGGGGAATTTTAACTTTTTGTTTATTAACTCAAATTATCACGGGAATAGTTTTAGCAATGCATTATGTTGCTCATGCTGATTTAGCATTTGCAAGCGTTGAACATATAATGAGAGACGTAAACTATGGATGGTTAATTAGATACATTCATAGTAATGGAGCTTCTATGTTCTTTTTAGCTGTTTACATTCATATTTTTAGATCTTTGTTTTATGGATCTTACAAATCACCAAGAGAAGTAATTTGGATAATTGGTTTATTAATTTATCTATTAATGATGGCAGCGGCTTTTATGGGCTACGTTCTTCCATGGGGTCAGATGAGTTTCTGGGGAGCAACAGTAATTACAAATTTATTTAGCGCAATACCATTAGTTGGCGAAAGTATAACTACTTGGTTGTGGGGAGCATACTCGGTTGATAATCCAACTTTAAATAGATTTTTTAGCTTACATTACTTAATACCTTTTTTAATTTTAGGATTAGTAGTCTTACACATTTGGGCACTTCATGTTCCAGGAAATAACAACCCTGTAGGTATCGAAATAAAGAAACCTTCAAAAGATACGGTTCCTTTCCATCCATACATCACAATCAAAGACACTTTTGCATTATTAATGTTCATGATTATTTTTGCAGGTTTTGTTTTCTTTTCTCCAAATGTTTTAGGACACTCTGATAATTATATTCCAGCAAACCCATTGGTAACTCCAGCACACATTGTGCCAGAGTGGTATTTATTACCTTTCTACGCAATTTTAAGATCTGTGCCAGATAAACTAGGCGGTGTAATATTAATGTTTGGTGCAATCTTTATATTATTTGTTTTACCATGGTTAGACACTTCAAAAGTAAGATCAGCTGTATTCAGACCAATTTACAGACAGTTCTATTGGATATTAGTTTTAGACGTTCTTATGCTTGGTTACATGGGAGCAATGCCAGCAGAAGGAATATATTTAGTTTTAGCTAGAGTAGGAACGCTATATTACTTTGCACACTTTATTATTGTTTTACCAGTAGTTGGATTATTAGAAAAAACAGATCCCGTTCCAATGAGTATCTCAGAACCAGTACTTACTGGTGGAGCAGATCCGGCTCTTGCTAGGAAAGATAATGAAAAGATTTAACTTTAAAAATCTTTTAGTTATATTCATTCTATTTTTTGCGTCGATATCAAATTCGTTTAGCGCCGGTGGAGGAGGTGAGCTCTTAAAAGTTGATTGGAGCTTCAAAGGTATTACTGGTAAGTTTGATAGAGCGTCGTTACAAAGAGGATTTCAAGTTTATAAAGAAGTTTGTGCATCTTGCCATTCAATGCAATACTTAAGTTATAGAAATCTTGGTGAGCCTGGAGGTCCTGAGTTTTCAGAGCAAGAAGTAAAGGCTATAGCTGCAAGTATAGAAATCGAAGATGGTCCAGATGAACAAGGAGAAATGTTTACAAGACCTGGAAGACCAGCTGATAAATTTAAAAATCCATATCCAAATGTAAAAGCTTCAATTGCTGCAAATGGTGGAGCATATCCTCCTGATATGTCAGTTTTAGTAAAAGCTAGACCAGGTGGTTCAAATTATATTTACTCAGTACTGATGGGGTACGAAGATCCTCCAGCAGGTGTAACTTTAGACGATGGTGTTTATTACAACAAATATATGATTGGAAATAAAATTAAGATGGCATCACCTCTCAGTGATGACATTGTTGAGTATTCTGATGGTACTCAAGCAACCGTTGATCAAATGGCTAAAGACGTAACAACGTTTTTATCTTGGGCTGCTGAGCCGGAATTAGAAGAGAGACATAGAACAGGTGTTAAAGTAATTATTTATTTAATTCTTCTAACTACTTTAGTTTATTTGAGCATGAAAAAGATTTGGTCAAGGGTTGACTCTGAAGTATAGAACATCTCCATCTTTAACAACATAATCTTTACCTTCAATTCTTAATTTCCCATTCTCTTTACATTTTTCTGCACTACCATATTTTATAAAATCTTCACATGTTACAGCTTCTGCTCTAATAAAATTTTTCTCAAAATCAGTGTGAATGACACTTGCTGCTTTTGGTGCAATAGTATTTTTTTCTACTGTCCATGCCCTACTTTCTTCTGGACCAGAGGTAAAAAAAGTATCGAGATTTAAAAGTTCATATCCTTCTTTAATTAATTGATTTAGACCTGTTTTATTGAGACCTATTTCTTTCATAAAAGTTTCTCTTTCATTATTATCTAATCCCATAATTTGATCTTCAATATCCGCACAAATAGTTACCACTTTTTCATTAGAATATTTTTTCTGCACCTCTTTGGTAAAAGCATTTCCATTTGCTAAACTTCCTTCATCTACATTACAAACAATAATTTTTGGCTTTTTACTTAAAAGACCTAGAGAGGATAAAAATTTTTTTTCATCTAAATCGTTAACGGATATTTCTTTACCCTCGTTTAACTGATTAAGCTTTTCCTCTAAAATTTTTATCTGCTTTTCTTCAAGGAGTTTTTTTTTTCCTTTTTCAAGCTTTTTCTGAATGATATCAATATCTGATAATATAATTTCAGTCTTTATAGTTTCAAGGTCTTCAACAGGGTTAATCTTTGAATTTACATGAGTAATTTTTTCAGACTCAAAGCATCTTACTAAGTGTATAATTGCATCGACTTCCCTTATGTGAGATAAAAATTTATTACCTAATCCTTCACCTTTAGAAGCACCTTTTACTAATCCTGCAATATCGACAAAAGTAATATTGGTATAAATTTTTTTTTTTGATTTTGATAATTCAGTCAATTTATCTAATCTTTCATCAACTACATCTACAATTCCAATATTTGGATCTATTGTACAGAAAGGAAAGTTAGCTGCTTCAGCGTTCTTAGAAGCTGTTAAAGCATTGAAAAGAGTAGACTTCCCCACATTTGGAAGTCCTACGATACCACATTTAAATCCCATTAAGGTCTTGATTTACTTTGCTTGAAAAGAGATCGATTTTTTTATCAATGAGTGTTGGCAATTGTTTAACAATATTCTCAGTGATTTCATTTATTTTTTCTTCCTCATCTTCTTTAAAATCTTCAAGTACATGATTGTTAACTTTTTTTTTCTGTTTTGGATGGCCAATGCCTATTCTTACTCTTGAGTAATCTTTACCGATAAACTTGTCTATAGACTCTATTCCATTATGACCTGCACTACTTCCACCAAACTTTGCTTTAATTTTTCCAAAATCAATATCCATATCATCATGGAATACAAAAACATCTTTTGCATCGATTTTAAAATAGTCGATTAATTCTTTAATCGCTGTACCTGAATTATTCATGAAAGTTAAAGGTTTGATTGCGTATATTTTTTTTTCATCAATGTTACCTGTGGTAAGTAGACCTTTAAATTTTGGTTTTTGTTTTGAAAGTTTAAAATGATTATTTATTGCGTCTATAATTTTAAAACCAATATTGTGTCTAGTATTAGTATAATTAGATCCAGGATTTCCTAACCCTACAAGTAAAAGCATCTTATTAATTATTTTTTCTCAGCTGGTTTTTTTTCTTCTGATTTCTTATCGCCACCTTCTTTGGCTTTATCATCTTTCTTAGCCGCATCTCCGTCTTTAGCTGCTGCTTCCGCTCCTTCAGCTGGAGCTTCGCCCTCAGCACCTTCAGCCGCCGCTTCTTCCTCTGCTGGTTTTTCTGGTTCTTTAATTACTGTCGGTGATGCAACTGTTGCAATAACAAAGTCTCTGTCTGTGATAGTTGGAACAATATCACTTCCAAGTTTGACTGCTGAAATTTTTATACTAGTTCCAATATCTGTTCCTGCTAAGTCTACAATAATTTCATCTGGGATATTTTCAGCAGGACATTTTAATTCTACTTTTCTTCTTACAATGTTTAAAACTCCACCTCTTTTTAAACCAGGAGAGTCTGGATGATTGATAAATTTGACAGGTATTTCTAAAATAACTTTTTTACCTGCAACTATTCTCATAAAGTCAATGTGAATGGGTTCCTCTGAAACCACATGGAAAGCCACGTCTCTTGGTATCACTTTTTCTTTTTTACCATCTATGTCGAGTTCTAGAACTTTAGATAAAAAGGTATCTGAATAAACTAAACTTTGAATTTCTTTTTTTTTAACTGAAATATTTTGATTAGAATCTTTTCCTCCATAAAGAATAGCAGGAATTAACCCTTCTGATCTCAATTTATTATTTGAGCCTGCAGATGTATTTTCTCTTTTTATTGCTTTTAAATTACTCATATTTATTTGAAAAGGGTATATAACCCAAGTTATTTATCAAAACAAGTATTAATTAAATAAGTCTGATACTGAATTTGAGTTAGCTATCCTTTTTATTGCTTCAGACATTAAAGAAGAAATCGATAATACCTCAATTTTGTTGTTATTTTTGATTTTGTTAGAATTATCAATTGTATCTGTAATGATGAGTTTTTTAATTTTTGAACTTTTAATTTTTTTAGCAGCTTCCCCGCTTAAAACTGCATGAGTAATAAACACATAAACTTCTTTTGCTCCTTTTCTTTTTAATGCATCAACCGCATTGATTATAGTGCCACCACTATCAATTATATCATCAACTATTATGCAGGTTTTATTTTTTACATCTCCAATGATATTCATAACTTCAGATTTTCCAGGCGCAGGTCTTCTTTTATCGATAATAGCAAGATCTGCCTTAAGTCTAGTAGCCAACGCTCTCGTCCTTGCCACACCACCCATATCTGGTGAGACACAAATTAAATTTTTTGAACTTATTTTCTTTTTAATAAATTTTGAGAATAACGGAGTGGTAAATAAATTGTCTACAGGCATATCAAAAAAACCTTGTATCTGGCCTGCGTGCAAGTCTACCGTTACAATTCTATTTGCCCCAGCATTTGTTAAAAGGTTCGCAACAACTTTAGCTGAAATAGAAGTTCTAGGTGCAACTTTTCTATCTTGTCTTGCGTAACCAAAATACGGAATAACTGCAGTAACTGTTTTTGCTGATGATCTTCTTAGAGCGTCAATGATTAAAAGAAGTTCCATTAAGTTATCGTTAGCAGGATTGGAAGTGGATTGAATTACAAATACGCTGTTACCCCTAATGTTTTCATTAATTTCTATATAAATTTCTCCATCAGCGAATCTTCTTATATTTGTATTAATTAATTTTAATTTTAAATTCTTAGCAATATCCTTGCTAAGTTTAAGATTACTTGTTCCTGATAAAATTTTCATGAAATGTAATTATTTATACCTTATTTATATATCTTTTCAAATTAATTAAGCATCCCTATTGCAGAGATACATCTCCCGTAATCTTTCTGCTTTAATTTACACGATCTTCTATAACTAAAAAATTTATTTTTTTCAGCAAATGTGTCATGATTCACTTGGTCAACTTCAACTTTACACTGTTTAAGCTTATCAGTTACAAATTTTCGTAAATTAAAAAGCTTTTTTGATTTGGTTTTATGCAAGAAATAAATTTTATTTTTAGTGCTTTTTGAAATAAATTTTTTGTAAAATTTAATATCAACCTCATAGCTTTTAACACCTATACAAGGACCTACACTTGCATAAATTTTACTGTTTGAACTCATTTTTTTTATTTTATGAATTGTATTTTTGATAATATTTTTAAACGCTCCTTTCCAACCTGCGTGAACACATCCAATAATTTTATTTTTAGAGTCGTACAAAATTATAGGAACACAATCAGCAGTTAGAACACCCAAAGAAATACCTCTCATTTTAGAAATCATAGCATCTGCGTAAATCTTTCTTTTATAATTCATTTTTTTAATTACTATTACATTGTTACTATGTGTTTGATGCATCAAAACTAAATTATCTGATTTGACTTTCATTTTTTTTGCAACAAGTTTCAGATTTTTTTGAATATTTTTTTTGCTGTCTTTTGATCCTTGGCCGCAATTTAAACTTTTATAAATACCTGTTGAATAGCCATTTCTTTTAGAAAAAAAACAGTGTTTTATTTCTTTAAATCTTTTTAATTTCTTTGAGTAAAACATTAATTAAAACCGTTAAAATTTTTATTTTTACAACTATAAGCTAATGATACTTTAAATAGGTTGCCCATTAACTTTGGATGCAATAATCTTTTCAAACTTAAATATAGATCTGATTGATCTCCGAATTTCATTTTTTTTGCCAATATCTCAGCTCTTTCAATAATACCATTACTTTTTAAAAATTCTTGCTGAGTAACAATTTTTTTAGTTTTTAAATTATTTTTTTTAAAAAATTCTTTTAATAATTCAAAATTGACATGAGAAGTTACATCCGCTTTTCCTAAATTATCTAAAAGTTTATTTTTCTTATGCTTTAAAACAGATTGAAGAGTATTTTCATTATGGGGTTTTAAATACCCATAGTCTATTAACAAAATACAACCTTTCAATTTTAAAATCTTTTTTGTTATTTTTTTTAAATTTTGAAATCCTAATTTAGGGAATTCGATAAAATTCAAATCTTTTATTGATGAATAAGATTTTAACATTTTCGAGTTGACTATCGATGCTTTTCTATAAGTTTCCTCGATATCAAAATTTTTATTTAACATATAATTTTTTTCAAAAAATGAGCCGTTTTTTTTTCTAAATTGTTTAATTGGAATTGCATCAAGAAATTCATTACCAAAAAAAATTACAGGACCATCTTTTATATTATTAAAATCTTTAATCCATTTTACGCTTTTATCTGAAATCTTAAGTTCTTGAGCTTTTTTTAAATAATTGCTTTTTTCATAAAGATATATTTTTTTAACAGAGTTAAATTCTGGAAATTTCTTAAAAGTATCCAAAAGAGTTTTTGTTAAACTTCCATCTCCCGGACCAAGTTCAACAAAGTTAAATTTTTTTGGTTTACCAAAATTCTCCCATGTATTTATTAACCATATTGCAATTATTTCAGAAAAAAGATTTGAAACTTTAGGTGATGTAACAAAATCTCCGTCCCGACCAAAAGGTTGTTTTGTTGCGTAATAACCAAATTGATTATCATAAAGTATATTTTCGAAGAAATTATCTACTGGTAAAAATTTTGATTTTTTAAAAAACTTTTGATTAGATTTCATTTTTTTTTTTTAAAATTATTAAAATTACAAAACCAGAAATTACCATTATAGAGCTGAGTATTGTGCCCATACTTGAATTTCCAAATAAGTAACCTAATTGAGAGTCAGGCTCTCTAAACTGTTCAGCTATAATTCTAAATATGCCATAAAAAATTAAAAATAATGATGAGCTTAGACCAACCTTATATTTTCTTTTTAAAGTAATCGTATTAATTAAAATAAATAATATTAAACCTTCGAGTAAAGCTTCATATAACTGAGAAGGGTGTCTTGGCATCATATCAATAGCAGGAAAAATAATACCCCAAGATACTTCAGTTACCTTTCCAACAAGTTCTCCATTGATAAAGTTTGCTATTCTTCCAAATAATATACCTATTGGAGAAACGCAAGCTATAACATCTAGGAAAAAAAATGTCGGTATATTTTTTTTGGACGCAAAAAGGTGTGTTCCTAATATTATTCCAATCAAAGCTCCGTGGAAAGACATTCCGCCTTCCCAAACTTTTATTATCTCAACTGGATTTAAAATATAATATTCAAAATTATAAAAAAGAACGTATCCAAGTCTACCACCAATTATTATAGAAATTATTAGATACGTTATAAGATCATCAAACTCTTTTAGATCGAATTTAAAACTAACACTTCGTAAAAAATTTTTGATAATTTTCTTTCCTAAATACCAACCGATAACAATTCCAAAGATATAAGCTAGCGAATACCATCTGATTTCTATAAATCCAAAATCCAATAAAACAGGGTCTAAATTATGGATATACATAATATCTTATATCATATTTGAAATTATCGTGACCATCAAATAAGATAACTTATGAGTAACTCAGAAAAAATTTTAAGATCTTTATCTAGTTTGATTGAAAATGGTATTTTAACTTCTAAGGATATTAGAAAAGAAATTTCAACAGACTGGAAATTTAAAAAAGATAAGATAATTAATAAGCTTGAACTTGTTTCTAGAGAGGAATTTGAGGTTTTAAAAAAAATTGTTCAAAAGCAAGATGCAGTTATCAAAAAATTGGCTAAAAATAAAAAAACTAAAAAGGCAAAGAGATCTTAACTAGCAGGCCATTTTTTTTACTTTTTCCCAATTGAATATTGCCACCGTGTGAATTAATTACATCTTCAACAATTGCCAAGCCAAGTCCCACACCTGATTGATTTAAACTTCTACTTTTATCAAGTCTAAAAAAAGGTTTGAAGACATTTTTATATTGATCTTCTGGTATTCCAGGTCCATCATCTTCAAATAAAATTGTAACTAATCTATTTCCTTTTTTGAATTTCACATTTACTCTATTTCCATAAGTTAGACCATTTTGTATGATATTTTCAAAAGATCTTTGTAATGCTGTAACCCTTCCTTTTAATTCAATCAAATCTCTGCTTTCATTAAAAGTGAAGTTATTGTTATTAAATTTATTTCTTATAGAGATCAAAAGATCATTTAAATTAATGACTGTAGACGGTTCTTGAACTTGAGTTTTAGCAAATTGTAAATAATCATTGAGCATTTTTTCCATTTCATCAATATCTTTAGACATGCTTTCAGAAATATCTTTTTGTTTTAACATTGCTAGTTGTAACTTTAATCTTGTTAAAGGTGTTCTCAAATCATGACTAATTCCAGATAACATTTCCGCTCTTTGGTTAAGGTGTCTGTTTATTCTTTTAGCCATCCGATCAAATTCAAAAGCTGCCTTTCTAATTTCCTGTGAACCAGAGGCTCTAAAGTCATTAACATAATCTCCCTTACCAAATCTTTCAGCTGCTTTAGCAAGTTTTACTAGAGGCTTTGTTTGATTTTTTAAAAATATTAAAGCGATAATAATTAAAACGATTGATGGTAGAGTAGTCCATAATAAAAATAATCTTACTGAAGATGCTGACACCATATCTTTGGGCACTAAAAATTCTATTACTTCATTTTCAGATCTTATTTTGATTTCAACAGCATTTTTAAACTTTGAGGTATTAAACCAGTAATTATTATTTCCAAAAGTTGATTTAAGTTCTCTTCTTAACGATCTGTCCATAGGACTAAATTTACGCTCCCCACTAATATTTGGGAAATCATCTTGATTAATTCCAATTTCGAAATTGAAATTATTTTTATAACTATCAGTTAAAAAATCTAAATTACTTTTATCATTGTTATAAACCTCTTCTATAGTTTTAAGCTGAGCAACAAGAGATCTAGTTGTATTTTTATTCGCTTTAATCCAAACACTATCATAAAAGACAATTGTTATAATCAATTGTAGAATTATAGTTGGAGCAGCAACAATTATTAATGCTCTATAAAAAAGTCTTTTTGGTAAAATAAACTTAATAAATTTATTCAATCCAGAGAACATATCCTGCACCTCTAATTGTTTGTAAAAATTTTGGATTTTTTGAATTAACTTCTAATTTTTGTCTTAAACGTGTAATTAAAACATCAATAGATCTTTCTTGGCTTATTCCAGAAATTTTTCTTATCTCATCTCTTGAAAAAGTAGTACCAGGGTTAGCTAACATTTCCATTAAAACTTTTTTCTCAGAATTATTTATTTTCTTTGTTTTTTCTGCCAAGGTTATTGTCATTTTATTAAGATCAACTTGAGCTCTTCCAATATTATATTGTGATTTTAAATCGACTTTATTCTTCTTTGTGAGAATGTTTTTAATTCTCAATAATAGCTCTTTTGGTTCAAAAGGTTTTCCTAAATAATCATCTGCACCAAGCTCTAAACCTTTTATTCTATTTTCTACTTCACCTTTTGCTGTAAGTAAAATAATTGGAACTTTACTATCTTTTTTAATCTCTTTTGTTAAGTCATATCCATCCTGTCCAGGCATCATTACATCTAAAATAATTATATCAAATTTTATGATTTTTAATCTTTCTTTTGCTTGTATTGCGTCCTCTGCAGTTGAAACAATATAATGATTTTCTGTTAAGTAATCTTTTAAAAGATTTCGAATCTTATCATCGTCATCAACAATTAGTATGTGGTTTTTATTATTTTCCATTAATAATTTTTTTTAAAACATCTTTAAATTTAATCACCGAGTCTGAACTTGAATTTTTTAAAGCATTAAAAATTCTTTTTTTTTGTGTATTATATACAGCTTCAAAAAATATTTTGCCCTCCTTGTCTAAAAATAGATTTTTTTTTCTTGTATCGTTTTCATCTTGAATCTGCTTTATCATTTTGGCTTTTATAAGATCTCTTAAAACCCTGTTTAAACTCTGTTTTGTTACTTTTAATCTAAAAATAAGTTCACCAAGATTTATTCCTGGATTTCCTTCAATAAGATTTAAAGCTCGTAAATGTGCTGGTCCAAAAAATTTTTTAGACAAAATTTCTTTTGGGTCGGAAAAGGTTTCTCTATAAGCGTAATAAAGTAATTGAATAAACTCTTTAATTTGTTCGTCTTTTAGATAAAGTAGATCTTTCATATTGGTAAGTTATATTGACTTATTCTAGTTTTGAATATACTTTTTTATAATTAAAAAATCTATATATTTAAAAAAATGGAAAGCGTTCCCTACGATAAAAGATCAGGAAAAATTTGGTTTAATGGTAAAACCGTAGACTGGGCAGATGCAAATATACATATCCTTAATCACGGACTACACTATGCTAGTTGTGTTTTCGAGGGAGAGAGAGTTTATGATGGAGAAATATTTAAATTAGAAGAACATACCAAAAGATTATTTTATTCAGCAGAGAGAATGGGAATAAAAGTTCCTTATACAGAAGAAGAAATTAACGAAGCTAGTAAAAAAATAATTAACATCCAAAAAGTTCAAAATGGATATGTAAGGCCTATTATTTGGAGAGGCAGTGAGATGATGGCAATATCTGCACAAAAAAATAAAATACATGTAGCAATCGCAACTTGGGAGTGGGGCTCTTACTTTGATCCAAAATTGAAATTAAAAGGAATTAAACTCAATATTTCTAATTGGAGAAGGCCAGCTCCAAATACTATACCTTGGGATACTAAAGCAGCTGGTTTGTACATGATCTGTACTTTGTCTAAACATGAAGCCGAAGCCCAAGGATTTACCGATTCTTTAATGTTAGATCATGAAGGTAATATAGCTGAAGCAACTGGTGCAAACGTATTTTTTAAAGATAAGTCAGGTGAGATACATACGCCAATTCCTGATTCTTTTTTAGATGGAATAACTAGAAGAGAGGTTATAAAAATTGCTAAATCAAAAGGCGTGAAGGTTAATGAGAGAAAAATTAAACCTGAGGAAATGAAAAATTTTGTTGGATGTTTTTTAACTGGAACTGCCGCCGAAGTGACACCAGTTTCTCAAATTGCTGAGTATGAATTTGAAGTTTGTGATTTAATAAAAGATCTCAACGATAGTTATCAAACCATAGTAAGAAAAAAATCTGCAGCTTAACTTTTTTTTGCAGTAATAAGCACAGACCAAGCAAATAATCTAAAAAATTTTAATTTAAACAATAATTGATCTAATTTTACTAAAGTCTTAAAAAATCTTGAATTTGTAGATTTATAAAAAGGAAAAAAAACAAGAGTCATAAAACCATAATATTTTACATTTACGCTCTTAAATTTTTCTTTAATTAAATCAAAATCTTTAAAGGTTAATGGATGTTCATCCTTTGATCTTGATCTAGGTGTTAAAAATCTATAGAGATTAATAATAGGATTAGTTCCTAATGGCTCTATAAATAGTAAAGAACCATTGGCTTTTAAAATTCTTGAAATCTCATCTATACATTTTGAAAATTCCAAATGATGTAATATTCCTAAACCATAAACAAGATCAAATTGATTATTAGCAAATTTAGTTTTTTCGCAATTATCAACTAATAATTCAATTTTTATATCTGAATTTTTGAATTTTTCTTTAGCTTTATTAATCGAGACATCTGAAATATCTATACCTGTGATTTTCTTTGGGCTATATTTAAGTACTTTTTCTATTGTAGGACCTATCCCACAACCATAGTCAAGAATTTCTGAGTTCTTAGAAAGGAAATTTAAATTATCATAATAATCGATCCAAGCGTGTCCAATCGCTTTGTAAAAAATATTTTCAAATCTTCCCCTTGAATTAGATTGTAGCTTATTATGAAATTCTTTTTCTCTTATATTTTTTTCCGTTAAACTCATTATTTAATTTTTCATATCTTCATTGATTGCATGGTCAATGCCTTTTCTTAAATAATCATAACCTGTATAAAGCGTTAAAAAAGCTGAAAACCATAGTAGAATAATTCCAACCGTTTGCGCATTATAGTCTTGAAAATTAATAATTTTGTTTCCGCTTTCACCAGTAAGTAATATCGCTATAGAAAGCATTTGAATAAATGTTTTTAGTTTAGACAGACTTGTTACTTGCATAGATATTTGACCTTTGGCAAGAAATTCTCTTAGCCCTGATATTAATATCTCTCTAGTAAGGATAATGATTGCAGCAATAACCTCATAATTTTTAATTGTACCATTCATAACAAGAAGAATTAAAGCTGCTGCTACAAGTATTTTATCAGCTATTGGGTCTAACAGTTCTCCAAGCTTTGACTCTTCTTTAAATAATCTAGCTAGCAGACCATCTAAATAATCAGTAAAACTTGCTAACACGAATAAAAAAAAGGGTATTAAATCTCCAAAAAATCCTGGGATAAAAAATGTTAAAACAAAAATAGGAACAATGATAATTCGACCAATTGTTAATATATTTGGTATTTTAAGTTTCATATTTTATTCGTGAAAATAATTATATATTTTATTAGCTATATTGTCTTCTATTCCTTCTATTGATTTTAAATCTTCTAAACTTGCTGACTCCACAGCTCTTGCAGAACCAAAATGATTTAATAAAGCTCTTTTTCTCTGTTTACCAATTCCTTGAATTTGATCTAGCAATGATTTGCTTAAATTCTTTTTTCTTTTTGCCCTGTGTGTGCTTATAGCAAATCTATGAGCTTCATCTCTTAATCTTTGAATAAAAAATAAAAGAGGATCATTTTTCTTTAAAATATATTCTTTGCCCTCATGATAAATCTTTTCTTCACCTGCATTTCTTTTTTTCCCTTTAGCTACTGCTAATATCGGTAGATCATGAAGACCTAGTTCATTTAAAACTTCTTTGCTGACAGAATATTGTCCTTTTCCACCATCTATTAAAATCAAATCAGGTAATGATAGTGATCCAGTTTTTTCTTTTACAGCTTTTGAAAATCTTCTAAAAAGAACTTCTTTCATCATTCCATAATCATCACCTTTAATCTCCTCATTTTTAATATTAAACTTTCTGTACCTTTTTTTAACAAAACCCTCATTGCCAAAGCAAATTAGAGCCCCGATTGCATCAGATCCTTGAATGTGACTATTATCGTAAACCTCTATTAATTCTAAATTATTTTTTAATTTAAATTTCTTAGTTAAAGCATCTATTAGATTATTGTTGGTATCTGATTGTATAAGCTTTTGTTTTAAGGCCTGTTTTGCATTTTTCTCTGCAAGTTTTGAAATACTGATTTCATTTTTGGCTTTAGCTTTTTTAATAAATATTTGTTTATTTTCTTTTGTACTAAAAGTTTTTTCTAAAAGGCTTTTTTCATTAACATCTACATTTGCTATTATTAATTTTGGAATAGTTTTATTCTCATAAAATTGAGTTAAAAAAGAAGAGAGAATATCTTCAATTTTATCATCCATGTCATGCTTTGGATAAAAAGCTTGATTACCCCAATTTTGTTTTGATCTAAAAAAGAATACTTGGATGCAGGATTTGCCAGTTTCTTTATAAATACTAATAACATCAGCTTCATTTAGATTAGTTTGATTTATCTTTTGAGATGTCTGTATTTGCGTTAAGGCTTTAATCCTATCCCTTGCTATCGCTGCTTTTTCATAGTCTAACTCTTTGCTAGCCTTCTCCATTTCTTTAGATAAATTTTTTTGAATACGTCTTGATTTTCCAGAAATAAAATCAATCGCATCATTTACAGTTGAAATATATTCACTTTCTTTAATATGACCTACACACGGACCTGAGCATCTTTTGATTTGATATAGAATACAAGGTCTTTCCCTATTTTTAAAAACAGTATCATCACAAACTCTTAATAAAAAAATTTTTTGTAAAATTTTTATTGTCCAATTTGCAGATCCTATGGAAGCAAAAGGACCAAAGTAATAACCTGATTTAGATTTTTTTCCTCTAAGCTTTGTAAGTTGAGGCCATTTATCTTTATTACCTATATAAATGTATGGAAAAGATTTATCGTCCCTTAAAAGTATATTGTATCTAGGTTTATGTTTTTTTATTAGATTAGCCTCGAGAAGAAGAGCCTCACTTTCATTACTTGTTGTAGTTGTTTCTAGATTATGTGTTAACGACAACATCCTTTCTGTCCGTATGGGAAGATTTGAGTCAGTTACATAGCTTTTTAGTCTATTAGGAATATTTTTTGCTTTACCAATATAAAGAATTTCACCTGACGAGCTTAGCATTTTGTATACACCTGGATGATTTGGAATTAGAGGAATTTTATCTTTAATTACTTTTTTTCCTAAGTCTAAACTATTAATCATACTCTTGTTTTTGAAATATTAATACCAACAGATTCTGTTTCTTTAATTATTTCAAGTTTTTCTATTTTGATTTTTACTTTCTTAACTAATCTAAATTTAAATATAACATCAAAAATATTTTCAGCTAATTCTTCTAATAAATCATGATGCTTTTTTTTAACTAATAAATTTATCTTATTTACAATCGTTTCGTAATTTAAAATTGTAGACATATCTCTCTTTGAAGGACTTATATTTGGGTTAGTTGTAATTTCTATATTAAACCTAACTTTTTGTTTTTTCCTTTTTTCAAAATTATGAATTCCAATAGATATATTTAATACTAAATTTCTAATTAATATCTTTCTCTGGTATTTAAATTTTGTATTTGGTTTAAACTTTATTATTTTCATTCTTTTGTGTTTATAATATCAGGTGTTTGCCATGCTAATCTTTGACCGCTATCGATATTTATTATTTCTCCAGTTATATTATCATTTTTAATCAAAAATTTTACTCCGTCACATATATTTTCTACATCTACCTTTTTTTTTAATAAAACAGATTTCCATTGTTTTTTAAAATGAGTGTCAGATTGTCTTTTATTTTTAAGTGTTGGTCCCGGAGCAATTGCATTTACTCTAATATTTGGTGCTAATTTCATGGCAGAAATTTTGGTCAATGTTACTAATGATGCTTTGCTTAATGTATAAGAAAAAAAGAATGGAGTGAGTTTTTCTACTCTTTGATCAATAATATTGATTATACACCCCTCATTTTGTTTAACATATTTCTTAAAACTTTTCGAAAGTATAGATGGTGCACGTAAGTTAATATTTAAATGTTTAGCAAAAGATTTTTCTGAAAAGTTTAATAAATTATCATTTTCAAACACTGAAGCATTATTTATTAAACAATCCACTCCTTTCATTTTCTGATAAGCCTGTTTAAATAAACTTTCTGTTTGTTTTTGTTTTTCTAAATTAGCTTTAACAAGAAAAACTTCACTTCCTAAATTCTCTAGTTCACTTTTAATCTTACCTGCATCCTTTTTTGATGTATTGTAATGAATAGTTATTTTGGTATCAAAACTTGCAATACTTCTTGCAATTGCAGCACCAATCCTTGTTGCCCCTCCAGTAATTATTATTTTTTTGGCTTCCATTTTTTTATCGCTTTCCTAGGTTTTGTTCCGGGCATTCCCATTGTTGATCTACCTTTCGGATACACTTTACTCTTTAAATTGTACTGAGAAATTTTTGGATTTAAAGAGATCTCAAGTTCACTAGCCTCTAGTTTTCTTATTTCATCTCTTATTTTAGCCGCTTCCTCAAACTCTAGATTAGAGGCAGATTCTTTCATTTTTCGATTAAGTGCTTTTAAATGTTTTTTTAAATTTCCACCTACATTTGATCCTTCACTGATCTTTACATAATCTTTTTCATAAACAGACTCTAAAATATCACTAATTTCTTTTTTAACTGTTTCGGCAGTAATTTTATTTTTTTTATTATACTCGAGCTGCTTATTTCTTCTTCTATCAGTTTCAGCTATCGCGTTCTTAATACTTTTCGTAACTTTATCTGCATACAAAATTACTTTTCCATCAATGTTTCTAGCCGCTCTACCTATGGTTTGTATAAGTGAAGTTTCTGATCTTAAAAATCCCTCTTTGTCTGCATCTAAAATTGCAACTAAAGCGCATTCTGGAATGTCTAAACCCTCTCTAAGAAGGTTAATACCAACAAGGATATCGAACACTCCCATTCTTAAATCTCTAATTATTTCTATTCTCTCAAGTGTATCAATATCAGAGTGCATATATCTTACTTTAAGTCCGTTTTCGTGAAGATACTCTGTTAAGTCCTCTGCCATTTTTTTTGTGAGTGTAGTTGCTAAAATTCTAAAACCTTTTTTTACTATTTCTTTTGCCTCATGCATTAAGTCATCGACTTGAGTTTTAGCTGGCCTAATTTCAACAGGGGGATCAATTAAACCAGTTGGTCTGATAATTTGATCAATATATTCGTTATTAGTTTGTTTTAATTCCCATGGCCCAGGAGTTGCTGAAACAAAAACTGTCTGTGTTCTCATTAAATCCCACTCTTCAAACTTAAGTGGTCTATTGTCCATACAAGATGGAAGTCTGAAACCGTACTCAGCTAGAGTACTTTTTCTTGTTCGGTCTCCTTTATACATTCCATTTAATTGAGGAACAGTAACATGACTTTCATCTACAAAGATTATGGCATTATCAGGAAAATATTCAAATAATGTTGGAGGTGGTTCGCCAGCTTTTCTTCCAGATAAAAATCGGGAATAATTTTCAATACCAGCGCAAGTTCCTGTAGCCTCAATCATTTCTAAATCAAATTTTGTTCTCTCTCTTAATCTTTGCTCTTCAAGTAGTTTATTATCTGCTCGATGCTTTTTAAGTGTTTCTGCTAATTCTGATTTAATTTGTCTTATAGCTTGATCGATAGTTGGTTTAGGAGTTATGTAATGGCTGTTAGCGTAAATTTTAATTATGGAATAATCATTAGTCTTGTCACCTGTTAGTGGATCAAACTCCTCAATTTTTTCTAATTTATTAAAATCAAAACTTATTCGCCAGGCTCTATCTTCTAAGTGCGATGGAAATATTTCTAGATTTTCACCTCTTACTCTAAATGTCCCTCTAAAAAAGTTTTGATCATTTCTTTTGTATTGCAAATTTATAAATGCTCTTATTAATTCATCTCTATTGTAATCATAGTTTTTTTTAAGAGTGATTGTCATTTTTGAATAAGCTTCAACAGAGCCTAAACCATAAATGCAAGAAACACTGGCAACGATGATAACATCATCTCTTTCCAAAAGAGATCGAGTTGCTGAGTGTCTCATTCTATCAATTTGCTCATTAATAGAAGCTTCTTTCTCTATATAAGTATCAGATCTTGGAACATATGCTTCAGGTGTGTAATAATCATAGTACGAAACAAAATACTCAACCGCATTATCTGGAAAAAAACTTTTAAACTCTCCGTAAAGCTGGGCCGCTAAAGTTTTATTTGGAGCTAATATTAATGCTGGTCTATTTGCTTTCTCTATGACTTTAGCCATAGTAAAAGTTTTTCCCGAACCTGTTACCCCAAGCAAAACCTGCTCTTGTTTATTATCTTCTAAATTTTTTAATATCTTTTTTATTGCTTCAGGCTGGTCACCGCTAGGTTGAAAATCGCTTTTGATTTTAAACTTGATACCTCCTTCAAGCTTCTTATTGCCCTTAGAATTGTTTATTTCTAAATCAGCTATTTTTTCTTGATAAGTATTTTGCATTTTATGTTATTAGTATTTAAAATTTATTATAAATTTCAATGAGCATAGTTTCCAACACATTAAAACGTATAAAACCGTCGCCTACAATAGCTGTAACCTCAAAAGCTAGGGAAATGAGGGCAGCTGGGAGAGATGTTATAGGTCTTGGGGCAGGAGAACCAGATTTTGATACTCCAGACAATATCAAAGAGGCAGCAATCGAAGCAATTAAAAAAGGGGATACGAAGTACACTGCCGTGGACGGAACCCCCGCATTAAAAAAAGCTATTCAAGAAAAATTTCAGAGAGAAAATAATTTAAGTTACAATTTAGATCAAATCAGCGTTGGAACTGGAGGTAAACAAGTTCTCTACAATGCTTTTATGGCTACGATTAATAAGGGTGACGAGGTAATTATACCAGCTCCTTACTGGGTTTCTTATCCAGACATTATTTTATTAGCTGGAGGAAAACCAAAAATTATCAAGTGTGAAGAAAAAGAAAATTTTAAGCTTACGCCAAAAAAACTTCAAAAAGCTCTTTCAAAAAAAACAAAATGGATAATATTGAATTCACCCTCTAATCCAACTGGTGCTGCATACACAAAGAAAGAGATAGAGGATTTAGCAGAAATTTTGAAAAAACATAAAAAAGTTTATATTTTAAGTGATGATATCTACGAACATATAACTTACGATAGTTTCAATTTTTTCACCATTGCACAAATTCCTCACCTAAAAGATAGAACACTTACAATGAATGGTGTGAGCAAATCTTATTCAATGACTGGATGGAGAATTGGTTATGCTGCTGGCCCTAAAGAAATAATTAAAGCAATGGCAAAAATTCAATCACAATCAACAAGTAACCCTACTTCGATAAGCCAAGCTGCTGCAGTAGAGGCGCTTAATGGTACACAAGATTTTATAAAAGAAAGAGCAGACTCTTTTAAACAAAGAAGAAACTTTGTTGTCGAAAGCTTAAACAATATAAAAGGAATAAATTGTCTTAACCCAGAGGGAGCATTTTATGTTTTTCCAAATTGTAAAAAATTAATAGGAAAAAAAACTAAAATTAAAGACGATACAGATTTCGTAGAAAAACTTTTAGAAAAATCTGAGGTTGCTGTTGTACCTGGGTCTGCATTTGGTTTACAGGGTCACTTTAGAATTTCCTATGCTACGTCAATGGAAAACTTAGAAAAAGCTATTTCAAGAATTAAAAAATTTTGTGAGAGTTTATAAATAATAAATATTAATTTTCTTATTTTAAGGTTTTAACTTTTCCGCCATCAATCGATAAATTTTTAAAATTTGAATTTCTATTTCTTATTAATTTTAAAACAAGTTTTGCGATTTCATCTGGTTTGGTTGGTCTTTTAATCTTATCAGCTTTACATCTTTCTTTTAGTAGTCTGTTTACACTTTTTTTAAAAATCTTAGAGTCCGTTTCTAATAATTTTTGTAATCTTCCAGTCAAGGTCATTCCCGGATGAATAATTGAAACAGAAACTTTATCAATTCTACCCTGCATAGCTAAGGCTTTTGAAAAATTATTTAAAGCAGAGTTTACTGCTCCACCAATCATAAAAGTATGAGAAGGGTTTCTGGCTGCACCACCGCCAATGTTAATTACTTTACCTTTATTTTTTTTAAGCACCGGCCATAAAGCTCTACTTAATCTTACAGCTGCTTTAAATTTTAAATTAAAACCATCATCCCAAATATTATCTTTTAAATTTAAAAACTTCCCCCCTTTAGTCGCACCAGCAACATTAATTAAATAATTTAGTCTTTTTATTTTTTTCCCAATCGCATTACACGCAGATAAAGATCTTAAATCCTTAACAATGATGAAAGAATTTTTTGGGTACCTAAAATTATTTTGAATACTTTTTAATTTCTTTTTTGATCTTGATACTAAAATGACTTTAATTTTATTGTTATTTAGTTCGTAAGCGATTGCTGCACCTATTCCTTGACTTGCTCCAGTTATCAAAGCTGTTTTCATCATGATACCTTAATTTTAATATTCCCTAAATTTTCATAATTAACAACTATTTTATCATTCATCCTTATACCGTAAGGTTGAGTTAAAGAACCACAAAGGAGATAATCTCCTTTATTAAAAATCATATTTTTTTCTTTGAACTCATCTATAAAAGCTTTTAACGAAATTTTAGGATCTATTCTTTTTGAACCAGTAAAAAAAGGTTCAGTTAACTGGTCATTTATTTTTAAGGTAATTTTGACATTGTTTATTTCAACATTTTTCCAATTTTTAATTTCATTACCTATGATTATTTTCCCCCCGTTTCCATGATCAGAGATGCCCAAATACATTTGAGTTAATTTACTAAATTTTTCTTTTGAACTTTGTACATATCGAGATGAAGTAATATCTATGGCTGTAAATAGGCTTAAGTTATGAATTTCATCATTTAAATTATCATCAATTTTATAGTCTTTATTAAATTTAAAAGCATATTCACACTCAAGATTTGATGCAGGAATATCATCAAATTTTATTTCGCAATCAGGTTCTAAAATTGTTTCTTCAAATATTTTTCCAGGAACTGGACCGTCAAAGCCTTCTTCTTTTTGCACCTCCTTAGCAACTGCTCCTATTTTCCATCCAACTGTTTTTTTATTTAACTTTTTATAAAAAATGTTCAGGGCTTTATAAGCTTCTTCACGTGTTTTAGGTATTTCATTATTATTAAATTTATTTAGGTCTACTAACCTCTTGTTCAACCAAGCATCTGCTAAATCGCTTCCTAACTTATTCATATAATAATTATATATAATATTTAGATTTAATTTGATTATCTTATTTTTATAGTATTAATACAATATGGAATTAACAATTGAAAAGGCGCAATTTGCCAAAACTTCTTTAGAACAAATTTCAGAAGCTTTAAAAAAAGGTTTACACATAAATTACAAATCAGTTGAAATATCTATCGTTGATTGTCCAAACTTAAAACAATGGGATTGTCCAGCTGAAGGGTTAAGCGGTAATCAAAAAATAATTGATGTAGGTGGTGAACCTTACATGCATGATAAAAAATTGATTGGTGCTGAGTTTGACTATGAAGAAATAGCAAAAAAAATTGGTTCGGAAAAATCTTATGCGCTCGGTGCTGGTTCTGGCGCTATGTCATGCCTCGGTGGTCATTGCGGTGAATTGGTAATCAATGAAAACCTCATAACAAATGAGTCTAGATCAATTATTGCACAAGTGGATGAAAATCAAAAATGCAAATCATCAAAATACACTGCTCGTAAACATGGCGGATTAGGAAATATTTATTATTCAGATGGAAAGTCAGGTAAGGTTATTAAGATCATGATCAAGGGTAGATCAGGTAAACAAGGTTCATTACCCCAAGCAATGAGAACTGCCTTAAAAGAAAATTTATCAACTGAAAATGACAATCACTTTGCTGTTGCAGGTGTTTTTAGAATATTAAACGGTAAAATTAAATCTCATGTTCAGCCAGACTACGATACAATAAAACATGAATACTACGATCCTAAACAAATGAAATGTGTAAAAGATTTTTTAAAATTTTATGAACCAATCGGACCTCATTTTCAGTGCTATTCGATACTTTGGACTGGAGATCCAACAGGAGGAAAGCTAAACTTAAGAGAGTCAGGAGAACATACTCATTTTCATTCTTACAAAGGAACACAAGATGCTGGTCATTATCATTTTGATGTCACTCCTGAAGAAATTGAATATGAATGTTACTTTAATATTCCTGAAGAAGTTCATAGAGTAAATAATATATACAAAGAACTAGCCTCTAAATAATCATAAGAAATCATTGATATGAATAAATATTTTAATTAAAATTTAAAATATTTATGGTTGCTAGCTCTAATAAAAGACTAAAAAAGATAACTAAATTGTCTGAAATTTCTCTAAAGGATTTTACTGATAAAGCACAAAATGAAGTTTTAAATTGGTTTTCTATGACCCCAGCACATTGGGTAATGCTTCATAGGGTTATGATTTCTTTTTTTAAAGGTGAGACGGTAACTAAAAATCAGCTCATAAGGTTTGTTGAAAAATCTTATATGACCTCAAATGCTTATATTGATTCAGCTGTAAGAAAAAACTACTTTAGAACTATTAGAAACACAAATGATAAAAGATCTATATTTATTTTACCGACAGAATTGACTGTTAAAGAGTTTGAAAAATATGTTGCTAAAAGAGCTTGGCTTTACAAGGATATTAATTTGAAATGAAAAATATTTATACATGGGCTGCTCAACCAGCTCAAAGAAATATCACAGTTGGAGAAATTATTGCCGCAAAGGGGAAAAAAGTTTTAACTCAAGTTACAGCCAACAATGCTTTAGAGGCAAAAGCTGCAGAAGAAGCAGGTTTTGATATGATTATTGGAAGTGCGTATAATGTAAAAAAAGTTAGAGAGGGATCTAAAAAACTTTTTTATACAGCTGCTTTAGAATTACATAATTATCAAACAGCTGAAGACGTTTTACGTGGTGCTTTTACTGCATTAGAGAACGGAGCTGACGCGGTAATGACTGCTAGAAGTATGGATGTTGTTTCAATGCTAGCAAAAGAGGATGTTCCAGTGATGGGTCATCTAGGCTTGGTCCCAAGAAAATCAACTTGGATTGGAGGATTAAGAGCAGTTGGAAAAACTGCTGAAGAAGCATACGAATTATATAAAAGATTTAAAAGATTGGAAGAAGCAGGTGCTTTTTCTGCCGAATGTGAAGTTATTCCAGAAAATGTAATGGGTGAAATATCGAAAAGAACAAAAATTTCTACTGTTTCTTTGGGATCAGGAAAAAAAGCTGATGTAATGTACTTATTTATGAATGATATTTGCGGTGAACAAGAAAAATCTCCACGCCACGCTAAAGCTTATATAAATCTAAAAAAAATGAGAGAAGATATTGAAATTGAAAGAGTTAAAGCGCTTAAAGCATTTATTAAAGATAGTTTAGAGGGGAAATTTCCTGGACCTGAAAATTCAGTAAATGTTAGTGAAGAAATTCTAGAAAATTTTAAGAAGAAACTTTAATCCTTTTTAATAGGTATAGTTGGGTGTCTAGTAGTGGATGTAACTATATTTACTCCTAATTTTGCTTCCCTTAATATAATATAAAGACCTGCTCCAATTATTAAAATACTACCGATATAAACATTGATTGTTGGTATATCTTTAAATATTAAATAACCTAAAATTCCCCCAGCTAATATTTGAATGTACTGTGCAGATGCAAAAATTGATGACGGCAAATGTCTCGCTGAGTTAATTACAAATATAATTCCTATCCCTCTTAAAATGCCAGATCCTAAATTAGTTACTAAATCATTTAAAGGCATGGGTTTATAGAAATAAACAGCTATTAATGACGAAAATAATATCATTAATAATTTACCGTAGATTAAAAACGAGTATAACGTTTCTTGGTGCCCATATTTTCTCACAATTAAATAACTTGCTGTAGGAAATAAAGGCAT
This sequence comes from uncultured Pelagibacteraceae bacterium, assembly GCA_902613915.1. GTDB lineage: Bacteria > Pseudomonadota > Alphaproteobacteria > Pelagibacterales > Pelagibacteraceae > Pelagilacustribacter. The sequence continues at coordinate 89,330 of CACMJB010000004.1, read as the reverse complement.
AAGAATAGCTATTATCCCTATTTTGGTAAATTCACTACCTAAAGGGTCAATTGCGATAATCGCACCAATAAATCCTACACTAGTAGCAAGATATCTTCGCCAGCTTACTTTTTCATTTAAAAAGATTGCTCCACCAATAGTCAACAATAAAGGAATAGTAAAGATTATACTATAAAGAGTAGTTAGTGGAAGAAAGAAAGTAGAATATATAAAGCAACTCATTGCTAAAAACATAGTTAAAGTCCTAAAGAAATGAACAGTGAAGTTAGCTTTTCTTATTTTATGCCACGCATTTTTCCATTGAGTATAGATGACCACAGTAATCAATGCAGCAATAGATGCAAATAAAACAATTTGAGTTGCGTGATATCTTGTAATTAAATCTTTATTAACCGTATCTTGGCAGACAAACAAAAAATACCCAAGTAAAGCGAGGGCGAAGTCTTTGTAATAGACTCCTTTAGTAACTGATTGCATTAATTAAGAAGATATAATATTTGTTAAATCTCTTCTGTTTCCTTTAAAAGTTGGTAATGGATATTTATAAGACCATTTTCTTGGAATGCATTTTACTTTAGCTTCTTCCCATAAAGCAATCCACTGTTTGTAATTTTGTACTTTGATTTTGTTTTTGCTTTTACTTTTGACAATAAAACTAGGTAATGGATCTCTTCCAGAAGGCTGGCCTGCTTTATTATATCTTAAGTCCATACTTATTCTAAAATTTTTAGATTTATTTGGAAGCGAACAATGGAGTAGATATTTATTTAATAATATTATATCTCCAACATCTGCTTCAAGAGCAATTGATGGCAATTTATCAATCATCTCTTTACCTTTTATTTCTACCTGCCCTTTGCTGCCTGTAACATGATTAACTAATCCATATTTATGACTTTCTTTTACAGCAAGCATACAGCCGTTTTCAATTCTTGTTCTAGTAAAAGGTATCCAACAAGTTACTAATTCAGTACCTTTCTGTCCTTTTTTATTCATTACGCCAGCATCTTGATGCCATGGAGTTCTGCCAACTAATCCATCATGAAGATTTTTACTTAAAATTCTTTTTTCAGGTTGTTTTATTCTTGAATTCTGACAAGGATTAGAAGCTATCTCGGGTCCTAGAATTTTTTCAATCTTATCTAAAATCTTTTTATTTTTAATTAAATTCCATATTGATTGACTTGCAAAAAAATCACTATTAGCATTTATATTGTTCTGAGGAAGTCTTATGTTAAAATATTGATCTAGTTCAGGAATTCTTAACCCTACTAAGTAAGAATATTTTCTTTTAAAATTATATTTTAAAACTTTAACTTTATCTTTCTTTGGTACAAATCTATGAACAAGTCTGTCCATAATAAATGCCATATCATTTAAAACTGGTTCTAAATCTTCTTTATAATCTAATACGCCTTTGAGTCTTATAAAACCTTGTTTCTCAAAAACTTTTTTTATGTTTTGGCTCATTGAATCTAATTGAAAGTAAATATTACCAAATCGATATTAAACTGCAAGTGCCTTTCTCATTTCTTCATCGTCCATTTTTTTGCCCAAATATGCCTCGATCACAGCGTTGTCATCTTTAACTTGAGCTGGAGTGCCCTCTGCAATTTTCTGGCCGTGGTCAAAAACAGTTACTGAATTACAAGTATCCATTACGACTTTTAAAATATGCTCTATAATAATAAGAGTAAGGCCATACTTTTCTTTCAGCTGCATGATTATTTTCATTAAATTATCAACATTGACCGGCGATAATCCAGCTGCTGGTTCATCTAACATTAATAATTTAGGTTTCATAGCGATGGCTCTAGCTAGAACTAAAAGCCTTCTTTGGCCTCCAGAGAGCTCACTTGCATTTAGTTCTGCATAATCTGCTAACCCAACAAATGATAGCAATTCCATCATTTCTTCTTTAATTGCTCTTTCTTGATCCCAGATTTTTTTTCTACCTATTACAGCATCAAAAAATTTGTAAGGAACTTTAGTGTGATAGCCTGACATGACATTATCTAAAACAGTCATATCTTGGTAAAGTCTTAAAAGTTGGAAAGTTCGTGATAATCCATATCCAGCAATCTCATGTGGAGGGGTAAAAGTAATATCATGACCATCAAATTCAATATAACTGCCAGGATCACTATCATAGATGCCAGAAACCAAATTGAAAAATGTACTTTTTCCTGATCCATTAGGACCAATTATTCCTCTGATTTCATTTTTAGGAAGCTCAAAATCAACTTTATTCATGGCTTTAAGACCACCAAAAGATTTTGAGAGTTGTTTAGTTTTTAAAAGCATTATGTTTTTTCTGTTCCAGTTTTCTTTTTAAATCTCTTTTCTAAAAAATATCTGTCAATAAAACCGCCTAAACCCTTTGGCATAAATAAAATCGTTAATACAATTGTTAAACCAAATATTAAAAGCTGATATTTATATAATGGTCTAGTTAAGTCATAAACAATTGTAATTACTATAGCGCCAATAATTCCACCCCAAATATGACCGAGACCTCCTAGGACAACCATGGCCAAGAAGGTTACCATTTCTATAACTGTGTAATTATTAGGATGAATGTACCCTGGAGGCATGTGAGCATAAACTGCACCTGCAGCACCAGCGAACATAGCGCTCAGAATAAAAGCTAAGATTTTATATTTTTTTACATTAATTCCAGCGGCTGCAGCACAAATTGGATCCTCTCTTATAGACATAAAAGCTCTTCCAACTCCAGATCTTAAAATACTAAATGAAAAATAAACTGCAATAATCATTACAGTCATCGAAATAAAATAATATCTATCAGGTGAGTCAAAATTAAATCCCATTAAAGATGGAGTGGGGATATCAGAAATTCCAAATGTTGATCTAAAAAAATTTCCATTCTCAATAAATAATCTTATTGCTTCACCTCCGCCCAGTGTAGCTAAGGCTAAATAAGGCCCTTCCAATCTAAAGGAAGGAATTCCCATTGCTACGCCAAAAAACGCTGTAACTATTATTGCGATGGGTAAAGTTACCCAAAAGCCAAGGCCTAAATATAAGAATAATGTACCTGCAGTATATGAGCCTACCGCAAACAGACCAACATGCCCTACTGTAACTTGACCACAGTAGCCCTTAACAATATTAAGTCCTGCAGCAACAACAATGTTTACAAATATTAATGTTGCAAGGTGGGACTGGTAAACATCTGTGAATACAACTGACGGAACAAAAGCTAAAATTACGAAAGCAATAATAAAAGCTATGAATGGATAATCTCGTATAATTGATTTAAATTTTTCCATTAGCCAACTTCTCGCATTAAATAATCTGAGTCATGTGATGAAGTAAGCATTCGTTTATTTGTACTTTTAATTTTTGGTAAGTAACTCACGTTTTTATATCTCCAAACTACTGGCTTACTTAAAGCGTAACTTCCATAAATAAAAAATCTTTTTCTGCCATTTGTTTCTTTAAATAATGAAACACCGTGATAAGAATTTGGAGTGGACTGAAAAAAAATCACACTGCCTTTAGAAGGTGTAAATTCTGTCACTTTTGCTAATTCAGAAATACCTGGAAATCTTTTAAAACTTTTTCTGTATTTCATATCAGCTTTCTTTTTAAAGATTGATAAAGCTCCTCCATTTTTTTTTGGTATATCGTTTAGATAAATTAAAAAATTATATAGTCGAGTAACATCATCTCTATGTGGTCTTAATCTATAGCCACCTCTAGAAACTGAAAAATCAATATCTAAATTAACATTTGGATTTTTGTAAGTTTTACCCAACATTTTAATTAATTCTTTAGAGTTCATAAGTTTTTTATTAGTAAATTTTTCTCTTAAAAATCTATTAGGAAGATATGCGTTTGACCAACCATAATCTTTAAAAGTTTTTTTAAATTTTTTTTCAACCTTTTTATAAAAGGATTGACTATTAAACTGTTTGTAAAGATTGTTTGAAAGTTTTGAATTTTTTAAATAATTTTTAAAATTTTTAGAGCCTTTATTTATTCTATTTCTGCCACCCATAATCATATCATCAAAAGATTTGGCATTTTTAATCTCATTAATTAATCTCTCGCAATCCTTTGCAGATATTGCCCCTTTCCCAATCATGACCGGAAAGTTACTTTTTACCTTCTTCAATTTGTTAACGTTTATCATATTGTGTTTTGTTAAAAAAATGAGCGGTAGATAAACTACCGCTCATAAATTTTAGTTTTTATAAACCAGCGCTAGCATTGAATGTTACAGTACCAGCAACTTTTGTTTTAAAGTTTTTACCACCTTTTGTGTATTCGATCATAACAGGTGTTCTGTTACCATCTCTACACTCAGGAGTTCCTGATTTACAGAAATTGATTGGACCAGATGCTAACCCTCTGAAATCAGTAGTAGCCGCAATCGCGTCTCTTACTTTATTTCTGTCAGCAGCTAGATCTCCAGTGAATTTAACTTTTTTAAGAGCTATCTCTAGAATATCTAGTAAGTCCATCATTTGTGAAAAGTCGTGACCAGGTACAACACCATATTTGTCTTTAACCATCTTCACAAATTTCTTAGCTACAGGTCTTTTATCAGATGCAGCAAATGCAGCAGCATACGTTACACCTTTAGCAGCAGAACCAGCGTTCATTGGTATCTCTACTTTAGAACCAATAGAAGCTGTTACTCTGTGAACAGATTTTGGTATTCCAACTTCATACGATTGTACAAGTCCTCGAACTGTTTCATCCAATAGAGCTGAAATTACAAGAACTTCTGGATTAGTAGCTTTAGCTTTAGTTAAGTAACTTCTAAAGTCAGTTTCTTTTTCTCCAGATTGAACCATATAAGTTGGCTCAACATTGTAGTTCTCTCTCATGTAATCAGCTAAAGATAATGCAAAATCTTTACCAGCAGCATCTGGACCATAGATATAAGCTATCTTAGTACCTTGATTTTCTGCAGTAAATTTACCTTGTACGATTTTGTAAAATCTTGATGATACAGGTACTCTAAAAATGTATTCACTACCTTTTTTAGTAATGTCAGCATTTGTAGAGTGAGGTATGATTTGTGGAACTTTAGCTTTAGCTGAAACAGGTACCATAGGTAATGTTACAGAACTACAGCTAGATCCAATTATAACGTGAACTTTATCTTGGTAAGCAAGCTTAGTTGCATTTGCTACACCTTTCTCAGATTTACACTCATCGTTATAAAGTGTTAAGTCGATTTTTTGACCGTTGATAGTGCCTTCTTTATTCCACTTTGCAACAGTATCAGTAATTAACTCACCATGTTTGTAACCCACATCAGAAAGCATTCTGAATGAAACACCAATTTTGATTGTTTCTGCTTGAGCTATCGATGTAGCTACCAAACCAAAGGTAAAGACAATAACTGAAAAAACATTTTTTAGTTTATTCATATATCCCCCATTAATTAATTAATTGTTGATTAGGCTATAAAATTAAAGTTATAATGTCTATGAAAAATAGATATAATTTTTATACATAACAATTCAGGAGGGGGAATTGCTTAAGATAGATCAGCTTGTTTCAGGCTATGGCACAGTCCAAATTTTAAATGGTGCCAACATGAAAGTTGATAATCAATCTATAGTTGCATTATTAGGTGGTAACGGTACAGGCAAATCTACAATCTTAAAAGCAACATCAGGATTAATTAGAGCTTGGAAAGGATCAATAGAATTTGATGGAGAGCAAATCCATAATTTACCTCCACATGAAATAGTTGGCCGAGGACTTGTACAAGTTACACAAGGTAAAGATGTTTTTCCTGCAATGTCAGTAACAGAAAATTTAAGACTAGGTGGCTTCATTCTTAAAACTAAAAAACAATTAAACGATAATTTAGAAAAAGTTTTTAATTATTTTCCAAGATTAAATGAGAGAAAAGATCAATTAGCAGCAACACTTTCGGGTGGAGAGTTACAAATGCTTTGTATTGGAAGAGGATTAATGTCTAACCCTAAAATGATAATGCTAGACGAACCTAGCGCTGCCTTGGCGCCACAAATTGTTTTAGATATTTTTAAGAATATAAATAGAATTAGAAAAGATGGTTTAACAGTTTTAATAGTAGAGCAAAATGTAAGAATGGCTCTTCTTTTAGCAGACTATGGTTATGTAATTAAAGACGGTGTAATTAATGTTGAGGGCGATAGCAAAAAACTCATGTACGATGAAAGTGTTAAGGAATCTTATTTAGGAGGAACAAAAGTTAATGTTCAATAAGCTTAGAATCGGAAAAAGGGGTGAAAATATAATATTTAGCGTTTTTGTTCTTATTTATATTGCTTGGTGCGTTAGCAGTCCTGACATGAACATTGAATCGTTAAAATCAGTTTTAACTATTGGGTTATCTGTAGGTATAATTTATGGGCTTGTCGCTTTAGGTATTTCATTAATTTACACAGGTTTAGATGTTGTAAATTTTTCTCACGGAGAATTTTTTATGATCGGAGCTTTTGCTGGTTTAACCATGTTTAACGTTTTAGGAGATCAGGAATGGATTTTTAATGTTTTTCCTGATGCTTATGGTTGGATAATTTATGTGGTTTGTTTATTTACAGCTTTTGTCTCAATGGGTCTATTTGGTGTTTTTATTGAGAGAGTATTTTTAAGACCATTAACTAAAAAAGGTGGTGGTTATACTGTTGCTGGTATGGGAATAATCATTTGCGGATTTGGTTTATCAGTGGTTTTGATTAACGTAGCTTATTTAATTTGGAATCCTGTTGCAAAACCTTTCCCAGCGGAATTAGGCTTGCCAATGGAAATTGGAGGTTTGTTTTTACCTATCACTTACATTTGGATGATAGTAGTAGGCCTTGGAGTAGCTGCAGGTCTTTGGTTCTTTTTAAACAAAACTAAAATGGGATTAGGTATTCGTGCTGTAGCATTTTCAAAAGATGTCTCAAATTTAGTAGGAATAAATGTTCCATTATACATTTCAATAATTTTTGGAATAGCATGTGCAATAGCTGGTATTGGAGGAACGCTTGTTGGTCCAACTTATCAAGTTGTGGTTTTCATGGGTTACATTATTCTAATGAAGGCTTTCGCAGCAGCAGTTGTCGGTGGATTTGGAAATCTTCCAGGCGCCATCGTAGGCGGATTTACTGTTGGTATATTTGAAACAGCTTCATCTTTTTATATTTCTGGAAGCCATAAAGATCTATATGCATTTTTATTAATGATAGTTGTTTTAATGATTAAACCAACTGGTTTCTTTGGAACTCAAGTCAAAATGAAAGCTTAATGATAAATAAAGATACAAAAGTTGCTGTATTAGGCGCTGGAGCAATGGGCTGTCTATTTGGAGGTTTATTAGCTGAAAAGGGTTTAAATGTAACTCTTATAGATGTTTGGCAAGAACATGTAGATGAAATTAATAAAAAAGGGTTAAAAATGATGGGTTATGGTGGAGATCGAACAATTAAAATTAAAGCTACTACTGAACCTAAAACATTAGATAAAGTTGATGCAATTATAGTGATGTGCAAAGCAACAGCTTTAAAAACAGCTTTGACAAATTCAAAAAATATCATTGGCGACAAGACAATGTTAATGTCTTTTCAAAACGGTATTGGTCATGAGGAAATCATGCAAGAAATTGCTGGTACAGATAAAGTTTTAGGGGGGTCTACTACTCAAGCAGCGAGTGTTCAAGGTCCAGGAATTATTCAAAATCATGCAAGTCTTCCATCTTGGATTGGTGAATATAATGGTGGAGCAACTGAAAGAGTTAAAGATTTAGCTGAAACTTTTACCGCTTTTGGATTAGAAACAAGAACTGAAGAAAATATTAAAAAAAGAAAATGGATGAAGTTATTTGCACTTACTGCAATAGGTCCTCTATCAGCTATATTTGATCTACATCATACAGATTTATATATCAGCAATAAAAATCAAAACATGTCTAGAAAATTAGGAAAAGATATAATTCTTGAAACTAGAAATGTAGCTAAAGCAGATGGTGTCGATGTAACAGAAGATGAGTGTTTAGAAATGTTCAATAGAATTGTCGACTCTAGGCAAACAAATAAATCTTCCATGGCGTTTGATGTTCTTAAAAAGAGAGCCTCGGAAATTGATTTTATTAGTGGAGCTGTGTCTAGGATAGGAAAAAAACACGGGGTAAAAACCCCATTAAACGATTTAATGTATAGTATTATCAAAATCAAAGAGGGCATGTACGTATAAGACTTGTGTCTAAAGAAATCATTTGGCATCCATCTAAAAATCAGGTTCAAAATTCAAAACTAACTAAATTTATTAAATACTGTAAAACGAAAGATTATGATGAATTAGAAAAGAAAAGTTTTTCAGATCCAGGATGGCTTTGGGACAAAGTAATTAAATTTAGTGATTTAAAATTTTATAAACCATATACAAAAATATTAGATGAATCCGAGGGAACTCCTTGGACCAAGTGGTGTGTAGGAGGGAAAACTAATATTGTTCTTAATTGTATAGATCGACATAAGAATCAAGAATTTTTTAAAAAGACTTTTATTTTTGCTGAAAGAGAAGATGGGAAAGAAAGCTCAATTACTTATGAAGAATTTGATAAGCAAATATCTAAAGTTGGAAATTCATTAAAAATTAACGGGTTTAAAAAAGGAGATGTGATTGCATTATATATGCCCCAGTTCATCGAGACTTACATTGCTTATTTTGCAATTTTAAAAATTGGTTGTGTTGTTCTTCCATTATTTTCAGGATACGGGTCTAAAGCTGTCGTAGAAAGATTAAATATTGCAAAAGCGAAAGGTATTTTCACAGTAGAAAAAACATTTAGAAAAGGAAAAGAAATTCGAATGTTTGATTTAGTAAAGAATGACTTAGATCAGGTTCAGTCATTAAGTAAAATTTTTTTATTAGGAAAAGATACAGGTAAAAAGATATTTAACTGGGAAAATTTTAATAATGTTTCTGAAAAACTAACTACTGAAGAAATGAATTCAGAGGATCCCGCGATTATACATTTTACATCTGGAACTACGGGAAAACCTAAAGGATGTGTATACACTCACGTAGGCTTAGTATCCAAAATGTCTTTTGATGAAGGTGTATTAGCTGACTTTAAACAAAATGATATTCATCTTTGTATGGCTGATATGGGGTGGATGGTCGGATCTAAGTCAGCAACAATTGCTTCTTTGCATGGAGCAAAAATGGTTATTGCAGAAGGTGTTCCAGATTTTCCTGATGAAGTAAGATTTTGGAAACTAATTGAAAAATATAAAGTTTCTTGGACTGAGTTATCGCCAGCACTTATCAGAGCACAAATGATTAAAGATAAAAAACTTTTCAAAGATTTAAACTTAAATTCATTACGAATAGTCTGCACAGGAGGTGAACCTTGGACTGAAAAACCTTGGAAATGGTTATTTGAATTTATAGGTAAATCTAAAGTACCGATAATGAACTCTGCTGGCGGAACAGAAGTATCAGGATCTATTTTGCATTGTTGCTTACATAGACCTTTTAAGGTCGGATCTTTTAATGCTCCAATACCTGGGATGAGTGCAGACATTTTAACTCTAGATGGAAAAAAAGTTTCTACAGATGAAATGGGCGAACTTGTAATGAGAAAATCTTCGATTGGGTTGACTAAAAGTTTATGGAATGATGATGACAGATATATAAAAAACTATTGGAGTATAATAAAAGATTTTTGGGTGCATGGTGATTTAGCTAGTAAAGATAAAGACGGTCATTGGTTTTTACACGGTAGATCAGATGACACAATCAAAGTTTCTGGCAAAAGAATAGGCCCATCTGAACTTGAAAGCGTTATCGTTAAAAGCGGTAAAGCGAAAGAGGTAGCAGCTGTAGGTATTCCGGATGAAAATAAGGGTTCAAAAATCATCCTATCAATAGTTCTTCTAGAGAATAGCGAAGAAAAAGAAAGTTACTTTGAAAATTTAGTTATAAATGACTTAGGAAAATCATTTAAGCCTGATAAAATAATATTTGTAAAAGATTTACCTAAAACAAGAAATATGAAAATAATGAGAAGAGTTATTAAATCTTGTTTAGCAAAAGAGGATCCAGGTGATATTTCAACTTTGTTAAACCCCGAGTCAGTTGAGGAGATAAGAGCACATGCAATTTAAAGATATAATATATGAAGTAAAAGATGATTATGCACACGTTACAATTAATAGACCTAAGGTTTTAAATGCTTTTACTCCTGTAACTCTTCAAGAATTAAAAACAGCATTAGATCTTGCTGAAAAAGACAAAGAAGTTGGAATTATTGTTTTATCTGGCGCTGGTGACAGAGCCTTCTGTTCTGGAGGCGATATGAATTGGGAAAGTTCAAAAGAATTTAAAGATCATGAATACGAATTTCACATTCATTTAACAAAATGTAGCAAACCTATAATTGCAAAAGTAGATGGTTACGCAATAGGCGGAGGTAATCACATGGCTTACTTTTGCGATTTAACTATAGCAAGTGAGAATTCAATTTTTGGTCAAAATGGACCAAGAGTTGGTTCACCAGCTGGAGGAGCAATTGTTGCACATTCAGCAAACATTCTTGGTCACAAACGAGCTAGAGAAATGTGGATGACATGTAAAAGATATTCAGCAACTGAAATGATGAATTGGGGATTAGTCAACTCAGTTGTCAAAAAAGAAAAATTAGATGATGAAGTTAAAAAATACGGTGATGAAATATTAAAAGCAGCTCCAACGTGTTTAAAAATTTTAAAAGCAAGTTTTAGAAAACAATTTGATGAGATTTTAAAAATTACACAAAAAAGTATGGTCGAAGAGGTGTCCCCAGAGTATTTTAAAACAGGAGAGCAAGCAGAGGGCGCAAAAGCTTTCTTAGAAAAAAGAAAACCTAATTTCAAAAAATTCAGGTAAATGAAAATAAAATCTATCAAAGCTATAACTTTGAGTATGCCTTTTAGTCATGGTGGAAAAAAAGTTATTTTCCATGGAAAGGAATGGAAGAGCTTAGAATTTAATTTAGTCAAAGTAGAAACTGATAAAGGCATTATTGGTTGGGGCGAAGCCTTTGGCTACACAAGCTGGAAGGCGGTAAAAATAGCAATTGAAGATATGGTTGCTCCATTATTAGTTGGCAAGGAAATGACTAATATACCCGAACTCATTTTAACCCTTCAAAAATCTCTTCATTTATTTGGTAGATATGGAATTACAATGTTCGCAATCTCAGGTGTTGAAATCGCACTATGGGATGCGCTAGGTAAAGAAAAAAATAAACCAATTCATGAATTATTAGGAAAAAAAAACAAAGATCTCTTTAAAGCTTACTCAAGTTTATTTAGATACGGAGACCCAAAGATTGTAGAACAAAAATGTAAACAATCATTAGATGATGGTTATCAGGCGATAAAGCTTCATGAAATAGAAAATAATTGTATTGAAGCTGGTAGAAAAGGAACTGGCAATCTACCTTTAATGTTAGACACCAATTGTCCTTGGACTTATGAAGAAACTTTGGCAAAAAAAGATTTCTTGCAGGAAATGAGGCTTACATGGTTAGAGGAACCAATTTATCCTCCTGAGGATTATCAGACGTTAGCTAAATTAAAAAAAGAGTTGGATATACCGATTGCCTGTGGTGAAAATGCTTGCACAGAATTTGAGTTTAAATCAATGATCGATCAAAACGCAGTATCATATGTTCAGCCTTCAGTGATTAAGGTTGGGGGAATTTACGAAATGTTTAAAATTATTCAACATGCAGAAAAAAATAATATTTCGGTAATGCCACATACAGCGTATTTTGGACCTGGGTTTCTTGCGACGCTTCAATTAGCTTCATTGATGAAAAATGAAACTTATATTGAAAGATTTTATCTTGATATAGATCAAGAATTTTATCCAAGTTTTAAAAGAGCTTTAAATGGTAAATATAAACTACCCTCAGGTCCAGGTTTAGGTATAGATTTAGATTATAAAAAACTGAGCAAGTATGAAATTTAGATCAGTATTATTTGTTCCTGGTCATGAGGAAAAAAAAATAAAAAAAGCATACACTTTAAATGCTGATTTAATCGTAATTGATCTGGAGTCGACAGTTCCTGATAATGAAAAAGATAATGCTAAGAAAATAATCCGAAATTGTAATGTAAATAAAAACAATACTTATATTAGAATTAATTCAAATTTAGATTTAAATTTTGTTTGTAGTGAAAAGTTTATAGGTATTTTTCTTCCATTTACTGAAAGTAAAAATCAACTGTCCGAAATACATGAAGAATTAAAAAAAATTGAAAAGATAGATACAGATATAATTCCAATTATAGAAAGTCAGAAAGGCCTAGATAATCTTGATGAAATTTCAAATTTTAAAGATAGAGTAAAAAATATATCTTTTGGTTCACATGATTTGGCTAAGTCTATAAATCTAAAAGTTTCTGCCGATGAACAGGAGATACTCGAGTACAGAAAACTCATTGCAAAGTATTCAAAAAACCCTATAGATACCTCCTATCTTAATTTTAAAGATCTAGATGGTTTTAAAAAATCTTGCTTGCTTGTAAAAGATCTAGGTTACGCCGGTAAAGCTTGTATCCATCCCAATCAGATTGAGATAGCAAACAATATATTTAATGAGAAATAAAGTAAAAATAGCTGTAGTTGGAATTGGCCTAATGGGAAACCAGCATTTAAAAGCAATTCATTTAAGCAAAAAAGCTACTCTCCATTCAATTGTAGATATTAGTGATAAATCAAAAATACATGCTAAAAAATTTAAAGTACCTTTTTACAAAAATTCAAACAATCTTATTAAAGAAAATAAGCCTGATGCTGTAATTGTAGCTACCCCAAATCAATTTCATGAAAAACATACATCAAGTTTTTTAAAAGCTGGAATACCTACGTTACTTGAAAAACCTATCTCAGATAATATCAATTCAGCTAAAAAAATTATTTCAAATGCAAAGAAGAATAGAACTCCCTTGTTAATAGGTTACCATAGAAGACACAATGATATTGTTTCTAATGTAAAGAATAAAATTGAAAAAGGAAAAATAGGAAAAATAGTTTCGGCAAACGTTATGTGCTGGCTATACAAACATAATGAATACTATAAAGAAAAATGGAGAACTAAAAAAGGCGGAGGTCCTCTAGGAATTAATCTTGTTCATGATATTGATATGATTTGTTATTTGCTAGGTACAGTTAAATATGTGCAGGCATCAACATCAAATTCTATTCGTAAGCATCAAGTAGAGGACACGGCTATCGTAAACCTGATATTCAAATCTGGAACTATGTGTACATTAAATGTTTCTGATACTATTGTTGCTCCTTGGAGTTACGAACTAACAGCTGGGGAAAATCCTGCTTATCCAATTACAAATCAGTCAGCTTATTATATTGGGGGGACAAAAGGCTCTATTCAGTTTCCTAATTATAAGTATTGGTATAATAAAAGTGAGAGAAGTTGGTGGAAGCCTATTTTTTATAAATACGAAAACTCAAAATTAAGTAGGTTTACTCTTATTAATCAAATCAATCATTTATGCGATGTTGTTCAAAAAAAAACTACTCCTAAAGTAAGCGGGTATGATGGCTTGCAATCTCTTAAAATATTTGATGCAATAGTTAAAAGCGCTAAGTCAGGAAAAAAAATAAAAATAAATTAAATGAAACGTTTAAGGCTAGGTATAATTGGTGGTGGCCCAGGATCTTGGATTGGTCACGTGCATCGTATAGCGTCTAGATTTGACGATAAATTTAAAATTGTATCAGGTGTTTTTTCAAGAAATCATAAGATTAATCAATCTTTTGGAAACTCAATCGGTCTTAGAAAAGATAGATGTTATAAAAATTATAAAGAGCTTTGCTTAGCTGAAAAAAAGAGGAAAGATGGCATCGAAGTTGTTGCTATTATGACTCCACCAGGAAGTCATCAAGAAATAGCTGAGCTATTTATTAAAAATAACATTCATGTAATATCTGATAAACCATTTGCAGGCTCCTTATCTCAAGCAAAAAAACTTTATAAAACAATAACTAGAAATAAAAAAATTGTTTATGGGTTAACACATAATTATTCTGCATACCCGATGGTAAGGTATGCAAAAAAATTAATTGAAGAAAAAAAATTAGGTGATGTTGAATATGTAAATGTGGAATATATTCAAGACTGGTCGAACGGAAAAAAAGTTACTTCAGCAACAGCTAAAAAAGTTTTCAAATGGAAACTTGATAAAAAAATTGCTGGTGTTTCAACAGTACTTAATGAAATAGGATCTCATGCATATCATTTATGTAATTACATAACTGGTTTGAAAGGGGTTAAATTATTCGCTGATATTAAACAATATTCAAAAAAAATTAAATTTGATACTAATGCGCAAGTTTTTATTGATTATGAGAATGGCGCAAAAGGTTTATTCTGGGCATCGACAACTGCTAAGGGCGGTGTTTACGGCTTAAAAATAAGAGTATTTGGATCAAAAGGTAGTATGGAGTGGGTTCAAAACGATCCAAATTATTTAAAGTTTAGTTCAGCGAATGGTGCAACTAAAATTTTAGAAAGAGGATTTAATGAAAGTCATTTCTCAAAAAAATTTTCAAGAATAAAATATGGGCATCCTGAGGGTTACCTGAGTGCTTTTTCAAACCTTTATAGAGAAATAGCTTCAAAAATTAATTCTAAGAACAGAAATACAAGATTTTTCTTCCCAACAGCCTATGAAGGTTTGCTTACAGCCAAGTTTATTGATGGATGCGTAAAATCCTCTTCAAAAAAGAAATGGGTGTCATTTTAAATGATCAAATCCTGTGTGATAGGATTATCAAAAATTGGACAAATTCATTGTAGCAGCCTTAAAAAAATAAAAAAAACAAAATTATCTTATGTTTATGATGTTGATCCTAAACTAAGAAAGAAAATTTCAAAGAAATACAATTGTTTATCTACAAGTAATTTTAATAGAATCTTAAAAGATAAAAGCATCAAACTATTTATCATAGCTTCACCCACAACAACTCATGAGTATTATTTAACTAAACTCATAAATCATAAAAAGATGATTTATTGTGAAAAACCAATCTCCTTAGATTCAAACAAATTAAATTTATTATTAAAAAAAATTAGAGTAAACAAAATCAAAATTTGTATAGGTTTAAATAGAAGATATTCAAATCCTTATCTTAAAATGAAAAAACTTCTAAAAAATAGAAAAGTAAAAATAGCTCAAATTATATCTAGATCTTTTAAAGCTAATATAAATCAATCAGTTCGAAATGGAGGTTTATTTATGGACAAAGGTTTTCATTTTTTTGACCTTGCAAATTGGTTTATAAACTCAATACCGAAAAATATAGTTACTATTGCTAAATCTATAAGTAGAAAAGAATTTTTAGATAAAAAAGATTTCTCAGATGCTATTATTAACATGAAGTTTAATAATGGAAGTGTAGTAGAGTTTATATTTAGCAGAACAAGCCGACTTGGCCACGAAGAAAGGATCAAACTGTTTGGAAATAATTTTATAATAGATTCAAATAAATATTTTAGAAAAAATGCTTTGTATGAAAACTTTGATATTAAACATAAGGATAGCTATTTAAATTGCCTAAAAGATTTTATTTATAAAGATAAAACGATTTTGCTAAGTGAAGGAATTCAAACACAAAGAATTTGTAGCTCAGTTTTAAAATCTGCTCAAAAAAATAATTATTGAGTAACCAATAATCTTTTAAGCTTTAGCTGCTAAATATTTTTCAGCTTCTAAAGCAGACATACAACCCATGCCAGCTGCTGTTACCGCTTGTCTAAATATTTTATCTTTCACATCACCTGCAGCAAAAACTCCAGGCACATTTGTTTCAGTTGAGTCTGGTTTAGTGATTAAATATCCCTCTTTATCCATCTTTAACTGATCTTTAAATAAAGACGTTGCTGGATCATGTCCTATAGCAATAAATAAACCATGAACTTTTAATTCTGAAATTTTATTATCTTTTACGTTTTTGATTTTAATTGCAGTCACACCTTTTGGTTCACTGTCACCTAATACTTCATCAACAACACTATCCCAAATAATTTCAATTTTTTTATTCGCTTTTAATTTTCCTTGAAGCATCTTTTCTGCTCTAAGTTCATTCCTTCTATGTATTAATTTAACTTTTGATGCAAACTTTGTTAAAAAAATCGCCTCTTCCACTGCAGCATTTCCACCGCCAACTACAGCAACTTCTTTATCTTTAAAAAAGAAACCGTCACATGTTGCACAAGCTGAAACTCCAAAGCCTCTAAATTCCTGCTCAGATTTTAAATTTAACCACCTAGCTTGAGCACCTGTAGATATTATCAAACTATCTGCGGTATAAATTTGACCGCTATCTCCAACAGCTTCAAAAGGTTGTTTAGACAGATCTACTTTATTGATGTGATCTTGTATCATCTCTGTGCCAACCGCCTCTGCTTGACCTTTCATTTCTTCCATAAGCCATGGCCCTTGAATCACCTTTGAATAACCTGGATAGTTTTCCACATCTGTAGTTGTAGTTAATTGACCACCAGGCTGAGATCCATAAACTAATATAGGTTTTAGCATAGCTCTAGCTGCATAAATTGCAGCTGTATAACCTGCAGGACCTGATCCAAGTATTAACACTTTTGTATGTTTAGGTGTTTTATTATTCATTACGATAAGATTATATATAGTAACAAATGTTAGAATTAAAAGCGATTCTTTTGACACAAGGTATGCACGGAATGGTTAGTCAAGTTGAAGGATTGGCTAAAGCATTAAATCTAAATTTTAAACATCAGAATATAAAACTTAAAACATTCTGGAATTATATACCTCCAAAGTTTTCCCCAATTTCTGAAAATTTAGTAAAAGAAAAATTTGTTTGTGACAGCAAAGTAATTATTTCTTGTGGAAGAAAAAGTGTCATTCCCTCGATAGCCTTAAAAAAAAGATTAGGTAATGAGATATTTACTATTCACATTCAAGATCCAAAAGTTTCATTTAAACACTTTGATTTAATCATAAGCCCAGAGCACGATAATATAAATGGTGATAACGTAATTAATACAAAAGGGGCAATTCATTATCTTACAAAAAAAGAAATTAAAGAAAATTCAAATTATCTAGATATAAATCCCGATAAGAAAAAACAAATTGTAAGCTTTATAATTGGAGGGCCAAATAAGTATTATGACTATTCAGACCAAGAGCTACATAAACTTTTCACAAAAGTTAAAACATTATTTACGCCAGATAAATTTAAAATAGTAATTATTCCATCTTATAGGACTCCAGAAGAAGTTATAAAAAAAGTATATGATGCATTCAGTTCTAATCACCATGTAGTTAAAACAGTAGATAAAAAAGCTTATCTTTCTTCTCTTGCTATTGCCGACTTTACAATTGTTACCTGCGACTCTACATCAATGATTTCAGAAGCTGCTGTTACAGGAAAACCAGTGTATATAGCAATGATGAAACCTAAAAAAAGGAACGCCAGGTTCAAAAAATTCTACTCTCAGCTCAACAATTTAGGTATAACAAAAGAATTAAATAACGTAGTTGAAAATTGGAGTTATGAAAATTTAAATGAAGCTAGTAGAATTGCTCCATTAATTAAATCGAGAATGAAACAGAATGGAATTATTTAAATCTCTAGAAACAAAAACAAAAAATTTTAACGATCCTTTTCAACACTTTGAAATCAATGAGCCTCTTACTGAAGAAGCAATCAAAGAAATAAGTAATGCTGAAATTGCAGACCCTAGAAATGAAAATCTTAAATATGATGGAACCAGAGCTCTTGATGGAGGTGATGGTGCTTTTAGATCTGGAATTAAAGATGGAGGAAAAGCAAAAAAACTTAGATGTTATGTTACTAAAGAAAACTCAAATCAATTTCCAAATTTAACAAAATTGATTGAAGAGTTAAGATCAGAAAAAGTTTATAAAAAAATTGGTTCACTTATTGGAAAAGATTTAAGTAATTCTTATGTAAGATTGGAAGTAATTTGTGACAGAGAAGGATTTTGGCTTAAACCCCACTGTGATATTAAAGAAAAATTAATGTCTTCTATCATTTTTATAAATTTACACGACGAGTCCGAAAATTTAGGTACAGACTTTTATGATAAGAATTTAAAACTTGTAAAAACTGTTCCTTATAAACATAATTATGGATACTTTTTTACTAGCGGCCCAGACTCTTGGCATGGTATGGAAAAAAAGGAGATAAAAAAAGAGCGAAGATGTATTCAAGTAAATTACGTCACATTTCCAACAGACTGGAAAGTTTACTAGCTTTTAATTTCCTGCAGAGACGCTACAGTTAGTTTTTTATTTTTAAGAGATTTTATCCCTTCAATACAAACTTTGGCTGTAGACATATTTGTACAATATGGAACTTTATTAACTAATGTTGCTCTTCTTAAAGCTTTCGCATCACTTAATTGTTTTTCACTATTTCCACCGCCGGTATTAATAACCAATGCAATCTTTTTCGCATTCAGAACATCTACAATATGAGGAGAACCTTGATTAACTTTATTAATTTTTTTGCACTTTATTCCATGGCTATTTATATACTTTGCAGTTCCACCTGTTCCACAAAGTTGAAAGTTAAGTTTCACCAACTGTTTAGCTAGTTTTACACCTTCATCTTTATGACTATTTTTTAATGAGATAAACGCTAGACCTTTTATAGGTAAAGAGTTTGATGCAGCGATTTGACTTTTAGCAAACGCCATACCAAAATCTTCATCAAATCCCATTACTTCTCCAGTTGATTTCATTTCTGGTCCTAGTAATAAGTCACTATTAGGAAATTTATTAAATGGGAAGACCGCTTCTTTTACAGCAAACATTTTTTTAGTCTTACTTTTTAAATTAAATTTACTTAGTTTTTCTCCAGCCATCACTCTTGATGCAATTTTAGCAAGAGGAATACTTTTTGCTTTAGATACAAATGGTACTGTTCTACTAGCTCTTGGATTAACTTCAATAACAAAAATTTCATCATTTTTAATTGCAAATTGAATATTCATAAAACCTTTTACTCTTAAAGCTAATGCTAACTTTTTTGTTTGATTTTCTATCTCTTTAATTAAAAAAGGCTTGATTGAAACAGGGGGCAAACTACAAGCCGAGTCCCCTGAATGAATACCAGCTTCTTCAATATGCTGCATAATTCCTGCTACAAAAACTTCTTTACCGTCTGAAAGTGCGTCAACATCTATTTCCATTGCATTATCAATAAACTTGTCGATCAGTATTGGATTTTTTTCTGCAGCTTTAAAAGCTTCTTGTACAAAATTTTTGAGTTGACTTTTTTCGTGTACAATTTCCATCGCTCTTCCTCCTAAAACATAAGAAGGTCTCACCATTAACGGAAGTCCAATTTTTTCAGCTATCTTAATTGCTTGAGAAAAAGTTTTTGCTATTCCACTTTCAGCTTGTTTTAATTTTAATTTTTTAAGAAGATTTCTAAATCTATCCCTATCTTCCGCTAAATCTATTGAAGAGTATTGTGTACCTAAAATTGGTAGCTTATTTTCATGTAAAAATTTAGCTAATTTGATCGGGGTTTGACCTCCGAATTGAGCTATAACTCCTAAAAGGTTTCCTTTAGATTTTTCTTTTTTAATAATATTGAAGACATATTCTTCTTTTAATGGCTCAAAATATAACCTGTCGCTGGTGTCATAATCAGTTGAAACAGTTTCGGGATTACAATTAACCATAATTGTTTCAAAACCAGCTTCCTTTAAAGCAAAGCTCGCTTGGCAGCAGCAGTAATCAAACTCAATTCCTTGACCAATTCTATTAGGTCCACCGCCTAATATAATAATTTTTCGTCTATTTGAAGGTTCTGCTTCACAGTCACTATTTATTGAAAAATTTCTTTGATAAGTAGAGTACATGTAAGGCGTAAATGATTTAAATTCAGCAGCACAGGTGTCAACTTTTTTGTAAACTGGAAAAATTTTGAGAGCTTGTCTTTTGCCTCTTACAATATTTTCTTTTACATTTGCGAGCTCTGAAAGCTTTTTATCAGAAAAACCAATTGATTTTATAAAGTTAAATCCATTAAAATGTCCTGGTAATCCTTTTTTTTTGATCTCATTCTCAACATCAATAATCTCTTTAATTTGACTTAAGAACCAAGGGTCAATTTTTGAAAGATGATGAATTTTATTTAAATTTATTTTTTTTCTAAAAGCTTCTCCCACTAACAATATCTTATTAGGTATATTTTCTTTAAGTTTTTTTTCTATTTGTTTTTTACTTAGATTAAATATTTGATCTAATCCTGAAAAACCCGTTTCTAGTGAAATCAAAGCCTTTTGAAGGGACTCTTTAAAATTTCTTCCAATTGACATTGCTTCACCTACAGATTTCATCGATGTGCCTAGCTCTGCCTTAGAAGATGAAAATTTTTCAAAAGTAAATCTTGGAATTTTGGTTACAACATAATCTATAGTTGGTTCAAAGGAAGCAGGAGTAGTTTTAGTAATTTCATTTTTAAGTTCATCTAAAGTGTAACCAACAGCTAATTTGGCTGCTACTTTTGCAATAGGAAAACCAGTAGCTTTAGATGCTAAAGCTGAAGATCTCGAAACTCTTGGATTCATTTCAATCACAACCATTCTTCCGTTTTTTGGATTAATAGCGAATTGGACATTTGAACCACCAGTTTCGACGCCAATCTTTCTTAGACAAGCAATCGATGCATTTCTCATTACTTGATATTCTTTGTCTGTGAGAGTTAAAGCTGGAGCAATAGTAACAGAGTCCCCAGTGTGTATACCCATTGGATCAACATTTTCAATTGAACACACAATTATACAATTATCTTTTTTATCTCTTACCACCTCCATCTCAAATTCTTTCCAGCCCTCTAAACACTCTTCAACTAAAACTTGAGATACCGGAGATTCTTGTAGTCCACTTCTAATAATTTTTTGATATTCTTTTTTACTTTTAGCAATACCTCCACCAAGACCACCAAGTGTGAAAGCGGGTCTAATGATTGCAGGCAGTCCAATTTGTTTTAGCGCTTTAGATGCTTGATTAAGATTGTTAACTATTTGTGATTTTGGTAAATCTAAACCAATCTCAATCATATTTTTTCTAAATTTTTTTCTATCCTCTGCATTAGCTATGGCTTTTGAATTAGCACCTATAAGTTCAATTTTATATTTTTTAAGCACGCCTTTTTTCTCAGCTTCCATCGCAAGGTTAAGAGCTGTCTGACCTCCCATAGTTGGTAAAATTGCATCTGGTTTTTCTTTTATTAAAATTTTCTCTAAAACCTCTAGAGTGATAGGTTCTATATAAGTTTTATCTGCAACATTAGGATCTGTCATTATTGTTGCTGGATTAGAGTTAATTAAAATAACTTTATAACCTTCATCTCTTAATGCTTTACACGCTTGAGTTCCTGAATAATCAAACTCACATGCTTGACCGATGATTATTGGCCCAGCACCTATAACTAGTATTTTTTTAATATCTATTCTTTTTGGCATATTTTTTCATGCTTTCTATAAACTGTACAAAAAGATAAACACTATCTTGTGGACCCGGATTTGACTCTGGATGATATTGAACTGAGTAAACCGGCTTATTTTTTAATCTTATTCCTTCAATACTATTATCAAAAAGTGATTGATGAGTAATTTGAACATTTTTAGCTAAACTACTCTTTATAACTTCGAACCCATGATTTTGACTTGTGATTTCAACATTACCTTTTAACAAATTTTTAACAGGATGATTAGCTCCTCTATGACCTAAGCTCATTTTTTTTGTTTTTGCACCTAAAGCTAAGGCAAGAATTTGATGTCCAAGACAAATACCAAAAATAGGTAAATTTTTTTTTATCAACTTTTGAATAATTGGAATTGCATATTTTCCAGTAGCTGCTGGATCACCAGGCCCATTAGACAAAAAGATGCCATGTGGTTTTAATTTTAATATATCCTCTGCGGTTGTTTTGCATGGAACAACAGTAACTTTGCAATTAAAGTCTGAAAAATATCTCAGTATATTTTTTTTAACCCCATAATCTATTGCTATGACATGAAATTTTTTTTTTATATTTTTTTCAAAACCTATACTTTTTTTCCAAGTCTTCAAATCTTTCCAACTATATTTTTTCTTGGTGGATACTATTTTTGCTAAATCTAAATTTTTTAATCCACTCCATTTTTGAGTTTGTCTTAGTAGTTTATTGATATTAATTTTATTTTTTTTTGAAAAAGATATTGTCCCTTTAGGCGCACCTTTATCTCTTATAATGTTAGTAAGATTTCTAGTGTCAATTCCAGTAATTCCTACAATCTTATTTTTTTTAAGCCATTCATCTAAATGCTTAAGAGACCTATAATTTGAAGGACTAGTAATTTCAGAATTAATAATAACTCCTTTTGTCCATATTTTATCAGACTCATGATCTTCTTTATTAGTTCCTACATTCCCAACGTGAGGAAAAGTAAAATTTATTATTTGCTTAGCGTAAGAGGGGTCTGAAATTATTTCTTGATAGCCAGTTATAGAAGTATTGAAACATACTTCACCTGTTGCAGTGCCTTGATGACCTAAACCCATCCCTCTAAAAAATTTGCCGTTTTGAAGAACTAAAATAGCTGTGGAATCGATCTTTTTGAGATTTTTAATTGAGTTTATATTTTGAATAGAGGGTTTCAAATACAACTCATAAGTTAAAGTAAAAAACTTATAAACATGATTTTGCGGAACATATGAAATAGTAATAAAATCGTCAAGAAAGTTCTTTTTATTTTAGATAAGAATTGTGATTAAAATATTTATTTAACATGTCATTAAAAAAGCAAATTGAAGAAAAACTTAGCTCGGCTCTTAAGGCAAAGGATAAGAACACCTATCCAACTCTAAGATTAGTAGTATCAGCTATAAAAGATGCCGAAATAGCAAGTCGAACTAAAGGCCAAAAAGAAATGTCAGATAGCGATGTAACTTCTATTTTAAAAAAGATGATCAAACAGAGAAACGAATCGTGTGAGGTATACAAAAAAGCTGGACGAAATGAACTTTTAGAAAACGAAACAAAAGAAATTGAGGTAATAAGTGTTTTTTTACCTAAACAGCTTAGTGATGAAGAAACAAAAAAAATATGTGAAGAAGCTATAAAATCGTCCGGTGCATCTTCAATGAAGGATATGGGAAAAATAATGGGAATTTTAAAATCTAAAAATGCAGATACTCTAGATTTCTCAAAAGTAAGTTCAATTATAAAAGATCTTTTAAAATAAATGAAATATCCAAAAGAATATCTTGATGAAATTAAATTGAGATTAAAAGTATCTCAAGTTGTTGGAAGAACAGTTCAATTAAAAAAAAGGGGAAAAGAATATATTGGATTATCACCTTTTAAGAATGAAAAAAGCCCGTCTTTTACAGTTAATGATGAAAAAGAGTTTTATCATTGTTTTAGTAGCGGTGAGCACGGCAATATTTTTGATTTTTTAATGAAAACAAAATCTATTGGTTTTGGAGAAGCTGTTAGGTCTTTAGCAGCTGAAGCAGGAATGCAGCCTTATAGATTTTCTAATTTTGATAAAAAGAAAGATCAAAGATTTCAAATTTATAAAAATATTTTTAAAGATTATTCGAATTATTTTCATCAGCAATTATTTAATTCAGACAATAAAGAAGCATTAGAGTATATTTTAAAAAGAGGTTTAAAAAAAAATACTATTGAAGAGTTTCAATTAGGATATGTTCCTTGGATAAATAATTTTTACGAAGAGCTTACAAAAAAATATTCTGAGGAAGAAATTAATTTAACTGGTCTATACTATAAAAATGATAAGACTGGAAAATTTATAGATAGATTTAATTCAAGAGTTACATTTCCAGTGAACAATATAACAGGCGATACAATTGCTTTTGGTGGGCGAATTATTCGTGAAAGTAAATTAGCTAAATATATAAATTCACCAGAAACAGAATTTTATAAAAAAGGAAATATGATTTTCAATTTAGATAAAGCAAAAGATTTAAGAGCAACAACTGATGAAG
The DNA here is from genome assembly GCA_902613915.1 of uncultured Pelagibacteraceae bacterium. Classification (GTDB taxonomy): domain Bacteria; phylum Pseudomonadota; class Alphaproteobacteria; order Pelagibacterales; family Pelagibacteraceae; genus Pelagilacustribacter. The sequence continues at coordinate 65,280 of CACMJB010000004.1, read as the reverse complement.
TTTTAATTGTAGAGGGATATATGGATGTTGTAAGCGTTTACTCTTCTGGATTAAAAAATGTGGTTGCTAATTCAGGCACTGCTTTGACAGAAAGACAAATCAGTTTGATATGGAAATTTTTTTCCAATCCAATTATTTGCTTAGATGGTGACGAAAGTGGACAAAAAGCGGCTTTGAGAATTGCAGAGAAATTATTTCCACTTATTAATGAAAAAAATAAAATTTATTTTTCTATTATGCCTGATGGAACAGATCCAGATAATTATATTAAGCAGAAAGGCAAGAATGGATTGATTAATTTGTTAAAAGAAAAAGAAATAATTCAATCTTTTATCTGGAATTATCATCTAAGCAAAATAGACCAGAGCAGTCCTTATGAAATTTCAAAATTTGAAAAAGAGATCAAAAAGCTAGCAATTAATATTAAAGATGAAGTTTTGAAAAAACATGTTTTAGAGGATTTTTTGGAAAAAATAAAAAAATTAACGCCTATTCAAAGCTCAAATAAAAACTATAAGTATTTATCATTTAAAACTAAAAAAAATTACCAAATATCTAAAGAAACTAAGATTTTGCACAACAAAAGGAAAAATCTATCAAAAATTCAAATTATTGAGTTTTCTATTTTATATTTAATTATGAACTATTTGCAAATTGCTACTAAAATTATAGAAGAATTATCTAATTTGGAATTTCTTTCTGAAAAAAATGAAAGTTTAAAAAATCTTATTATTAACTCACTTGCTAATGGAAACAAAAAAGAAATAATACATTCCAATATAAAAACAGATTACGCTAAAATAATTAAAGAAATTGACGAAAACTCAAATATTCAAATTATTTCTAAAAATAAAAATGAAGAAGGTGTTTTGGAATTATTTAAGGATCTAATTGGAGATCATAAAGAACAAGGAAATTTGAAAAGAATTGAATCTTTAGAACAAAAATTAATTAATAATATGGATGAGAATTCTTATTCTGAATTAATCAAGCTTAAAAGTCAGTTAAATAGGGAATAAATAAAGTATAGATTTTTTAAACTTAGTCATTATATATACGTAATCTTTTATGGTTGAAAAACTCATTACAAAATCTTTCGAGAGGCTTCTAGACAAAGGAAAACATAGAGGATTTGTTACCTATGAAGAATTGTCAAAATCATTAGGGAAAAGGAATAGCACCAATGAAAACATCGAGCGAGCATTTCTTATTTTTGTAGATGAAAAAATATCTCTTGTAGAAAAAAAGAGCGATTATCAATCTAATAAAAAAAAGGAAAATCCTAATCCAGTAGAGGAAAAAAGCTCAGAAAAAAGTGACGACCCAATTAGAATGTATTTAAGAGAAATGGGAGGGGTAGAGCTTCTTTCAAGGGAAGGAGAAATTGCTATTGCAAAAAGAATTGAAGCTGGAAAGGATGTGATGATAAATGCTTTAACTCAAAGTCCTTTAGTAGGTAAAAAAATTTTTGAGTGGAAAGAACAAATAGAAAATCAAAATCTCCTAGTTAGAGATATTATAGATATCGACTCTACTTACGAAGATTTTGAATCATCAGATGATAGTGATGATTTAAAAATTAATAAAAAATCTAAGGAAAAAAAATTAGATGAGGATAAAAAAGAAAAAGAGCAAGAGTCCGGTAGTGACGATGACGAGTTTAATGTGTCTCTAGCAAAAATGGAGGAGGAGATTAAACCAAAAATAATTAGAATTTTGGACTCTTTAAACAAAAACTATTCAAAACTTCAAAAGTATCAAGTTGAGAAATTAAATTGTCATTTGGCTTCAAAAGATCTTTCTATTTCAAAAAATAAAAATTTTAAAAAAATTCAAGAAATATTAGTTGATAATTTTAAAGATTTACAATTAGCCCCACATGTAGTCGAAGAATTAGTACAAAATCACTATAAAGAAAATAAAAAGATAGTTTCATTGGAAGGTGTGCTTCTCAGATTAGCTATTGACAATAAAATATCTAGAGAAGAATTTTTGAAATATTATATAGGAAATGAAATAAACCCTAAATTTGAGAGCTTTTTAAAGGAAAATCCTACATGGAAAGCTTTTTTCAAAAAGTATAAAAAAGATTTTTCAGAGATAAGAGATAGACTTGTAGAGTTTAGTAAAAAAATAGGACTGACTGTCACTGAATTTAAAAAACTTGTCAGCAGGATTCAGAAAGGTGAACGGGAGTCTAGAATTGCAAAAAAAGAAATGGTTGAGGCGAATCTAAGATTAGTTATTTCGATAGCAAAAAAATACACTAACCGAGGTTTACAATTTTTAGATCTAATACAAGAGGGCAATATTGGTTTAATGAAAGCAGTTGATAAATTTGAATATAGAAGAGGTTATAAATTTTCAACATATGCTACATGGTGGATCAGACAAGCAATTACAAGGTCAATAGCAGATCAAGCAAGAACAATAAGAATACCTGTTCATATGATTGAAACTATTAACAAAATAGTTAGAACGCAAAGACAAATAATGAGTGAGTTTGGAAGAGAGCCTACTCCAGAAGAACTAGCTAAAAAATTAGCTATGCCTTTAGAAAAAGTTAGAAAGGTATTAAAAATTGCTAAAGAACCTGTTTCATTAGAAACTCCTGTGGGAGATGAAGAAGATAGCAGTTTAGGAGATTTTATTGAGGATAAAAATGCACTACAACCTTTGGACACAGCTATCCAATCAAATTTAAGTGAGTCAACTACAAAAATTTTGGCATCCCTTACTCCAAGAGAAGAAAGAGTTTTAAGAATGCGTTTTGGTATTGGAATGAACACAGATCATACCTTAGAGGAAGTTGGTTTACAATTTTCAGTTACCAGGGAAAGAATAAGACAAATTGAAGCTAAAGCACTCAGAAAATTAAAACACCCGAGCAGATCTAAACAGTTGAAAAGTTTTCTAGAAAAATAGATTTTTCGTTTTAAGCTTATTTAAATGAACTCAAAATTAACTGAAGCTCTATATGTTCTCACTATTTTAATTTTTGTTATCATTTCATGCTGGTATTTTGGTTTTCTTACAATAAATCCAATAGATAATTTTACAAATTATAATTCAGGTTATTTACTTTTGAAAGGCTACATACCTTTTAAAGATTACTGGGTGACAACTGGACCATTGTTAGACTTTCTTCAATTTTTACTATTTAAAATAAATGGTGTTAATTGGGGCAGCTATGTTTTACACGCAATAATATTAAACTCTTCATTTACAATTCTACTTTACTTCATTTTGAGAAAATTTGATTTGGACCAAAAATATAGCTTTGTATATTCTTTATCAACTGGGCTTATTTTCTACTCTCAAGTTGGTAATCCATTTGTGGATCATCATTCTTCGTTATTTTCAATACTTTCTGTATTATTTTTAATATTAGGTATAAATTTTAGAAAAAATATATATTGGTTTTTACTCCCAATTTTTGTGATACTAGGTTTTTTATCCAAACAAACACCAACTAGTTATTTTGCGATATTAATAATTTTTTTCTCAATTTATAATTTTATTTTTTTTAGAAATTATAAAAACATTTTTTTTTTAGTAAGTTCATCTTTATTTATTATTTTTTTTTTGTTAATTTTATTCCACTACCATAGCATTAGTGTTGATAGCTTTTTGAACCAGTATATATTTTTTGCATCAAGCGTTGGTGAAATTAGATTTGAGGTAGAAGGTTTCTTGAAACCTTTTAGTTTTTCAAGATATTTTTTAAAATTTAAATTAATTCATATATCTTACTTTTTATTGATAATCTATTTGTTTAGAAAAATATCTATAAATGAGCTATCTTTTAAATCAAAAGAGTTTATCACAATTGCGTTAATTATTAGCTCAGCGTACGTACTAATTTTTCATCAATTATTAACTTTAAATACGAAATTTATTTATTTTTATATACCTACTATATGTGGGTTTACACACATATTTTTAAAAAAATCTAATTTCTCTAGAAAATTTATATTTATAAATTTATTAGTGCTGACAGTATCTTCCTCTTATTATTTAAACACTTATATCATTAAACAAAAGTTTCAATATTTTTGTATAGATAAATATAAAAATATTGCACCTGTTAAGACAAAAATAATTGATAATAAATTTAACTTTTTGTGGAAAAGTTGCTTAAAAAAAGACCCAAATAAGGAAATTGAAAATTTAAAGAAAGTTTTTGAATTTTTAAATGTTTATCAAAAAGATAACTACTTATTAATCACTGATTATCAATTTTTACAGGTAAAATTGAATAAAGATAATATTAAACAAATAAATAAATGGCACCACCCTGGCGTTTCATACCCATTACAATCTAGCAATTATCACAAATATTATACAGAATTTTTAAAGGAAAAAATTAGAAAAAACAAAATTAAGAAAATTATTTTTGTTTATCCAAGTTATTTTGATACTGAAAATGAAATCTATTTTAAAAATACTTTATCAAATTGTATTTCAAAAGAGCAAAAATATTTGAATGGTTTAATTAATTCTTTTAACATTGAAAAATGCTTGGAATAGTATAAGAATTGTGAAATAGGGCCTGTAGCTCAGTTGGTTAGAGCAGTACACTCATAATGTATTGGTCCCAGGTTCGAGTCCTGGCGGGCCCACCAATTTATTTATTCACGAACTCTTCCAATTTAGCGATTAGGACCTTAATATCATTATTATTTGAACTTAAAATTGATGCAAATTCCTCTTTTTGTGTCCTTGCCAAACTTAAACCTTCAACAATCAAATCTCTAATAAGAGGTTTATCAGGGTTCTTAGTAAAAACTCTCCAATCAATTTTTATTTCTTGGTTATCTTCATCAGGAACTATTTTTGAGTTTATTATTGTATAATTACTACTTTTTTTATCTTCACCTAAAATCTGAAATTTTGTTTTAGAGTATTCACTTAATCTAGAGGTAAGACTTTTTATAAAATATTTTTCAAATGATTTTTGATATTTAGCAATATCAGCCTTGTCAGCTGATTTTCTTAACTCACCAAGAGTATAAAGACCTAAAGCGTTTATATCTACATTTTCTAATGCAATTTTTTTAATATACGAGGCTTTTTGTTCTTTATTTAAATTATTGTTAGATAGCTGCGAAATAGCATCATTGACTAACTCACTTATAAATTCTTTTGGATTTGAACTATATGATTGAACTGCAGTATGTAACAGGAGGTTTATTATAAATAAATAAGTAATTGTTTTTTTCATTTTTTATTTTCAAGAATATCCCAATCATCATCATCTGCATCTTTATCTGAATTTTTGATTTTATTTTCTCTGTCTTGCAGGTAAATACTTTTTATAGAAGAGTAAAGGTCTATAGAATTATTTTTTAAACTTGTAAAATTGGTATCGTTCTTTGCCCTAAAATTAATAACTTCAGTACCCCTTACTGAATAGTAATCTAAAGAGTTACCCGAAGTACCTAGTATTTCATTTTCTCTGATTGTGACATGAGCAAAAGGATCTAAAAAAGTATCAGCTATTAAACCTATAGAGTCTCTTGCTGTGGTAGGCCCAAGGATAGGTAAAACAAAGTAACATCCTGTGCCTATTCCATATGAACCTAATGTTTGTCCGACATCTTCTTTATTAGGCTTTAAACCAATTTTTTCCGCAGGGTTTAAAAGACCAAATATTCCAACAGTAGTATTGATAGCAAAACTGCCGATCGAGTGACCAAGTTGTTTGAAATTACCTTGCAAAATATTGTTTGGTATTGAAAGCAAATTTCCTAAGTTAGAAGTAAAATTGCTGGTACCTTTTTTTATTGGTGAGGGTAATTTATTATATCCTTTGGCAATTGGTTCCATGACCATATTATCTAAAGCCATATTAAATTTAAAAACTGCCCTACTTGTATCTTCAAAACACTCTTCAGCAGCTTTAATGTTTGTAGCTAAAAGGGTTATTATTAAAAAAACCTTTATATACAGATTTATATTTTTAGAATAACTCATAAGGCTATATATATAATTTTAATTAATATTCTATATAAAATTATGCTTTAAATTTGTTTTAAATTACCTAGATTTTAAGTACATTTCTAATCTATGAATATAATATCAAATTTTTCCCCTAATTTCTCAAAAAAGAGCAGAAAAAAGAATAATATTAATTTTGTTATTTTGCATTATACTGGAATGCAATCAGAAATTGAATCATTAAATAGATTAAAAAACCCTAAGTCTAAAGTCAGTTGTCATTATTTGATTAATAGAAAAGGAAATATTATACAGCTGGTCGAAGATCAAAAAATTGCTTGGCACGCAGGAAAATCTAAATGGAAAAAGTTTAATAATCTTAACTTAAATTCTGTTGGAATAGAACTTGTTAATAAAGGTCATCAATTTGGTTATGAAAGTTTTACAAAGAAACAGCTAAAGAGTCTTATTTTGCTCTGTAAGAGATTAAAAAAAAAATACAAAATAAAACCTGAAAATTTTTTAGGACATTCAGATATTGCTCCACTAAGAAAAATCGACCCTGGCGAAAAATTTCCTTGGAGGAAACTGGAAAAATACCAAATTGGAAAGTGGTATAAAAAAAATCATAAAATTTTAAAATATGACAAAAATAATATGCGTATATTATTTTTTAAGAATTTAAAAAAAATTGGTTATAGATATTTTAATATCTTTAAAAGAACAAAGGTCGATCATAAGATAGTTAAATCATTCCAAAGGCACTTTTTACCAAAAAGTATAACTGGTGAAATTGATAAAAAAACCTTTGAAATTAGCCAAATACTTGCTAATTGATTTTAGATCTTGCGTTAATTCTTTTATTAAATTAAAAGGATCACGCCAGATAATTGGATTGTCGCTATTAATTAATAGAGGAAAGTCCGGGCTCCATAAAGACACAGTGCCAGCTAATGGCTGGCGAAGGTGACTTCAGGGATAGTGCCACAGAAAATAAACCGCCTTATCAAGGCAAGGGTGAAACGGCGAGGTAAGAGCTCACCGGTTTTTTGGTAACAAAAAACGCACGGCAAACCCCACTGGGAGCAAGGTTAAATAGAGAAGACATAGTGGAAACACAAAAAACAGTCTTTAGTTAGTCTTCTGGGTTAACCGCTTGAGCTTAGGTGTGAACTTAAGTCTAGAGAAATGACATCTTCAATGACAGAACCCGGCTTACAGATTGTCTGGCAAAACTTCTTAAAAATGTTCTACTTTTGTACTTTTAGTTAAGATACAAACTTATTGACTAATTCTTAAAAACCCATACTATCCCAAATAATCCCATTATGGAGAGTATATATAAAAATTTAATTTATAAAGGTTTTTTAAATAAAAATGTTTTTATCAAGTTTCGAAAACAAAATAGACAAGAAAGGACGTGTTTCAGTGCCTGCAACTTTTAGATCACATTTAAATTCTATGGGATACAATGGATTTATCAGCTACCCATCTTTTAATCATGCCGCATTAGAAGCTTGCTCACAAGACAGAATTGAAAAACTTTCAAACACTATAGACTCATTAAATCCATTTGAAGAAAAAAGAGATTTTTTCGCTACATCGATTTTATCTGAAAGTGAAAATTTACAATTTGATACTGAAGGCAGGGTTTCATTATCTGAAAAATTGCTTAATCATGCAAAAATCAAAAATAATATTTTATTTGTTGGTTTAGGAAAAACATTTCAAATCTGGGAGCCAAATAACTTTGAAAAATTTAGAATAGTTGCAAGAAAAAAGGCTTTTCAAAATAGATCAAATTTAAAATGGGAAAATAAACAGAAGGGAGAATTGTAATGAGTATAAATATTGGTGGTGGAGAACTAAAAGAATTAAAACCTAGAATTTTAGTATTAGGAGTAGGTGGCGCTGGTGGTAACGCTATTAACGCAATGATAGACTCAGGTATGAAGGGTGTTGAATTTGTTGCAGTTAATACAGACGCACAAGATTTAAAAATGAGTAAGGCAGATGCAAAAATTCAAATTGGAATGAATTTAACTAAAGGTTTAGGTGCAGGCGCTAAACATGATATCGGCCAAGCTGCAGCTGATGAGTCGTTAAATGAAATAACAAGTTATATGCAAGGTGCTAATATGGTTTTTATTACTTCAGGAATGGGAGGAGGAACTGGCACTGGAGCCTCACATGTAATTGCTAAAGCTGCTAGAGAGTTAAATATTTTAACTGTTGGAGTGACGACACTTCCTTTTTCATACGAAGGGCCAAAAAGAATGCGAAGAGCAATGCAAGGTTTGGAAGAATTTAAAAAACATTTAGATACAGTAATAGTAGTTCCAAATCAAAATCTTTTTAAAATTGCTAGCGAAACTACAACTTTTAAAAATGCATTTATCTTGTCAAACAATGTACTTAAACACGGAGTTCAAAGTGTGACAGACCTTATGGTAAGACCCGGAATGATAAACCTTGATTTTGCAGATGTAGAAACTGTAATGAGTTCAATGGGTAAAGCTATGATGGGCACAGGTGAAGCTGAAGGAGAAAATAGAGGAAAAGCAGCTACTGAAATGGCATTAAACAATCCTCTTATTGATGAATATTCTTTAAAAGGAGCAAAAGGATTACTAGTAAATATAACTGGAGGAGATGATCTAACTTTATTTGAGGTAGAAGAATCTGTTAACAGAATTAGAGCAGAGGTAGATCCTGAAGCAGAATTAATTTTTGGAGCAATTGAAGATACAGAACTTAATGGAAAAATTAGGGTTTCAATTGTTGCAACTGCTTTAGATGGTCACAGAACAGAAAACAAAACAGTTTTAAATATGGTATCAAGAATTCAGAATAGAAATACTGGATATTCAGAAAATTTGTTTTCTCATAATCCTAGGATGGATAATAGTACTTTAGGTGCGATTGACGGAGCAACAGCGTTAAAACTTGACGAAAGTTTTGAAATTAAAGATGAACCTCAAAATGATGTAATTAATGATGCTTCAACTAGCTTTAATGAAGAGGCATCAAACTATCTTAGTACTAAAAATAATTTTAATGATCTTACGACAGGAGTATCAATTGAAAGCGCCTCTTATATTGAGAACTCCAGTTTAGAGAACAATGAAAGAATTACAGAACAGGCAGATAGTGTAAATAATGAGGAAGAATATACGCCTAAACTATTTTCTGAAGAAAGTAACATGTCCGAAGAAATTAATAATGAAAATAACGAACAATCTAACCGAGACTCAGATGAATTATTTGATCAGGATCTAAATGAAGAAGAAGATTTTGAAATTCCGGCTTTCTTAAGGAAACAAAAATTTTAATGAAAAAATCATTAAGCAATGAACAATCATACATCATCACTGGAATTCTCCCATTTTCCAGTGATGTTGAATGAGGTTTTAAAAATAACCTCTCCATTTAATGGAGGCAAATATATTGACTGTACATTTGGTGGAGGTGGATATTCTAAAGAAATTTTAAAAATTCCTAAAACTGAAATAGCAGCAATAGATAGAGATAATAACATTAAATCAATTGCAGATGAACTAGAAAGAAAATTTCCTAAACGATTTAAATTTTATCAAATAAAATTTAGTCAGTTAGATACTATTATCGAGGATCATGTTGATGCTATAATATTTGATTTAGGTCTATCTTCTATTCAATTAGATAATCTTGAAAGAGGTTTTTCATTCAAGTCAGATAAACAATTAGACATGGCAATGGGCCTTAATAATATCTCTGCTTTGGATGCTGTGAATAATCTTAGCGAACCAGATTTAAAATCAATAATTAAATTTCTTGGTGACGAAAAAGAAGCCACAAGAATTGCAAGAAACATTGTTAATTCTAGAAAGAAAAAAAAGATAACTAAAACTCATCAACTAGTAAAAATCATTGAAGAAAGTAAAAAGAAAAATTTTTCAAAAAAAACAAATCCTTGTACTAAAACATTTCAGGCTCTTAGAATTTTTGTAAATAAAGAAATAAGTGAATTAATAAATGGGATTATTAATGCTACTAAAAAATTGAAACCGGGTGGGAAAATTTTAGTTGTAACCTTTCATTCTATTGAGGATAAAATAGTAAAATTTTTTTTCAATAACTATTCAAAAAACAAATCTAGATCATCAAGATATCTTCCCGAAAATAAGATTGAGCAAGCATATTTGTTTGAGGCATACAAAAATAAAGTTTTTAAACCTTCTAAAAAAGAATTGGAAATAAACAAAAGAGCAAGATCTGCAAAGTTAAGGTTTGCAATTAGAAGCAATACTGATTTTCATTACCCTCAAGAGTTAGTTAATAAGTTTAAAAATTATTTAGAATTGGAGTCAGTAAATGTTTAATTCAAATTTTTTTTTTTCGCTAATCGTATTTACATTTTTCTTAATAATAACTTCTTTAGTTAAAAATCAATCGAGAATAATAGAAAAACAAATAAAAAGTTTAAATATTAATATTATAGCAAAAGAAAAAAATATTAGTGAAGCTGAAATGGAATTTTCATATCTATCTTCTCCAAGTGAAATTGAGAAAAAATTTAATAGCACAGACCCAGAAAAATTTGAGCCAATTAAACACTCAAAAATATTTTACGGAATAAATGATTTTATTATACTCGAAAAGAAGTTATCCAATCTTATAAATATAGATGAAAAAAAAAACAGGAAAAAATAAAACAACTAATCAAAGAAGTTTTTATTTTGAAGATTATCTAGAAACAAATAAAAAATCAAAAAGTTTAAAAAAACATAATTATTTTGAAGATAGAAATTATCTATTATTCTTTTTCTTTTTTTCTTTAATTGCAATTTTTTCAATTAAAATTGCTTATATTTCATTGAGCCAAAAGGAGATTTCGGGTTTTAATACTCAAAATTCTAAATTTAACTTAATAAGGAGAGATATAGTTGACAGACATGGCATTATAATTTCCAGAAACATTAATGCATACCATGCTGCGGTTGATCCAAAATTAGTTAAAGATAAAAAAAACTTTTTAATAAAATTAAGATTAATTCTTCCCGATCTTCCAATTGACGATATTGAACAAAAACTTAATGGGAAAAAATATTTTCGTATTAAAACAAGAATAACTCAAAATGAAAAACAAAAACTTTGGTCATTAGGAGAAAAAGCAATTAAATTCGAATCATTTCAAGCTAGAATGTACACTCACGGAGATCTATTTAGCCATGTTATTGGTCAAGTTGATTATGATAACTTTGGAATTTCAGGACTTGAAAAATATTTTGACAAAGAATTAAAAAGTAAAAATTTAAAAGATAGTCCATTAGAATTAACTTTAGATAGCAATATTCAATATATAATTAATAAAGAATTAAGCGAAGCTTTAAAAACTTTTGATGCTTCAGGAGCTGCAGCTTTATTAATGAATGTTAATAATGGTGATATATTGTCATTAGTTTCTTTACCTAATTTTAATATAAATCAACGTAAAACTATAACAGATAAAAATTATATTAATAAAATTACAAAAGGTGTTTATGAATTGGGATCAATTTTTAAAACCTTTACCGTAGCATTAGCTCTTGAAAGTAATATTGTTAAAAAGGATACAGTTATTGAAAAAATTCCCAGAAAATTAAAATGTTCCATTCATGATATCACTGATATGAAAGAACACCCAACCAGTCTTTCAATAGAGGAAATTTTAGTAAGATCTTCAAATGTTGGGTCAGTTATTTTAGCACAAAAAATAGGTGAGGATATTTTCAAAAAATTTATAAAAAATACTAACTTAACAAAAGTTCCAGAAATTGAACTAGAAGAAGTTGGAATTCCTCATGAAATAAAATGGAATAAATGCAAAATCGAAACAGTTTCTTTTGGTCACGGAATAACAACCACACCTCTTCAAGCCACAACATTATATGCTAGTTTGACTAATGGAGGAAATTTAGTCACGCCTAGTTTAATAAAAGAGAGAAATAATTTTGAAACAAAAAAAATAATATCCAATAAAACTAGTAAAGAAATATCAAGTATTTTGAGACAAGTTGTTAGTAGCGAAAATGGGACAGCAAGTTTAGCAGATGTTGATGGATATTATGTGGGAGGAAAAACAGGGACCGCAGAAAGTTATGGAAATAATAAACAAAGAATAAATTCGTTTATTTCTGTTTTTCCCACACAAAAACCAAACTATTCATTATTTGTAATGCTTGAGAATCCAAAACTTAATAAAGATCTAGTTTACAACTATCGTGGAATTAAAACTAAAGCACCATATAATACCTCTGGTTGGAATTCTGTTTATGTTGCCGGCAAAATAATAGAAAAAATTGGACCAATTTTAGCCATAAATAATAAGGATTTTTTAAACCAATATGTTGTTGAAAAATTTAATTAAAGAAATCCCTTTAAATAAAAGAAATATCCTAGTTAGAGGTATTTCATCAAATAGCAAAAGCACAAAAAAAAATTATATCTTTTTTGCCATTAAAGGGAAAAAGGAGAACGGTGAAAATTTTATCAAACATGCAATTAAAAAAGGGGCTTCCGTCATAATTTGTTCAAATAAATCTAAATTCAAAGATAAAAATATACTAGTAATTAAAAAGAAAAACGTAAGAAATTTTTTGAGCGAGGTTGCTTCAAAGTTTTATAACTTTAAACCGAAAAACATAATTGCAGTTACTGGCACTAATGGAAAAACTTCTGTTGCTGATATGTTTTATCAATTATTTAGGTTAAACAATAGGCCTGTTGCTTCAATCGGAACATTGGGGATTAAATATAACAATAAATTTTTAAAAACAAGTCTGACATCACCTGACACGATATCATTACATAAAACTTTGAATTTCCTTAAAAAAAAAAAAATTGAAAATGTAATTATCGAGGCCTCAAGTCATGGTTTGCATCAAGAGAGACTTCATCATATAAATTTTAAATCAGCTGTTTTTACTAACTTTAGCCAAGACCATTTAGACTATCATAAGAATATGGAAGCATATTTGAATGCTAAGCTTATCTTATTTAGAAAAATTTTAAGAAAAAAAACTAAAATAATTTCAGATGAGAATATTTCACCATTTAAAATTTTAAAAAAGATATCCAAAAAAAGAGGATTAAAAATAGTTGATATAAATAGTGAGTTTCTAAAAGTTAAAAGTCAATTACCTACCCTTCCAGATTTTAAGATAAAGAATTTAACTATGGCAATTTTGGCTGCAAAAATATGTGGACTTAGAGAACAATTGATTTTTAAAAAAATCAAAAAGATCAAAGATGTAAATGGAAGGTTAGAATTAGTAAAAAAACTTCCAAATAAAGCAAAAGTTTTTTTAGATTATGCTCACACCCCAGACGCCCTTTTAAAAACTTTAGAGTGTTTTAAAAATGAAAATAAAAAAAATATATCTATAGTTTTTGGTTGTGGAGGAGATAGAGATAAAAAAAAAAGACCATTAATGGCTAAGATAGCAAATAAATATTGTAACAAAATTTATATAACAGATGACAATCCAAGGAATGAAGACCCTCAAAAAATTAGAAAAGAACTCTGCAAGTATATTCAAAGAAAAAAAAGTTTTAATATTGGAAATAGACGTACTGCTATTGAAGAGTCTATTAAGAAGGCAACTCCTGGAGAAATAATATTAGTAGCAGGAAAAGGGCATGAAGAAATTCAAATATATAAAAATAAAACTTATAAAATATCTGATAAAAAAATTATAAAAGGAACTATTAAAAAATCAAAACATCTCCCTAAAAAAAAATTTAATTATTTTGAAAACAATTTAATTTTACAAAAAATTACGGGTTATAAAAAATTTATTAATTTCGATGGATTATCTACTGATACTAGATCAATAAAAAAGGGTAACTTATTTTTAGCACTCAAAGGCAAAAAAAATAATGGAAATAAATTTGTTAAAGATGCTTTAAATAAAGGTGCAAGTTGTATCGTATCTGACTCTGCAAAAAAAATTGGAAAAAATATAATAAAGGTAAAAAATGCTATCTCATTTTTAAATTACTTTGCAAAACTAAAACGTGAAAAATCCTCTGCAAATATAATTGCTATTACTGGAAGTGCTGGAAAAACATCCCTAAAAAATTTACTAGGTCAGTTGCTAAAAAAATTTGGTGAAACTTATTTTTCACCAAAATCTTTTAACAACCATTTAGGTGTTCCTATAAGCTTATCAAATTTAAGTTCATTTGATAAATACGGTGTTTTCGAAGTTGGAATGAGTAAGGCCGGAGAAATTAAAAACTTATCAAAATTAATAAGACCCCATATAGGTATAATTACCAATATCGGTGAAGCTCATTTAGAAAATTTTAAAAATTTAAAAGGAATAGCTAAAGCAAAATCTGAAATAATAGAAAGTATCGAAAAAGGTGGAAAAATTATTTTAAATAGAGATGATAAATTTTTCAATCTTCTATATCAAAAAGCAAAATCCTTAAATCTTGAAATAATTACTTTTGGTAAACATAGAGAGTCAAATATCTTATTAAAAAAGATTAATGAAAATAATGGAAATTCAAAAATTTTTGTAAATATAGATAATCAGAGATTAATTTATGATTTTAGAGATATTAATATTTATAATATTCTGGCAGGTTTAGCTGTAATGCATGCGTTAAAAATTGATATCAAAAAGATTAAATCACTAATAAAGAATCTACAACCAACTGTGGGAAGAGGGAAAAAATATAATATTTTAAGATATAAGAAAAAATTCAAATTTATAGATGAAAGTTATAATGCAAATCCATTATCAGTAAAAAATGCTATTTTAAGATTTAACTCTTTTAAAAAGGAAAAATTTAAAAAGTATTTAGTATTGGGCGACATGTTAGAATTAGGTCAAAAATCGAGAAAATATCATGAAGAAATTTCAAAAGTTATTAACAACTCTGACATCGACAAAGTATTCGTTAAAGGAAAACAAACTATATTCACCTTTAAGAATCTAAATAAAAATAAAAGAGGAAATATTTTGCAAAACATACAAGATATAGACTTAAACTTAAGAAGTATAATTTCTAATAATGATTATTTAATGATTAAAGGATCTAATGCTACAGGTTTAAATAACTTTAGTAAAAATATTATAAAAGGAATTTAAATGCTCTTCAGTCTTTTAACATCTTTAGTTGATCAATACTCATTTTTAAATGTTTTTAAATATCTAACATTTAGAACCGGATTATCTGTTGTAACTTCTTTGGTAGTTGTTTTTATTATTGGAGGACCACTTATTAAGTTATTTTCAGAAAAAATGATTACCGGACCCATCAGACAAGATGGTCCAATTGATCATATAATAAAAAAGTCTGGTACACCTACAATGGGAGGTGTGATCATCATTATTGGAATTATTTCTGGTACGTTGTTATGGGCTGATTTAAAAAATATATATGTGTGGGTACTAATGTTTGTGTCTTTATCTTTAGGAGGTTTAGGATTTGCTGATGATATTCTAAAAATAAAATATAAGAATTCAAGAGGACTTAAATCAAGTTTAAAATTTCTTGGTCAATTAATTATAGGTGTAATAACTTTAACATTATTAATTAAATTTTCTAATCACGAATATTTATACAATCTTTATTTTCCTTTTTTTAAAAATTTAATTTGGCAAATGGGTCTATTTTTTATTCCATTCGGATTATTTGTGATAATTGGAGCATCCAATGCAGTAAATTTGACTGATGGTTTAGATGGACTTGCTACTGTACCTGTAATGTTAGTGGCACTTTCTTTTACATTAATTTCCTATGTCGTAGGAAACACAATTTTCTCTGAATATTTGAAAATACAATATATTCCGGATGTTGGAGAATTGTCTATTTTTTGTGGATCAGTTGTAGGAGCTTGTTTAGGTTTTCTTTGGTATAATGCACCTCCTGCAAAAATTTTCATGGGTGACACTGGCTCACTTTCATTAGGAGGATCACTAGCGGCCATCGCAATTATTGTAAAACATGAAATAGTTTTAGCTATAATAGGTGGTTTATTTGTTTTAGAAACAGTTTCTGTAATCATTCAAGTACTTTCGTTTAAATTAACAGGAAAAAGAATATTTAAAATGGCCCCAATTCATCACCATTTCGAAAAAAAAGGTTGGGCAGAGTCTACAATTGTAATTAGATTTTGGATTATTGCCATAATCTTAGCATTGATCGGATTAGCAACATTAAAATTAAGGTAAGATGTTTAAAACTCCTAAACTCAAAGAACATTCGTTCCTTGTTTACGGGCTCGGAATAACCGGTAGCTCTGTAATTAATTTCTTTAAAAAGAAAAAAATTTCAAATTTTAAAGTTTATGATGATAAACATAAAAACCTTTTTAAAAGTTATTGGACAAAAAATCTTAATAAAACATTAAAGCAAGTTGACTATATTATATTGTCTCCAGGAATTAGCTTAAATAAAAACAAAAATCTCCAGAAATATAAAAAAAAAATTATTACTGATTTAGATCTATTTTATTTAGATAGAGAAAAATTCAAAAGCATTGTTGTAACAGGAACAAATGGAAAATCAACCACGTGCAAATTACTTGATCATGTATTAAAAAAAAATAAATTTAAATGTTTATTGGGAGGGAATATAGGAAAGCCTTTACTAAGTTTAAAAAAAGTAAATAATAGTTTTGTAATAATAGAAGCCTCATCTTTTCAACTTTCACATTCAAAATTTATTTGTCCAGACTTTGCTCTTTTTCTAAATTTTACCAATGATCATATAGATTGGCATGGGAGCACAAACGAGTATTTAAATGCAAAACTTAAAATATTTAAAAATCAGAATAAAAATCAATATGCTTTTATAAACAAAAATTTAAAGATAGCTTTTAAAAAGAAAAATTTTAAAAGTAAATTAATTATTCCGAAAATAAGAGACTATAAAAAAATAAAGTATAAAATTAAAAATAGTTATTTAGCTTCTAATATTAACGATGAAAATGTAAGCTTTGTTTTTGAATTGTCTAAAATAATAAATATAAGTCAAAAATCATTCGTTAAATCCATTGAATCTTTTAAAGGATTAGAGCACAGATTTGAAATTTTTATGAAAAAAAAGAACGTTACTTTTATCAACGACTCTAAAGCTACAACCTGTGAGTCTGCTATTACCGCTATATCCGGCTTAAAAAATATTTTTTGGATTTTGGGGGGGTTTCCAAAAAAAGGAGATAAAATTAATTTATTAAATTACAAAAGAAATATAATTAAATGTTATTTAATTGGTAAAAATATTAATTTTTTTAAAAAGCAGATAAAAGGAAAAGTTTCTTTCTCAATTTCAAAAACCCTTAATAAGGCAATCAATCAAATAGTCAAAGATCATGTATTTTTTAAGAAAAAAAAGTGTTTTATTTTATTAAGTCCGGCAGCAGCATCTTTTGACCAATTTAAAAATTTTGAAATTAGAGGAACCGAGTTTAAAAAATTATGTAAAACATATGCAAGAAAATTCATTTAAATTTTTCATACTTAACTATTGGAGAAGTATTGATAAAAAGATCTTGTTTTGTTTTTTGATACTATTTTTTCTAGGACTATTTTTTTCATTTTCATCAACATCTTCGCTCGCAGGAGAAAGATTAAACAAAGACTATTATTTCTTTTTTACTAAACATTTAATTTTTACAGTTTTAGCAATATCAATCATGATGATAATTTCATTTATTAGAACAGAAGTACTGATTAAACTTGTTATTCCAGCTTTTGTAGTTTCTTTTATTTTTTTGGCGATGGTTCCGATAATTGGATTAGAGGCAAAAGGAGCTAGAAGATGGTTAAATCTATATTTTTTTAATTTACAGCCTGTAGAAATATTAAAACCATTATTCATTTTGATGACAGTTAAGATACTTACTTACAAAAATTTTCAAAATTATCACATAAAATATCTTTTAAGTTTCATACTTTTAAGTTGCGTAATCATTTTATTAATCGACCAGCCTGATTTAGGACAGTCAATATTATTAACTAGTAGCTGGATCGCAACTGTTTTTGTATCTGGTGTAAGCTTAATATATATTGGGATTTTTCTCACAATTTTTTTAATATTATTTAGCTCATTACTATTTTTCTTACCCGAAAAGTTTGGATATATTATCAACCGTTTAATTTCATTTTTTGATCCTAGCCAAGGTGATAAATTTCAATCATCTTCAGCACTTGATGCAATTAAACTTGGAGGGTTAACCGGTCAAGGAATGGGCGAAGGTATTTTGAAAGAGAGTGTTCCGGAAGCTCATACTGATTACATAATTGCTGTAATTTCTGAAGAATTCGGTTCTTTAGTCTCAATTATTATAATTACAATTTTTTTATATATATCATTTAGGATTATAAAAAATTGCTTTAATCAGGATAACGAATTTATTAAGATTTCTTTAAGTGGATTAGCATCTTTATTAATCTTTCAAACTTTTATACATGCAGGGGTAAATACTAATTTATTGCCAACAACTGGTATGACTTTGCCTTTTTTAAGTTACGGTGGATCTTCTCTGATGAGTAGCGCGATTTTAGCTGGACTAGTTTTAAATTATACTAAAAATAAAACTTATTTATATGACTAAAAAAACAATTTTGATTGCAACAGGTGGCACGGGTGGACATATTTTTCCTGCACTGAGTTTAGCAAAAAATCTAATTAAGAAAAATTATGATGTTATACTTACTACTGATAAAAGAGGTTTAAAATACCTTAGCGATATAAAGGAGATAAATTTAAAAAAAATAACTTCTTCACCGTTATTAAAAAAAAATATCTTTACATTAATATATTCTGTATTTTTGATTTGTCACTCAACAATGAAGTCTCTTTTTTTACTTTCTTTAAATAGACCTCACATTATTATAGGGATGGGTGGATACTCCTCATTTCCTGTTTGTATAGCCGCAGTAATTTTAAGAATTAAATTTACCATTTATGAAAATAATTTAATTATAGGAAAAGCTAATAAATATTTGCTTCATTTTGCTGAAAAAATCTTTGTTTCACATAAAGATCTTGAGGGAATTAAAGAAAAAAATAAAAAAAAAGTAATTGTAGTTGGCAATATTATTAGAGAAGAAATAATTGAATTTAATAATAATAACAATTTAAAAAATAAATTTGATATTATTAATATTCTAGTTCTTGGTGGTAGCCAGGGGGCTAAAATCTTTGCAGAAAAATTGCCACAAGTTTTTAAAGACTTAAAAGAAAGCGGAATACCTTTAACCGTTTATCAGCAGTGTCAAACAAGTCAGGAAGATGAGTTATCCAAATTTTATAAAAATCAAAATATAAAATTTGAATTATTTAATTTTACAAATAAAATTTCTTATTATTATAGTAAATCAAATCTTGTAATTACAAGATCCGGAGCTTCGGCTTTGGGAGAATTAACAAATGTTAAAATTCCACTAATCGCTATTCCACTACCAACTTCTGCCGATAATCACCAATACATTAATGCAAAATTTTATGAAAAAAAAGGAATGTGTTTTCTTTTAGAGGAAAAAAATATTTCTAAAGATTTATATGAGCTTATTTCTTCTAATTTTAAAGATAATTCAAAGTTTAATAATATTATATTAAATCAAAGACAATATTCTGACAAAGATATTTTCAATAAATTAAATTTTAACATAGAAAAAATTATTAATGAAAAAAATTAATTTAGGCCAAAAAGATATAATTCATTTTATAGGTATTGGTGGTATCGGTATGAGTGGGCTCGCTCAAATAATGAAAAATATGGGGTTTAGAGTTCAAGGAAGTGATCAAACAAAAAATAAAAATATAATTTCCTGTATTAAAAATGGAATTAAAACTTATATAGGTCACTCATCTAAAAACCTAAAAAGAGCAACAATAGTAGTAAAATCTACAGCGATAAAAAATAATAATATTGAAATTAAATTTGCCAAAAAAAATAAAATTCCAATTTATAACAGAGCTGAAGTTTTGGCAGATGTAGTATCATTGAAGAAAAATATAATTATAACAGGCTCTCATGGAAAAACTACTACAACATCTTTAGTTGCAAAAATATTAACTGATCAAAAATTAGATCCCACAATCGTTAATGGCGGAGTAATTAATTCTTTTAAAAGTAACGCAAAACTAGGGAAAGGGAGTTGGGCTATTCTCGAAGCTGACGAATCTGATGGAAGTTTTTTAAAATTACCAATTAACTATTCTATTGTTACTAATATTGATTATGAACACCTAGATTACTATAAAAGTTATTCAAATTTAGAAAAATCTTTTATAGAGTTTATAAATAAGACACCCCCTACAGGTAAATCTGTTATTTGCACCGATAATAAAAATATAAAAAAGATTTTAAAAAGAATTAAGAATAAAAACATAGTTACTTATGGAGAAAATAGCCAAGCAAATTTCAAAGTATCAAAAATTAAATATCACTATGAAAGTACAAAATTTAATTTAAGCTTTAAAGATAAGAGTAAAAGTTTAAAAACAATAAAAAATATTAATGTTAGGTTATTAGGAAAACACAATGTATTGAATGCAGCAGCAGCATTAATAGTTTGTTTAAATTTAGGTGTAAACCAAAATACAATAAAAAAATCGCTTAAAAATTTTTCAGGCGTCCAAAGAAGAATGACGAAGGTATTTTCAAAAAATAAAAATGATTTTTATGATGATTACGCTCATCATCCTACGGAAATAAGCTCAATATTAGATGGAGTAAGAAATGTAAATCAAAAAAGAAAAATTATAAGTGTATTTGAACCTCATAGATACTCTAGAGTTATCTCATTAAAAAATGAATTTTCGAAGTGTTTCAAAAAATCAAATTTAGTAGTAGTTTGTCCCTTATATGCTGCTGGTGAAAAAAGAGATCCAAAATTTGATTTTAACAACTTTTCTTCTTTAATCGCTAAAAATTCTTCGACTCAAGTAGTAATGGTTAAAAATGAAATAGAGCTTCGTAATTTTTTTAAAAAAAACTTGATTAGCAATGAAATAATTATTGGAATGGGTGCGGGACTAATTTCTAAATGGATTTACGGACTTAAAACTTCTTTATGAGTAATTTGATTGATTTTACAAAAAAGTTTGGCGAGAGTTTAAGTCAAAAAGTTAAACTATCTAATTATAGCTGGTTTAATCTAGGAGGAAATGCTGAATTTTTTTTCAAACCAAAGAATAAGAAAGAATTATTAGAATTTTTTAAAGAAGCAAAAAAAAATGATATTAAAACAATATTCCTCGGTGCAGGATCAAATACTTTATTCAGAGATAATGGCGTTAAGGGAGCCGTTATAAAGCTTGGTAAAAATTTTTCATTCACTAGATTAATTGGAAAAGACATTATTGAAGTTGGCGCTGGTACATTAGATCGTAAAGTGGCAGATTTCGCTAAAGAAAATAATCTTACAAACTTAGAATTTTTATCATGTATTCCTGGTTCTATAGGAGGAACAATAATAATGAATAGCGGGTGTTACGAACACGATATTTCTCAAGTACTTATATCAATTCAAGCAATAGATAAAAAAAAATGTAAAGAAATTGAAATTAAAAAAGAAGATATAAATTTTGTATACAGGGGTAATAATTTACCTGAGGATTTAATTATTATTTCAGCTAAATTAAAAGGATCTTTAGATAAAAAAGAAAAAATTGAAAAAAAACAAAGTGAGTTAGTGCAGAGAAAAAAATTATCGCAGCCCAGTCAAATTAAAACTTGTGGGAGTACATTCAAAAATATAAGCAAAGAAAAAAAAGCCTGGATGTTAATTAAAGAATCTGGATGTGAAAATTATCAAGAAGGTGATGCTGTTATCTCAAAAAAACATTGTAACTTTTTTATTAATAAAGGGAAAGCAAAATCCATAGATATCGAAAATTTAATAAAAAAAGTAAAAAGTAAGGTTTATGAAAAAACTAAAATAAATTTAGAACTAGAAATAAAGATAGTAGGTGAATAAAAAAAAGTTTAAAAACATTCTAGTAGTTTTAGGTGGCACTTCAGGTGAAAGAGCTGTTAGTTTAGAAAGTGGTAAAGCTTGTATTAAAGCACTTAAAAAAATTAAGTACAAAGTATACTCATTTGACCCCCAAAAAAAAAATTTTAACTTAATAAATAAAATTAAAACTGATGCTATTTTTAATGCCTTGCATGGTAAGGATGGCGAAGATGGTGTAGCTCAAAGTTACTTTGAATATCTTAAAATTCCATATACTCATTCTGGAGTAATAAGTTCTTTTAATGCAATGGATAAATTAATTTCTAAAAAAATTTTTATAAAAAATAAAATTAAAACACCAAAATATTTTTCAATAAATAAGAATGATAAGATTTCTTCAGTAGAAAAAAGTTTAAAATTAAAAAAAATTATTTATCCAGTTATTGTTAAACCAATAAATGAAGGATCAAGCTTAGGTGTGAAATTATGTAATAGTAAAAAAAATTTAATAAATTCAATGAGGAAGTTATTGAAAAAATATGATCGAGTAATGATAGAACAATATATTCCAGGACAAGAAATTCAAGTAGCTATTATTAATGGAAAGCCACTCGGTGCTATTGAACTTATACCTAAGCGCCAGTTTTATGACTATAAAGCTAAATATACTAAATCTGCAAAAACAAAACATATTATGCCTGCAAGGTTATCCAAGTTTAAATATTCAGAAGTTTTAAATATTGCAAAAAAAACACATGATGCTTTTAAATGTAGAGGAGTCACAAGAGCAGATTTTAAATTCTATAAAGGTAATTTTTATTTACTAGAAATTAATACTCAACCAGGCATGACTAGTCTTTCTTTAGTACCTGAAATAGCAAATTATAAAGGTATTAATTTTGAACAATTAGTTGAAAAAATTTTGTTGGATGCAAGTATCAATAAATGAAAAATAAACCTATTTTAGGAATTGCATTATTTATTCTATTTTCAACTTTCATTCCCCAACATAAATTCACAATCAATAAATTTGAAATTAAAGAAATAAAGATAGAAAATAACAAGATTTTAAAAGACCAAGAACTGATAAAAATTTTTTCATTTTTATATAACCAAAATATTATTTTTTTAAATACTTATGAAATTAAAAAAAAAATAAGTCAAAAAAGTTTTATTAAAAACTTTGAGATTAAAAAAATTTATCCAAATAAATTAGTAGTAAAAGTTTTTGAGGAAAAACCTATAGCTATAATATTTGAAAATAACAATAAATATTTTTTGGGAAAAAAAATTAATTTAATAGAATACCTAGAAATTGATAGTTATAAAAATCTTCCTAAAATTTATGGAAACAGGGAAGATTTTAAAACTTTATATAGAGTTCTAAAAAAAATTAATTTTCCATTAGAAATTATTCTCGAGTATTATCTTTTTAATTCAAAGAGATGGAACATTCGACTAGCTAATGATAAAATAATAAAAT
This sequence comes from uncultured Pelagibacteraceae bacterium, assembly GCA_902613915.1. GTDB lineage: Bacteria > Pseudomonadota > Alphaproteobacteria > Pelagibacterales > Pelagibacteraceae > Pelagilacustribacter. The sequence goes on along the minus strand of CACMJB010000004.1, from coordinate 41,910 downwards.
TACCAATAAAAGATTACAAACAAAGTCTAAAAAATTTTATGCAAATCAGAGCAAATAGAAGTTTTGATAAATATAAAATTTTTGACTATAGAATAAAAGATCAACTTATTTTAAAATAAAATGAACATAAACTCTCCAAAACTTTTTATGAAAATTACTAAAGAAAAGTTATTATTTTATGTAGGAGATTATGATCAAAATAACAATTTTAGGATTTTACAGTCATCAAGCGTATCTTATGATAGAGATATAATTTCTGATATAAAAAAAATTTCAAGTTACATAAAAAAAAATCTTATTATTATTGAACAAAAAATCAATTACACATTTAAAGATTTAATAATAATTTTAGATAATTTTGATTTATCTTTTTTAAATTTAACTGGTTTCAAAAAACTTAATGGAACACAGATTTCAAAAGAAAACATTTTTTATATAATAAATTCATTAAAATCTTGTATTGATAGTTTAGAAAAAAAAAAAATAATTTTACATATTTTTAATTCACAATATATTTTAGATAAAAAAAAATTTGAAAATTTACCTATTGGTTTGTTCGGTGATTTTTACTCTCATGAGTTGTCATTTAATTTGATAAAAGAAAATGACTATGAAAATTTAAAAGAGATTTTTGATGAGTGTAATTTAAAAATAAAAAAAATTTTATCTGATAGTTTTGTAAAAGGATCTTTAAAAAGCAATTATAATTCTGAAATAAATACTTTTCTTTATATTAATATAGAACAAGATTATACTAAAATTTTTTTCATTCAAAATGATGCTTTAAAATACGAGCAAAAATTTAATTTTGGCACAGAAATAATTTTAAGAGATATTTCAAAAGTTACTTCTTTAAACCAAGAAGAAGTAAAAAGAATTATTAATAACGATTCTAATTCTAAAAAAATAAATAAAAAGTTGATCTTCGATATAGCTGAAGCAAGGATAAAAGAATTAAGCAATAAAATTTATTATAAAAACATAAATTTTGTAAAATTTTTACTTGATGCAAAGCACATCTATTTAGAAATTGCTGATAAAAATCAATTAGAATTTTTTAAGGATATATTTATTGATTGTTTTTCTTCTAATGGAAAATTTAAAATTAAAACTTTTGATAAGGTAGAAATTAGAGAACTTATTGAGACTGCTTATAAAATTACCCATTATGGTTGGAAAACTGAGGCAATACCCATCACAAGAAGTGATAAATCAATGATATCAAGGGTTTTTCGAGCAATTTTTAATTAATCATTGATATTTTTAGAAACATTAGTTGTTTTAAGCGAGATAGGCTTATTGTGTATAAGTTCAATGTGAATAAAATATTTCAAACAACAATAGTCAATCCGGTTAATCTTAAAGGTATTGGACTTCACACAGGATTAGAGTCTAGGATTAAAATTAGCCCAGCTGAGGCTAATAGCGGAATTGTATTTAAAAGAGTAGATATTAAAAAAAATAACACAGTTAAAGCTGATTACTTAAATGTGAATTCAACAAAACTTTGTACAACACTTGAGAATAAATTCGGAACAAAAGTATCGACTGTTGAGCACTTACTAGCAGCTTTTTACATTGCTGGAATTGACAATGTTCTAGTAGAGATTTCATCTGAAGAAGTACCAATCATGGACGGTTCTGCAAAAACGTTTTTAGAAATTTTAAAAACTTCTGAAATTGAAACGTTACCTGAAAAAAGAAAATTTCTTAAAGTAAAAGAGAAAGTCGAGCTTTTAGATGGTGATAGAAAAATTTCTTTAGAGCCAGGTGACGAAACTCTTGAGATTGAGTTTCAGCTTAACTATAAAAACAAGATAATAGGATCACAAAAAAATATCGTAAATTTTGATAAGGATAATATTGAGGATATTCATCAGTCAAGAACATTTTGCCTTTTAAAAGATATAGAAGAAATCAAAAAGGCAGGTTTGGCCAAAGGCGGATCACTAGACAATGCTATAGTTGTTGATGAGGAAAAAGTACTAAACAAAGAGGGGCTAAGAAATAATAAAGAATTTGTTAATCATAAAATTTTAGATCTCTTGGGAGATTTTAATCTTTCAGGTTATAAAATATTAGGCAAGGTTAAGTGTTATCAAGGCGGTCATCAACTGACAAATTTATTCTTAAGAAAACTTCTGAAATCTGACAAAATAGCGCTAGACAGAAAACAAGGTGAATTTACATTTTCAAAAAAATACAAATCTCAAACTTCAATAAAAATAGCTGTAAACGGTTAATTTTTAATTTTTAAATATAATTTTACAAAAAATCTGATAATAATTTTTAATGATTTTAAGATTATTTTCTTTTTTATTTATCATATCTTTAAATTTCGCTTGTTCAAAAAATGATAAGATTGACTTAGAGAAATCAAAAGCTAACCCCTATGAAATCTATAAAGAAGCTATTCAATCTTTTGAGAGAAATGATTTTTTTTATGCTAACAAAAAATTTAAAGAGGCAGAAATTAATTTTAAAATTGTTGAGTATGCAAGCAAATCAGCAATTATGGGATGTTATTCATTATATGCAATTAATTTTTATATTGAAGCTGAAAGTTGCTTAGAAGATTTTTTAAGAAGATATCCTGCTAGTGAGCATGCAGTTTATGCAAAATATTTATCAACCTTAGTACAGTTTGAACAAATTTCTGATGAAGATAAAGATTTAGGGCCCTTAATTAAAGCTAAAGATAAGATCGAAAAATTTTTAATAGAGTATCCTAATACTGATTATGCAATCGACTTACAGTTTAAAAAAGATCTTATTCAAAATCAGTTGGCTGCTAAAGAAATGTATTTAGCTAGATACTATATAAAAGTGAAAAAATGGGTCCCTGCTATAAATAGATTAAAAAAAGTTGTTGAAGAATTTGATCAAACAATTTTTATAGAAGAAGCATTACATAGACTAGTTGAAATAAATTATCATCTTGGTTTAGAAAAAGATGCAAAAAAATATGCTTCTATATTAGGCTATAATTATAACTCAAGTGAATGGTATCAAAAATCTTTTAAGACTCTTAATAAAAATTATAAAATTAAAAATATTAAAAAGGAAACAAAAGATAGTAAAATTTTGGAATCTATTTTAGAAAAAATTAAAATATTTTAATGAATGAAAAAAAAATAATTATTAATATTTTTAAAAAAAAAATTGTAGAGCTTAAAAAGCATAATGATAATTACTTTAATCAGGACAATCCTATTATATCAGATGCGAATTACGATGAATTAAAAAAAAATATTTTTGCATTAGAAACAAAATATTCTTTTCTTAAAGAATTAAACTTAACAAATAATTTAGTAGGTGCAAAAATTACAAATAAATTTAAAAAAATTAAACATTTATCTCCAATGTTGTCTCTTTCAAATGCATTCAATATTGAAGATATGAAAGACTTTTCTAAAAAAATTAATAATTTTTTAAGTTTTAAAAACAAAGATATAGAGTTATTTTGTGAACCAAAAATTGATGGAATTTCAGCATCTTTAATTTATCAAAAAGGTATTCTTGTTAAAGGACTTTCCAGGGGTGACGGAAAAATAGGAGAAGATATTTTGTCAAATCTAAAAACAATTTCTTTAATACCTAAAATAATAAAAGGCGATAAAATTCCAGATATTTTAGAAATTCGTTGTGAAATTTACATAGGAAAAAAAGATTTTTTAACCTTAAAGGATAAATTTGCAAATCCAAGGAATGCTGCTGGTGGATCTTTAAGACAAAAAAACTCAAAAGATACAGCTAAAATTCCACTAAAATATTTTGCCTATGGTTTTGGAACCGTAAATCCAATGATATTTAAAACACAGTCAGAATTTTTAAAAAAAATCTCTCAATGGGATTTTTGCACAAATCCTTTGTCAAAAATTATAAAAAATTTAGATGAGGTAGAAATAGAACATAAAAAAATTGATTTAAAACGATCATCATTAAATTATGATATTGATGGATTAGTAATTAAAGTAAATGATATAAGTTTACAAAAAAGATTGGGCAACACATCCAATTCACCAAGATGGGCTGTAGCTTATAAATTTTCTGCTGAAAAAGCAGTGACTAAAGTAAAAGATATTATTATACAGGTTGGCAGGACTGGCGCAATAACTCCTGTGGCTAAAGTGGAACCAGTTACAGTGGGAGGTGTGGTTGTATCAAATGCTACTCTTCATAATGAAGATGAAATTGAAAGAAAAGATATAAGAATTGGAGACACAATAAACATTCAAAGGGCTGGTGATGTCATCCCTCAAGTAGTATCAGTTGATAAATCTAAAAGAGATAAAAAAAGTAAAAAGTTTATTTTTCCTAAAAGATGTTTATGTGGAGCAGAAACTAAAAAAGAATTTAGTAAAAATACTAATAAAGAAGATGCTGTGAGAAGATGTTTGAAAGGTTACGAATGTAGATTTACGGCTAAAGAAAAACTTAAACATCTAGTTTCAAAAGAAGCTCTAAATATTGATGGATTGGGAAAAAAAGTGATCGAACAATTCTGGGATCTAAATTTGATAAAAGAACCATCAAATATTTTTGACCTTGACTATGAAAAGATCAAAGAATTAGAGGGATGGGGTGAGTTATCAATTAATAATTTAAAAAAAGCCATCAAGAAATCTCAGACAATTCCTTTGGATAAATTTATTTATTCAATAGGAATTAGACATATAGGGCAAGAAAATGCAAAAATTTTGGCAAGTTTTTTCAGTTCTATCGAAGAATTCTCAAAATTATTTGATTTAAAAAAAAGAAAAAAAATTTTAATAAATCTGTTCGATTTAGATGGAATAGGTGAAACACAGACTCAGTCTATTGAAAATTTTTTTTTAAACCACACTAATGTTAGAATAATTAAAGATTTAATAAATAAACTTAATATTAGAAGTTATGCTGTACAAAGCAGTGGTGGAAAATTTTCAAATAAAAAATTAATGTTTACAGGTGGTTTTAAAAACATGAGCAGATCAGAAGCGAAAGAGATTACAGAAAATAACGGAGGTAAAGTAATGGGATCTATCTCTAAAAATCTCGATTATCTAGTTGTTGGAGATTCTAAGCCTACAAAAAGTAAAATTGAGCAGGCTAAGAAGCTTAATATAAAAATAATTTTGGAAAAGGATTGGAATAAAATTTTAAATAGCTGAGCATGCTTTTTCAAGCTCCAAAGCCTCGGTTTGATTCATAGATTTTCTTAAATTTTTAAAAACGGTTTTGTGATAGTTATTTAGCCAATTTTTTTCATTTTTATTTAGCTTTTCTTGAATAATTAAATCTTTATCTATTGGTGCCATTGTTAAATTTTCAAAAGCCATTTTACTTTTGCCTCCTTTAACATAAATAAGATTTTCAATCCTGATACCAAATTTATTTTTTTCATAGTATCCTGGTTCATTCGAGACGATCATACCTATTTGAAAATTTATTTTATTTTTTTTTGATATTGCATGAGGTCCCTCATGCACATTTAAAAAATATCCTACACCATGACCCGTCCCATGTGAATAATCCAAACCAACTTCTTTAAGATACTTTCTAGCTTTAAAATCAATTTCTGATCCTGAGGTATTTTTTTTAAGTTTAAAATTTGAAACAGCAATATGTCCTTTAAGAGTTCTTGTAAAAATATCTTTAATTCTTTTATTACAATTTTTTAAAGAAATAGTACGAGTAACATCTGTTGTTCCAAATTCATATTGACCACCAGAGTCAACTAAATAAATATCTCCTTTTCTTAATTTTCTATCAGTTTCTTTTGTTGCTTTATAATGAATGATTGCTCCATTAGGCCCAGTTCCTGATATAGTTGGAAAGCTTAGGAATTTAAACTTTTTATTTTTTTTTCTAAACTGAAGTAATTTTTGTGACGCGGATATTTCAGTTATATTTTTTCTGTGAAAATTTTTTTTAAGCCAGAATAAATATTTAGTTAAAGCAACCCCATCATATATATGAGCTTTTTTAATATTTTCTATTTCTTTTTTTCCTTTAATTGCTTTAAAAAAATAAATTGGATCTTGTGACTTAAGTATTAAATTATTTTTAACGATAATACTTTTAAAAAAAAAAGAGCATGAATTACTATCAATTATAAATTTTTTATTTTTAATTTCTAAAAGTGTTTTAGCACAAACTTTTAAATCTAAAAATTTTATCTTCTTAAAACTTTTTCTTAAAGATGAAGATATTTTTCTTAAATCACAAAAAAATTTAATATTTTTATCTTTATCAATCAAAATATAACTATAGGGTATAGGGCTATACTTTGTATCTCTACCTCTTATATTAAGTAACCAGGCATTATTTTCACTTGCAGTAATAAATAAAAAATCAGATTTTTTTTTCTTTAAATATTTAGAAATTTTATTAATTTTAAATTGACTATTTTCACTTACAGCTCTATTAGGCAGTAAATAAATTTTCTTATTATTTTTTTTGATCTTTCGTTTCCAAATTTCATCAATTAAATTATGAAAAATTGGCTTTAATTTAAATTTATTTTTTCCAAAAAATACGAATAATGATTTTTCAGTAAATAAATTTGGATCAAAACCAATTGATAATTTTTTTCCATTAAGGATATCACTTGGCATTTTATCAGGAATTGTAATAATTTTAAATGTCTTCCCGCTCTGATTGTAAGCTTGTAAAGTATATCTTCCATCAACAAATAAATAATTTTTATCTTTAAGTATTAAAGCCATACCGTAAGATCCAGTGAAGCCAGATATAAAATTTAATCTATCATTGTAATCTGGAATATATTCACCAAAAAATTCATCATTTTTAGAAATAATATAACCATCTAACTTTTCTCTCTTTAAAATCTTTTTTAATTTTTCTATTTTTTCCATTTAATCATTTTATTTTTTTTATACCTATCCCATCCAGGACTTCTATATTCTTCATCAAATTCAATTGAATTATCTTGGTTAAACTCAAAGTCATCATCATTGTTTAGATCTATTTCATTTTTTTCAACACTTTCTTCAGGTATTTCATTTATAAATCTTGATGGTAAAGCATCCATCCAATCACCGTGGTAAGCTCTTTTCATTGCGAATGATAAGTATGCTTCTTTTTTAGCTCTAGTTATGCCAACGTAAGCAAGTCGTCTTTCTTCCTCTAAGGCAAAATCTCCTTTTTCTTCAAGAGATTTTTGATGAGGAAATAAACCCTCTTCCCATCCTGGTAGAAAAACAACATCAAATTCTAAACCTTTGGCAGCATGCATTGTCATCAAATTTATTTTTGCTCCTTCCCATTCCTGATCAATTGATGTAGCTAAAGCTACATGTTCTAAAAAACTCTGTAAGTTGTCATAATCCTGCATTGCCCTAAGTAATTCTTTTAAGTTTTCTAATCTATTTTCATTTTCTAAATCTTTTTTATTTTTTAACATTGAGGAATAACCCGACTCATCTAATACCAGTTTTAATAAATCAAAATGTTTCATTTTTAATGAGTCTTTTCTCCATTTATGCATGATATTTATTAATTGGCTAAGAGCTGTTTTTATCTTGGGTTTAAAACTATCCTTTTCTATTAACTTGATAATCGAGTCTTCAAGGCATAATTTATTTGATTTACCAAAAGTATAGATTTGGCTCAAAGTGCTTTCTCCAACTCCCCTTTTAGGTACACCAATAACTCTTTCTAAAGCTAAATCATCAAATTTTTGATTAATGATTCTTAAATAAGAAACGGCATCTTTAATTTCAGCTCTTTCATAAAATTTTATTCCTCCCAAAACACGATACCCAATTCCAATTTGAAGAAATCTTTCTTCAAATTCTCGAGTTTGATAGATAGCTCTAACCAAAATTGACACATCATTTAAGGAATATTTTTTTTTAAGCTTTTGTTCTATAATATCACTGATTCCTTGAGCTTCTTCTTTGCCAGTTCGGTAACAATTTAATTTTACAAGTTCACCTTGATTAGCTGATGACCATAACTTTTTACCAACCCTGTTTGAGTTATTTGAAATTAAATTTGACGCAGTGTCTAAAATATTTTTTGTAGATCGATAGTTTTGTTCCAATTTAAATACTTTACAATTTTTATAAATTTGATCAAAAGTTAGAAAGTTTTTTATTTCAGCACCTCTCCAACTGTAAATAGATTGATCATCATCACCTACACAACAAATATTTTCATCTTCATTAACCAGAAGATTTAACCATTTATTTTGTATAAAATTTGTGTCCTGAAACTCATCAACTAAAATGTATTTAAAATTCTTCTGATATATTTCTCTTATATCTCTATGTTCCTCAAAAAGTTTTACGCAAAACAAAATTAGATCACCAAAATCAAACGCATTTAAATCTTTAGTTTTATCCTGGTATATTTTGTAAACTTTTAATATCGATTTAAGTATTGATCCTGATTTTTCAATCTTAACATCTTTTGGTAATAAACCCTTATTTTTCCATTGATCAATATGATACATAATCAGTTGAGGGGAAAATTTTTTTGCATCTAAATTTTCACCTTTAACAATATTTCGAATTAGTTTTTTTTGATCATCAGTGTCTAGAATTGTAAAATTACTTTTGTAATCTAAGGCCTCAGCATGTCTTCTAAGAAATTTTACACTTATCGAATGAAAAGTGCCCAACCAAGGCACTGCGTTAGAATTCCCTTTTACATATTGCATGACTCTATTTTGCATTTCTTTCGCAGCTTTATTTGTAAAAGTCACACATAGGATTTGATTAGGCCATGCTTTTTTTTCATTTATTATATGAATAAGTCTTGTAGTTAAAACTCTTGTTTTTCCGGAACCTGCTCCTGCCACAATTAAGTTGGGACCTTCAGTACTTAAAACTGCTTCTTTTTGTTCTTTGTTAAGGTTTTTTATTAAGCTATCTATGTTATTCATAAGAGAGAAATTTCATTTATATACCAGTTATAAAAATAAAAAAAATGTTAAATAAATTTTTAAAAACAATTCACAATAAGTATTCACGATTTTTTAAGTTTATTTTTTTCTTAAGATATTTATTTGCAATTTTCTTTGTATCTATTTCTTTATTTTTGACGACTCCTATTTTTTTTAATTATGAGGAAAAAGAGGATTTAATAAAAAATTACTTTATAAAAGAATACAATTTTAGAATAGGTGAATATGATAATATTAAATATAAAGCTTTTCCAGTTCCTAGGCTAGAATTAAAAAAAGCCCGTATAAATTTTATAAAATCAAACATAAATTTAAATGTAAGCAACCTAAAAATTTATCCAAAAATTTTAAGTATTTACAACTTGAATCATTTTGAGGTGAATAAAATTATTTTAAAAGAAAGTATTACAAATCTCGAAATTACAAATTTTCCAATTTTTATTAAGCAAGTATTGAGTCAAAAGAAAAAAATATATTTCAATAATCTGAACTTAAAAATTATGAATAACAATAAACTGTTATTAAAACTTGATAATATAACTTTTGCAAATTTTGGTTATCAAAAAAATATTATTAAAGGAAAAATTTTTGAAAAAAAATTCAAGGCAGAGCTAAGTGATAAACTTAAGTCTATCAAATTTAAAATATTAAACTCAGGTATTAGCGTTTCTCTTGATTTAGATGAGAAAAAAAGGACTGGTATCTTTAAATCTAAAATTCTTAATTCAAATCTTAAATTTAATTTTAAATATGACAATGAAAATTTAAAAATTTTAAATTCTTATTTTAGAAGTAAAAATCTCTCATTTAATCATAAAAGTTTAATAACATTTATTCCATTTCATAATGTAAATACAAATTTAGAAATTGAAGAGATAAATTTAGATATATTTGAAAGAATAAATTTATATAAACTTCTAGAATTTAAACATATTATAAAAAAAATTAATAGCCAAAACTTAATAACTTACAAACCAAAAAATTTTTCTAAAAGTTTTATTGATGATTTTAATTTACAAATCAATTTAGCGTATGGAAGACTTGACTTGAAAAAAAAATTTTCATTAACCAAAAATTTTTTTGAATGCAAAAGTAATCTAAATTTATTAGAAGAATTTCCTGTGATATATTTTGACTGTTTTATACTTGTAAATAATAAAAAAGATTTATTTAAAAAATTTTCAATAAAAACAAAAAGCAATAAAGATATCTTAAGAATTAAAGCCAAGGGAGATTTAAATTTATTAAATAAAAAAATTAATTATGAAAAGATATTATTAAATGAAAAGATCTCATCTAAAGAAGATTTAAATTACTATAAGGAATCTTTTGAAAATATTTTTTTTGATAAAAGTTTTTCAGAAATTTTTGTTTTAAAAAAGATAAAAAGTTTTATTTTAGAAATTATTTAGGTTTTGTCATTTTTAAAGGATTCATAATTTTATCATATTCTTTTTCTTCTATAAGTCCTGCCCTAATAACTTCTTGCTTTAAAGTAGTACCATTTTTGTGTGCTGTTTTTGCAATTAATGCTGCCTTATCGTAACCAATCTTTGGTGCAAGTGCTGTTACTAACATCAAAGAATTATCTAACAAATGTTTAATTCTCTTTTTATCAGCTTTAATTCCTTTCACACAATACATGGAGAATGTTTTAGAAGAGTCGCTCATAATTTCGATTGATTGTAAAATATTATGAATAATTAATGGTTTGAAAACATTTAATTCAAAATGTCCATGAGAACCTGCCATTGTAATTCCATTGTGGTTACCAATTACTTTTACACAAACCATTGTCACTGCTTCAGACTGAGTTGGATTAACTTTTCCAGGCATGATGGAAGAACCAGGTTCATTGGAAGGAAGAATAAGCTCTCCGTAACCTGCTCTGGGACCAGAGCCTAGAAATCTAATGTCATTAGCTATTTTCATTAAACAAACAGCCGTGGTATTTAAAGTTCCAGAAAAGTTAACAATTTCATCATGTGCTGCAAGAGCAGCAAATTTATTTCGAGCAGGCTTGAAAGGTAATTTTGTAATTTTACTTATTTCTTTTATAATTTTTTTATCAAAGTTTTTTCTTGTATTTAAACCTGTTCCTACAGCAGTTCCACCTTGTGCTAAAAAATAAATTTCTTTAAGCGCGGATTCTATTCTTGAAATACAATCTTTAAGTTGAGAGTGATATCCAGAGAATTCCTGCCCAAGTGTTAACGGGGTTGCGTCTTGTAGGTGAGTTCTCCCTACTTTTACTATTGATTTAAATTCTTTTGATTTTTTAAGTAATTCTTTTTCTAATAGTCGTAAAGAGGGTAAGAGTTTTTCTTTAGCTTTAATAGCAACAGCAATGTGCATTGCTGTTGGAAATACGTCGTTTGTAGACTGAGATTTATTAACATGATCGTTAGGATGAACTGGTTTTTTTGATCCTAATTTACCACCCATCATTTCGATTGCCCTGTTTGCTATAACTTCGTTAACATTCATATTTGTTTGTGTGCCAGAGCCAGTTTGCCAAACTTTTAAAGGAAAATGATTATCGAGCTTTCCTTTGATAATTTCTTCAGAAGCTTTAATGATGTATTTAGTTATTTTAGGATCTAAATCTCCATTTTTAGTGTTAACTATTGCTGCAGCTTTTTTAATAATCGCTATAGAATGAATTACTAACGGCCTTACTAAAAAATCCCCAATATTAAAATATTTGTTAGATCTCTCAGTAGATGCACCCCAGTACTTATCACCAGGAACTTTAATTTTTCCAATACTATCGAATTCTGTTCTGTATTTCATCTTTGATTCTTTGGTATAATACACTCTTATTAAGAAATTATAAATTAAAAGGATTAAAAATGAGTAATTTTAAAAGTGTTAGAAAATTTATGGAAACTTTTGGTCAAGAAATCAAAGAAAAAGCAAGCTTTCCAAGTGATAAAATTTCCTCTCTTAGATATGAACTGATCAAAGAAGAGCTAGATGAATTGAAAGAGGCGATTGATAAAAAAGATATAAAAGAAGTAGCAGATGCTTTGACTGACATATTATATGTAACTTACGGGGCAGGCCATGCATTTGGAATTGATTTAGATAAATGTTTTGAAGAAGTTCAAAATTCAAATATGAGTAAGCTTGGAGTTGATGGTAAGCCAATCTATAATGATAAAGGCAAAGTAATGAAGGGACCTAACTATTTTAAACCAAACTTGACCAAGTTCGTAGCATGATTAAAGAAAATTTGTATTGGATTTTATTAGGGATAGCTGCAGGTATATTGATTTATTTAGCAGACAAATATGTTTTTTAATGAAAAAACTGAAACCTAAACCACACCAATTTTGGGCTTGGTGTTCTACTTTAACTATCTTAATGGGAGCAATGACAGCAGCGCTTGGATACTATCCTCTATATTGTTTTATTTTTTTAATTGGTAATAGTGGTTTAGCAGTAGTTTCTTGGTTGTGGAATGAAAAATCTTTAGTGGCATTAAATTCAGGTTTAGCTGGAATTTATTTAATTGGTTTAATCAATATTTATTTTGGATAAAAATTTAATAGGGGCGTTCTGTTGCCAGGTGCCCCAAACCCCGTTACTTAATTAACAAAGTTAATTAAGCTGCAAGTGCGTAACTTTCGTTAGCATTTGTAAATTGGCCCGTTACGTCGGAACCATCTCGTACGAAAGAATAGCCTTTAGACATCCGTCGATCCTAATTCACCCCCATAAGTTGTAAATGGTGGAGGTGGTGGGTACTGCCCCCACGTCCGTAATGTTTATTACGAAATTCGTTTATCGTCATAGTTGGAAAACCAACACTATTAATATAAAACTCTTAAACAGAGATTCAATAAATTTATTCAAATGAAACTGACACCAGAACAAAAGCAAGAAATTGCAGATCAACAAGCCCAAAAAAACTCAACAAAAAGAGTAACTTCACCAGAGTTAGAAAAAATACTTTATGAAGCTTTACCTGTTTTAGATCATGGATTCGTTAGAGTAGTTGATTATATGGGAGATGACAGCTCTATCGTTCAGTCTGCTAGAGTATCTTATGGAAAAGGAACAAAGAAGGTTTCAACAGATGAGGGTTTAATAAAATATTTAATGAGACATTGGCATTCTACTCCTTTTGAAATGTGTGAGATAAAATACCATGTAAAACTTCCAATATTTATTGCTCGACAATGGATTAGGCATAGAACAGCAAATGTAAATGAGTATTCAGCGAGATACTCTATTTTAGATAAAGAATTTTATATTCCAGCTAAGGACCAATTATCAGCTCAATCATCATCTAATAGACAAGGTAGAGGAGACCTAATAACTGGTGACCAAGCAGATGAAGTTTTAAAGATCTTAAAAGATGATGCTACAAGAACTTATGATAATTATGAAAAAATGCTTAACGAAAGATTTGATGGAAGTACTATAGATGAAGGCAAAGCTGGTCTTGCTAGAGAACTAGCCAGAATGAATCTTACTTTAAATTCTTACACACAATGGTATTGGAAAACAGATTTATTAAATTTATTAAATTTTTTATTTCTAAGAGCAGATAGTCACGCTCAGTACGAAATAAGAGTTTATGCAGAGACCATGTTAGATACTGTAAAAAAATGGGTTCCGATTACTCATGCTGCATTCTTGGATTATAGAGTAGGTGCCGTTCATGTGTCTGCTAAAGGCAAAAAAGTTATTCAACTAATGGCTAAAGGTGAAAAAGTAAATTACGAAAGTTCTGGTCTTTCTAAAAGAGAATGGAACGAATTAATGACTTCTTTTGATTTTAAAGAAAAGATTGTTTGATTTTTTCAGCTATATTTTTAAATAATTTTGAGACTTCATGATCAGGATTTGAGTGTGTTAATGGATCGCCCTTATCAGCTGAACTTCTTAAATCTTGGTGAATGGGAATATGACCTAAAAATTCTTTATCAAATTCTTTAGCAGTGTTTTCTACTCCGCTTTCACCAAAAATTTTATATTCTTTTCCGTCGTCACCCTTAAAATAACTCATGTTATCAATTAATCCCAAAATTTTTACGCCTGTTTTATCAAACATTTGAATTCCTCTTTTTACATCTAATAATGCCAAGTCTTGAGGAGTTGAAACAATTATTGCTCCATCAACTTTAACCTCTTGCGCAAATGTTAATTGAGTGTCACCAGTTCCAGGAGGCATATCAACTATGATTACATCTCGATCTTTCCACAAAACTTTTTGTGTCATTGTTTTCAAAGCGCTGATGACCATTGGACCTCTCCAAATCATTGGTGTTTGCTCATCGACTAAAAAACCCATCGACATACATTGAGCATCATATTTTTCTAAAGGGATTAAAGCTTTGCCATCTTCGCTTTTAGGTTTTTCATTTAATTTAATTAATTTTGGTAAAGACGGTCCATAAACATCGGCATCTAAAATTCCAATTTTGAGTCCTAAATTTTGTAGAGCAAACGCAAGATTAATTGCGACTGTAGATTTGCCTACACCACCTTTTGCGCTTGAAACTAATATTGTGTTTTTAGTCCCATTTATTGGAGTTTTAGTAAATTGCTTGGGAGCAAGCCTTTCTTTCATTGTTTTGCTCATTTCTACTTTTTTTTCAGACATAATATCGCTCTTACATAACTTGTTTTTGGAGTAAAAGTCACTATATAAAGTGTCATGAGCTTCAAAGACAAGATTTTTAAAAATCAATCCCCTTGGGGATCACCTCCTCCAGGTGGCGGAGGGCGTATGCCGGGTGGAAATGGATCAGGCTCAAGACAGGATCCTCCGAGTCTTGACGATATAATTAAAAATTTTCAAAAAACGATTAATAAATTTTCTGGCGGAAAATCAGGTGGTTCACGTCCAATAATAATTGGTTTATTAATTTTAGCTGTTCTTTATGTAGCGAGTGGTCTTTATAGAGTTTTACCCGATGAACAAGGTGTTGTTTTAAGATTTGGAAAATATGTGAATACTACTCAACCAGGTTTACACTATCACTTTCCAACACCTTTCGAGAGAGTATTAACTCCTAAAGTTACAAAAGTTAATAGAGTTGATGTTGGGTTTAGACCTGCAAGTGATACTGGAAGATCTTCTGGTGTTGGTAATGTTCCAGAAGAAAGTTTAATGTTAACTGGAGATGAAAATATAGTTGATATTAACTACTCAGTTTTTTGGGTAATAAAAGATGCTCAGAAATTTTTATTTAATATTCAGGCACCAATAGAAACAGTAAAAGCAGCTTCAGAAACTGCTATGAGAGAAGTTATAGCAAAAAACAGAATCCAAAATATTTTAACAGAAGGTAGGTCGAAAATCGAAGTAGAAGTTCAGGAAATCACTCAGATAATTTTAGATGAGTATGGCTCAGGAATACAGGTTACACAGGTTCAAACTCAACAAGCCGATCCACCTGAACAAGTTATTGATGCTTTTAGAGATGTACAGGCCGCAAGGGCTGATAGAGAAAGATCAAAGAATGAAGCCGAAGCTTATGCTAATGATGTAATTCCAAGAGCACGAGGGGAAGCAGAACAAGTTTTACAACAGGCAGAAGCCTATAAAAAAGAAGTTGTTGCAAAGGCAGAAGGTGAAGCAAGCAGGTTTTTAGCAATATATAATGAGTACAAAAATGCAAAACAAGTAACCCAAGAGAGAATGTATTTAGAAACTATGGAAAAAGTTTTAGCCGATATAGATAAAGTGATAATAGATAAAGAGTCAGGCTCAGGTGTAGTTCCTTATCTACCATTACCAGAACTAAAAAAATCAGGGAGCAATAATTAATGAGAGGCGTTAAACTTATTATTCCTGCAACTGTTTTGATAGCGGTAGTAGTATTTCAATCTTTATTTATAGTTCAAGAGATTAGCCAAGCAATAGTTCTTCAATTTGGTGACCCTAAAAAGATTATAACTAAAGCAGGATTAAACTTTAAATTACCATTTATTCAAAACGTAGTTTATCTTGATAAAAGAATTTTAAACTTAGATAACGATCCAGAAGAAGTAATTGCTGCAGACCAAAAAAGATTAATCGTTGATGCTTTTGCAAGATTTAAAATTGTTGATCCATTAAAATTCTATATTTCGGTTGGAAATGAAAGAGTTGCTAGATCAAGACTTTCTACAATCATAAACTCTAGAATAAGAGGTGTATTGGGTACACAAGAATTAGCGACTTTATTATCAACTGATAGAGCAAGACAAATGCAAGACATTCAATCCCAGGTAAATCAAGAAGCAGAGAATTTTGGAATTCAAATTGTAGATGTTAGAATTAAAAGAGCTGATTTACCCCCAGCAAACAGTGAAGCTATTTACAAACGAATGCAAACTGAAAGGGAGAGAGAAGCTAAAGAGTTTAGAGCACAAGGAGCTGAGATTGCACAAAAAATTAGATCAACTGCCGATAAAGATGTAACAGTAATTTTAGCAGAAGCTAATAAGAAGTCAGAAATTATGAAAGGAGAAGGCGATGGTGAAAGAAATAAAATCTTTGCTAATGCCTTTGGAAGAGACCCTCAGTTTTTTGCTTTCTATCGAGCAATGCAGGCTTATGAAAAAGCCCTAATCGGTGGAGAAACTTCACTTGTATTATCTCCTGACAGCGAATTCTTCAAATTTTTTGGTAAATCTATAAAGCCAAATATTAAAAGATAAGCTAATCACTTTGTGAAAGAGCTTATTACTGCAATCGGATTGCTTTTCTTTATAGAAGGTCTTTTCCTTGCCATTTTCCCGTCAAGAATAAAAAATATGTTAGAGATGATCAAAAAAACACCAGAAAACAAACTGAGATCATTTGGGTTGTTTTTTTTGATTATCGGTTTTTTAATAATTTGGTATATAAAAAATTAACATGAATATTCTGAAGAAAATATTTTTTGTATTATTAATTTTAAATTTTTCAACTATTCAAGTTAAAGCAGTTCCAAGCTCTTTTGCTGATTTAGCAGAAAAACTAATGCCGTCAGTTGTTAATATTTCAACTACTCAAACTGTAAAAACAACGACTAATCAATTCCCATTTCAGTTTCCTCCAGGTTCACCCTTTGGTGAAATGTTTAAAGATTTTGAGAGACCTACAGAGAGAAAAGCTTCATCTTTAGGTTCTGGTTTTATAATTAAAGAAGATGGTATAGTTATTACAAATAACCATGTGATTGCCAATGCCGAGGATATTTTAATACGTGTGGGTGACAAGGAATATAATGCAGAGGTCATAGGTGCAGATCCTTATATGGATCTTGCAGTTTTAAAAATGAAAACGACAGATAAATTTAAACCTGTGCGGTTTGGCGACTCAACCAAAGCAAGAGTGGGTGACTGGGTAGTCGCAATTGGTAATCCTTTTGGTTTAGGAGGAACTGTAACATCAGGAATTATTTCAGCAAGAAACAGGCAAATTGGTTTAACGCGATATGAAGATTTTATTCAAACTGATGCATCAATCAACCAAGGTAATTCTGGTGGACCGTTATTTAATCTCAAAGGAGAAGTTATCGGAGTTAACACCGCAATCATCGCCCCAGGTCAATCTGGTTCAATTGGAATCGGTTTTGCAATACCAGCCAACGCAGCATCAAATGTAATTGATCAATTAATAAAATTTGGTGAAACAAAAAGAGGATGGTTAGGAGTAAGAATTCAAGAGGTAACAAAAGAAATAGCAGATGTTGAAAAACTTAAAAAACCAGAAGGAGCTCTTGTGGCAAGTGTTGGACAAGGTAGTCCGGCAGAAAAAGCAGGAATTAAAGCAGGTGATATTATTTTAGAATTTGATGGAAAAAAAATAAATACAATGAAAAAACTTCCTAATGTTGTTGCAAGCACTGAAGTAGGAAAAAGTGTTGAACTTAAAATTTGGAGAAACAAAAAATTAATCTCAAAAAGATTAACTTTAGGAAGACTCGAAACATCAGAGGAATTTAAAGAAACCAAACCAAAAATTGTTAAAAAAGATGTAGACATTCAAAGCTTAAAAATTGCAGTAAGAAATTTAAATGATCAAGATATCTCTAGAAGAAATTTAAACAAAAAAACTAAAGGAGTTGTAATAACTGAAATTTCTAATCGGAGTCCTCTAGCGAATCTTTTAAATGTGAACGATATAATCATAGAGGTTCAAAAAACTTCTGTAAAAAATTCTTCAGACTTGAATAAAATTGTTAATAGCATTTTCAAAAAAGGTGAAAAAACTTTACTGTTAACTGTTATTAATAATAACAATCGAAGAAGATACCTTGGTGTAAAGATAAATTAATTTGTCAAACAAAATAATTCTCTTAGCAGGACCAACAGCCTCTGGAAAATCAAAACTTGCTATTCAGATCGCAAAAAAACTTAATGGGGAAATCATTAATGCAGATAGCATGCAAATTTACAAAGAATTTTCTATTTTATCTTCAAGACCTACTAAACTCGAAATAAAAAAAGTTAAACATCATCTTTATGGAATAATTTCTGTAAAAAAACATTTTTCAGCAGGAGACTGGTTTAAAGAAGCAAAAAAAAAGATAAATACTTGTTTAAAAAAGAAAAAAACACCGATTGTGGTCGGTGGCACAGGATTATATTTTAATACAATAACCAAGGGTATTAGTAAAATACCTGAAATAGACTTTAAAACAAGATCTAAGGTAAGATCTTTATACAACCGGCTTGGCTATCAAAAATTTTACGAACGACTTATTGAGCTAGATCCTTATGTTAAAAATAAAATTTTACCTTCTGATTCTCAGCGCATGCAAAGAGCCTATGAAGTAAAATTAAAAACAAAGAAATCCTTATTTGAATGGATATTAAAAACTAAATCAGAATTTTTAGATTTTAAGCTTAAAACAGTTTTTATTAATATACCAAGAGATGAACTGTTACAAAAAATTTCAAAAAGGACAGAACTAATGTTCGAAGAAAATTGTATTGCTGAAGTTAAAAAATTTAACAGATTAAGAATAAATAAGAGTTTATCAGCTAATAAGCTCATTGGAATTAATGAAATTAATCAATATTTGAAAGGAATGATTTCATTAGAAGAGTGTCGAGAATTTATTAATATAAAGACTAGACAGTACGCGAAAAGACAAAATACATGGGCCAGAGGCCATATGAAGAATTGGAACAAGCTATATTCAAAAAATTTCTCTATTCTTTTAAAAAAATCTTTAAAAGCTGTAAGCTAAAACTTGACGATAAGTATTTCTAGGCTAGATTGTATGAATGCCAAAATTATTGAGTGGAGCAGAGATAGTTTTTAAAGCACTTGAGGACCAAAAAGTTGAATATATTTTTGGCTATCCTGGAGGTGCGGTCCTTCCAATTTACGATGAATTAAAAAATCATAAATCTATTAAACATATTTTAGCTAGACATGAACAAGGTGCGGGACATGCAGCAGAAGGTTATGCAAGATCAAGCGGCAAGCCCGGAGTTTTATTGGTTACTTCAGGACCTGGAGCAACAAACGCCGTTACTGCTTTGACAGATGCTTACATGGATTCTATTCCTGTAGTTTGTATTTCAGGACAGGTTCCAACTCATTTAATTGGAACAGATGCATTTCAAGAATGTGATACGACAGGAATAACAAGACCTTGCACTAAACATAATTGGTTAGTGAAAGACGTTAATGATTTAGCAGACATCATGAATCAAGCATTTGAAATTGCAACAACAGGTCGACCTGGACCTGTTTTAGTAGATATTCCAAAAGATATTCAATTTAATAAAGGCGTTTACAAAATTAATAAAAATAAATTAGTTAAAAAATTAAATGGCGCTCTATCAAATAAAATAAATTTAAAAGATGTAGACAGGTTTATTGAAATGATTAAACAATCTTCTAAACCAATTTTTTATACAGGTGGTGGAGTAATCAACTCAGGACCTGTAGCAAGTGAATTATTGAGAGAGTTAGTTTCTTTAACAGGTTTTCCAATCACTTCAACATTACAGGGATTAGGAGCTTACCCAGGCGACGATCCGCAATTTTTAGGAATGCTTGGAATGCATGGAACTTATGAAGCCAATAACGCAATGCATGATTGTGATTTGATGATCAATATTGGTGCACGATTTGATGATAGAATTACTGGTAAGATAGATGAGTTTTCACCAAAGTCTAAAAAGATTCATGTTGATATAGATCCATCTTCTATCGGGAAGAATGTACAAGTAGATCTTGCAATCACAAGCGATGTATCTCAGCTGTTACAAGCGGTGATAAAAAGATTTAAAGAAAAAAATAATAACTTTATTTCTTCAAATAAACAAAAAACAGCAAAATGGTGGAGTCAAATAGATAAATGGAGAGACAAAAAATCTCTTAACTTTATTAATAGTAAAGAAACTATAAAACCTCAGCATGCTATTCAAAGACTTTATGAATTAACCAAAGATCAAGATACTTTTATTACTACAGAAGTTGGTCAACACCAAATGTGGGCTGCACAACATTATAAGTTTAATAAACCTAATAGATGGATGACATCTGGAGGATTAGGCACAATGGGTTATGGTTTGCCTGCAGCTATTGGAGTTCAAATAGCACATCCAAAAAAACTAGTTGTAGATGTAGCTGGTGAAGCTTCGATATTAATGAATATTCAAGAGATGTCGACTGCAATACAATATAGACTTCCTATAAAAATTTTTATTTTAAACAATGAATACATGGGAATGGTACGACAGTGGCAAGAGCTTTTACATGATAAGAATTATTCAGAAAGTTACACTGAAGCTCTACCTGATTTTGTTAAATTAGCCGAAGCATATGGCGCTGTTGGAATAAGAGCAAAAACACCTGATGAATTAGATGAAAAAATCAAAGAGATGATCTCTACAGATAAACCTGTAATTTTTGACTGTGTAGTAGACAAAGTAGAAAACTGTTACCCAATGATACCATCTGGAAAACCTCACAACCAAATGCTTCTTGGACCTGAAGATGAAAAAGAAGAAGTTTCAGACGAAGGAAAAACTTTAGTATAATGCCAAAACCAAAATCAGCATACAGCCAACCAACTAAATTTGGAAAAGAGGATCACCATATTATTGTTGTTTGGGTTGATAACGAAGCTGGAGTATTGGCTAGAGTAATCGGTTTATTTTCTGGTAGAGGATATAACATTGAATCACTTGCAGTTGCTGAGGTGGATAAAAAAA
This sequence comes from uncultured Pelagibacteraceae bacterium, assembly GCA_902613915.1. GTDB lineage: Bacteria > Pseudomonadota > Alphaproteobacteria > Pelagibacterales > Pelagibacteraceae > Pelagilacustribacter. Next base: position 20,834 of record CACMJB010000004.1, on the reverse strand, counting down.
AACATGTTTCTAGAATAACAATTGTAACCAAAGGAACACCAGAAGTTATTCAACAAATTAAGTTACAACTAGGAAAACTTATACCAGTTCATAAAGTTGCTGATTTTTCAAGAAATGATCCAGATATTATATTTAAAGAGCTAGCGCTTTTTAAGTTAGTAGGAACTGCAGCAAAACAAAAAAAAGCTAAGTTAATGTGCAAAAAATTTAATTCAGTAATACTTGATAAAACACAAAAATCTTTTGTTATTCAGGTTACCGCATTAAGAAGAGATATTGATAAATTGATTGCAAATTTGAAGCCTTTAGGGTTAATTAGCACTTCAAGAACTGGTGCGGTAGCCATGACCAGAGGAAAAGAAGTTTTTACACAATAGGAGAAAATTATGAAAACATTTTATGAAAAAGACGCAGACGTAAATTTAATTAAAAATAAAAAAGTTGCTATCTTTGGTTATGGAAGCCAAGGTCACGCTCATGCATTAAATCTAAAAGATAGCGGAGTTAAAGAAGTTGTTGTTGCATTAAGAGAAGGTTCTTCAAGTGTAAAAAAAGCTGAGAGCGAAGGTTTAAAAGTTATGTCATTGTCAGATGCTGCTGCTTGGGCTGATGTTGTCATGATGCTTACTCCGGATGAATTGCAATCTGAAATTTACAAAAATCATATTGAGCAAAGAATGAAAGAGGGAACAAGTTTAGCATTCGCTCATGGATTAAACATTCATTTTGATTTAATTAACGCTAGAAAAGACTTAGATGTATTTATGGTTGCTCCTAAAGGACCAGGGCACACAGTAAGAAGCGAATATCAAAAAGGTGGAGGCGTTCCATGTTTGATGGCAGTGCACAAAGATAGCTCTGGTAAAGCTAGAGATCTTGCCTTGTCTTATGCTTCTGCAATTGGTGGAGGTAAATCAGGAATTATTGAAACAACTTTTAAAGATGAGTGCGAAACAGATTTATTTGGTGAACAAACAGTTCTTTGCGGAGGATTAGTTGAATTGATTAAAAATGGTTTTGAAACTTTAACTGAAGCTGGCTATCCACCTGAAATGGCTTACTTTGAAACACTGCACGAAGTTAAATTAATCGTTGATTTAATTTATGAAGGTGGAATTGCAAACATGAATTACTCGATTTCAAATACAGCTGAATACGGTGAGTACGTGTCAGGTAAAAGAATTGTAGATAGCAAGACAAAAGAGAGGATGAAGGAGGTCTTGAAAGATATTCAATCTGGTAAATTTACTAAACAGTGGATGGATGAACACAAATCAGGTCAAAAAAACTTCCTAAAAATGAGAGAAGATTTAGCAAAACATCCAATTGAAAAAGTAGGTAAAGAGCTTCGTGCCATGATGCCTTGGATTGGTAAAAACAAATTGGTAGATAAAGATAAGAATTAACCCAATCTGATTTACTAAAACCTCAATAAGCTACATAATTATTGCAAATTCTATCTTTGATTGTATTATGTGGAACTTTTGATTTTTAAAAGTTTTAAACATGACTGATAAAAATAGAATTATAATTTTCGACACAACAATGCGTGACGGTGAACAATCTCCTGGCGCATCAATGAGTTTAGAAGAGAAATTACAAATCTCTAGAGTGTTTGATGAATTAGGCGTTGATGTAATAGAAGCAGGTTTTCCAATTGCATCTCCAGGAGATTTTGAAGCTGTAACTGAGATAAGCAAAACTTTAAAAAGATCTATTCCTGCAGGATTAGCTCGAGCAACAAAAAAAGATATTGATGCATGTCATGAAGCTTTAAAACATGCAAAAAATTTTAGAATTCATACTTTTATTTCTACAAGCCCGCTTCACATGAAGCACAAACTAAATAAATCACCCGAAGAAGTTTTAGAGTCGATTAAAGAAAGCGTAACTTACGCAAGAAAATTTACTGATGATGTTGAATGGTCTTGTGAGGACGGCACAAGAACTGACATGGATTATATGTGTAAGACAGTTGAGCTTGCAATTAAATGTGGAGCAAAAACAATTAATATTCCAGACACGGTTGGATATACAGTTCCTTCAGAATTTAAAAAAATTATTGAGACATTATTAAATAAAGTACCGAACATTGATAAAGCAATTCTTTCTACACATTGTCATAATGATTTAGGTTTAGCAGTTGCTAACTCTTTAGCTGGTGTTATGGCTGGTGCGAGACAAATTGAATGTACAATTAATGGAATAGGTGAGAGAGCAGGTAACGCTGCACTTGAAGAAGTTGTTATGGCTATGAGAACAAGACATGATTTAATGCCTTATACAACTAATATTAATACGAAATTATTAAGTAAAGCATCTAAAGTTGTTTCTAACGCAACTGGTTTTCCCGTTCAGTTTAATAAAGCAATCGTAGGGAAAAATGCATTCGCACATGAGTCAGGTATTCACCAAGACGGAATGTTAAAGAATAGAAACACTTATGAAATTATGACACCTGAAAGCGTAGGTGTTAAAAAAACTTCTTTAGTAATGGGAAAACACTCAGGCAGACATGCCTTTAGAGATAAGTTATCTGATATGGGATACATTGGAATAACTGATGATGTAATAGACTCAGCTTTTGGAAAATTTAAAATCTTAGCAGATAAGAAGAAACATATTTACGATGAAGATATTGCAGCAATCATTGATGATAACTTAGTAACAGAAGATAACGTTATCAAATTAAAATCTCTAAAAGTTTATGCTGGAACAGGTGAACCTCAAAAAGCAGAGATGACTTTAGAAGTTTACGGTGAAGTTAAATCGGCAACAGAAACTGGTGATGGGCCAGTTGATGCAATATTTAAATGTATAAAAAATCTTTACCCTCATGAAATAAAACTTTTGTTATATAATGTGCATGCTGTAACAGAAGGAACAGATGCGCAAGCAACTGTGAGCGTTAGAATTGAAGAAAAAGGTAAAACAACAGTAGGACAAGCAGCTGATACTGATACTTTAGTAGCATCTGCAAATGCATACCTTAATGCATTAAATAAATTAATAATTAAAAGAACTAAAACTGCGCCAGATCAAGTGACTAGCGCTCAACAATAGGAAGAAAAATATGTTTAAAGGTTTATCAGGTTTATCGTCATTATGGTCACAAGATATGGCTATCGACTTAGGAACTGCTAACACATTAGTAGTTTTAAAAGATCAAGGTGTTGTTTTAAATGAACCATCAGTAGTTGCTGTAATCGAAGACGCAGGTAGAAAATCTGTTCTAGCAGTAGGTGATGAAGCAAAAACAATGTTAGGTAGAACACCTGGTAATATTTCAGCTATTAGACCACTAAAAGATGGTGTGATTGCAGATTTCGTTGTTACTGAAGAAATGATTAAGCACTTTATTAAAAAAGTGCACAAAAAAAATGCCTTTGCAAACCCAAGAATTTTAATCTGTGTTCCAACAGGATCAACTCCAGTTGAAAGAAAAGCCATTCAGGACTCAGCTTTAGCTGCAGGAGCTAGAAAAGTTCAACTAATTGAAGAGCCAATCGCAGCTGCAATAGGTGCTGGGTTACCAATATCAGAAGCAACAGGTTCGATGGTTGTTGATATCGGTGGTGGTACAACAGAGATAGCCGTCATGTCATTGGGTGGTGTGGTTTACTCAAGATCTTTAAGAGTTGCAGGTGATGCACTTGACCAGTCAATCATTGCTTACATGAGAAAAAAAATGAATTTAATGATTGGAGACTCAACTGCAGAGAAGATTAAAAAAGAAATAGGAACTGCAATTCCTTCATCAAGCAATACTTTCTTGATGAAAGGAAGAGATATTAGATCTGGAACTCCAAAAGAGATTGAATTAACCGAAAAAGATGCTTGTGAAGCTATTATGCCAATATTAAATCAAATTTTAGGGGGAATTAAAGAAGCTTTAGAAAATACGCCTCCTGAATTATCAGCTGACTTAATTGATATGGGATTAGTTTTAACAGGTGGTGGAGCTTTATTAAAAAATATTGATAAATTAATTTCTCAAGATACAGGACTTCCAGTAACGATAGCAGACGATCCTTTATCGTGTGTGGCAATCGGTACAGGAAGAGCTTTAGAGAACGAAGAATTGTTTTCTACAATGTTATCTGAATATTAATTTATACTTAATGATTAGATGTCAGTTAGTAGAGATGATTTTGGTATAGCGTTTCGTTCAGCTCTTTTACAAAGAGGAGCTTCACATAAATTTTCAATACTTTCTTTAATTATCGTAGCTTTAATAATTTTTTTTCTAGATGTTTATGGTTTTCAGGCCGTTAAAACGACTAGAAGCTTAATTAACGATTTAGTTTATCGAGTTACTTATTTAGCATCAACGCCAACAAGATTATTTCCTGGAATTAATAAAGGGATAGCTAGTCATTTCAATTTAAAAGAAGAAAATGAAAAACTTAAACAGGTAATAGAGAGATACAAAGCTTTAGATTTAAATTTAGAGTATATTTCTAATGAAAACAAAAACCTTAAAAAGGTTTTAGATACAGAAGATGTAGAAAAAGTTTCAAATATTGTTCTGGCAAAAGTATTAGTTGATCGCAACAGCCCATTTTTAAAATCAATTATTATTAATAAAGGTAGCAAAGAAGGTATAAAAAAAGGCATGCCAGTTACTCAAAATAAATATTTAATTGGCCGTATTGTTGAAACTAATTATTTATCTTCAAGAGTATTATTATTAAATGATTTAAATAGCAGAATACCTGTTACGTTTGACACAAGTAGTACCCAAGCAATCTTAACTGGACATGGAACACGTAAACCAACTTTAGAGTATTTACCTGAAGATTATATTTTTGAGGATGACATTACAGTTTTTGCATCTGGTAAAGATGGAATTTTTAATGCGGGAACTCCAGTAGGTAAAACAAAAGATAATGGTGAAGTAGATTTATTTGTAGATCCAAACCAATTGTCTTTCGTAACTGTTAATTTGATTAAACCAACTAAGGAAGTCTTTTAATGGCTAAAGAAAATATATTAAATAAACTTTTCGCAGCTGGTCCTTTATTTTTACTATACTATTTATCTATAAGTGAAGTTGATACAAACTTTGAAAAATTATTTGAAGTTTTTTCTTTAAATTTACAAATCATAATAATTTATTTCTGGATAATAAAACGTCCTAACTTAATGGGCACAGGCCACATTTTTTTTGCTGGGCTAATTAATGATGTTGTGATGGGCTTTCCTTTAGGCATAAGCTCACTTTCTTACCTAGTTGTTTGTTTTTTTGGAAATTATGTAAGAAATAAAAGTGTAAATACTACAATAGCATCAGATTGGTTTACTTTCTTTATAGCTTTAATCTTTGCTAATTTATTATTCTTCTCTTTGTTGAATAACTTTTCAGAAATAACAACTACGTTTACAAAAATTAGTTATAATACTTTCTTTACTTTATTTGCTTTTCCAGTTTTCTGGTTACTATTCAATTTATATCAAATGAGCTTTATAGGATCTCAAGATGCTTAGTCCAGGATCGGGTAACACGGTAATTAAATCAAAACTAATTAGCAGAAGAATGTTTTTAATAACAGCTGCAAAAGCTGTTGTGATGGTTGGGTTAGTTGGAAGACTTATCTCCCTTCAAATTAATCAAGCCACAAAATATAAATCATTATCTGATAAAAATAGATTTAGAGAGTGGAAGCTGGCTCCTGAACGAGGAGCCATTAAAGATTTTTTTAATACAGAAATAGCATCTAATGAACCTTTGTATCAAGTTCATTTAGTGCCAGAAAACACTAAAGATCTTGATAATCTTTTTGTAAGATTAAAAGCCATATTAAATATTACTGATAACAGAGTTTCTTTTTTAAAAAGAAAAATTAGAAAACAAAAACCATGGGAACCAGTTATAGTTTCTGAAAACTTAAGCTGGTCTGACTTCTCAAGACTGAATTTATTTTTACATGAACTTCAAGGAGTTGAACCCATCGTATCAGTAGCTAGAACTTACCCTGACAATTCTTCTGCTCATATTTTAGGTTATGTATCACAGATAAGCGCTAAAGACCTTCAAACAAAAGAATATTTAAAAGAGCTTTCAGTTCCAGGAATGGCAGTTGGAAAAACTGGTTTAGAGCGAAAACTTGATGAGCAGATAATTGGTAAAGTTGGTTATCAAAGATACGAAGTAAACGCTTTTGGTAAAAGAATTAGAGAGATAAAAATAGATTCAGGTCAGGCAGGAAAAAGTTTTAAGACCACATTAGATTATGAAGTTCAAAAATATACTGCGGAATTATTACAAGATAAAGCAGCTGCGGTTTGTGTTATGGATGTTTATAATGGTGATATTGTCTCTTTAGTTTCATCTCCAACTTTTGAACCTAATCAATTCGTTCATGGCCTAGATAAAAAATACTGGAATAGTTTAATCAAAAATGAAAAAAAACCTTTAGCCAATAAAGCTTTATCAGGTCTTTACCCTCCAGGCTCAACTATTAAAACTTTAGTAGCATTAAGTGCTTTAGAAAATAAAATTGTCAGACCTTTAGATACATTTAGATGTAAAGGAAAAATAGAGCTTTACGGTGAAAAATTTCACTGCTGGGAGAAAGAGGGGCACGGTATTGTTAATTTAAGAAAAGGAATTCAAAGATCATGCGATGTTTATTTTTACGAGATTGCAAGAAAGCTGGGTGTTGATCGTCTTTCAGAAACAGCAAAAAGATTTGGTTTAGGAAAAAAAGTTTTAAATGATTTTATTGAGGAAAGATCTGGAGTTGTACCTAATACTAAATGGAAGAAAAAATTTATTGGGCAAAACTGGTACTTAGGTGAAACACTTCATTCTGGAATTGGACAAGGCTATTTCCAAAGCACACCTTTGCAACTTTGCCTAATGACAGCACAAATTGCTAACGGCGGTTTTGAAATTAATCCAAGAATTATATTTGATGAAAAAAATGATAACCTCAGAAAATATTTGAAACACAAAAATGAAAATCCTAATGAACCTTTGCCAACTGACTTATTGGTATCTAATTTTAATTTAAAACCTCTTTTTAAAAATCAAGAACACATAAACTTAATTAAAGACGCTATGTTCTCATCATCAAATGAACCTGGTGGAACATCTTACAGACATAGATTTGAAGATCCAAAATTTACTTTCGCAGGGAAAACTGGCTCATCACAGATTAAAAAATTTACTGAAGAACAAAGAGAAGCAGAGGTGAAACAAGAAAGTTTACCTTACAAAGATAGAGATCACGCATTATTTGTAGCGTTTGCTCCTTATAAAAATCCTCAATACGCAATTAGTGTTTTAGTAGAACATGGTGGCTCTGGTGGTAAAGCAGCAGCCCCAATTGCAAAACAAGTAATTAAAAAAGTTTTAGAAAGGCATGAGCTGAGAAGAAGCGCTAATAATTTAATTGGAGAGTCTGTTTAATGTTACAGCAAAGATCAATTCAATCCTCACAATCTTTAAGAGATAAAATCTTATCTTTTGATTATGTTTTAATCTTTTCAATTTTAGTTTTAGGTATCATAAGTATGTTTGCTATGTACTCAACAGATGGTGGTGAATTTAAATATCATACTAATAGTCACATTCTACGTTTTTTTGTCTTCTTTGGAATGTTTTTTGTAATTTCTTTAATTCAAATTAGATTTTGGCATGAAGCAAGTTATTTAATTTATTTTACATTTTTCCTTTTATTACTTGGAGTTAAATATTTTGGTTTAACTTCATCAGGTTCACAGCGTTGGTTAAATCTTTATTTCATGAACCTTCAGCCTTCTGAGCTGATGAAAATTGGATTAATACTGTTTCTAGCAAAGTATTATCACCGTATATCAATTGAAAATATAAATAGCTTTAGACATTTAGTTTTGCCTATTACAGCTCTAATAGGTCCCGTTATTTTGGTTGCTACACAACCAGATCTTGGAACTTCAATATTAATTGCATCTGGTGGTATAGTTGTAGCTTGGCTAGCAGGCGTAAGACCAAAATTTTTCATTTATTCTGGTGTTGCAATGATAGCTTTATTGCCAATAGCCATATCTTTTTTAAAACCTTATCAAAAATCTAGAATTTTGACTTTTTTAAACCCAGAAAGAGATCCTTTAGGAGCTGGTTATCAAATTATTCAGTCTAAAATAGCTATTGGTTCAGGAGGTTTATTTGGTAAAGGTTTTTTAAACGGTTCTCAGAGTTATTTGGACTACTTACCAGAGAAACACACAGACTTTATATTTACCTTATTCTCTGAAGAGTTCGGGTTTTTTGGTTCACTATTCATTTTATTACTATACGCGCTTATTATTTCTAGGATAATTAGAATAGGTAACATGACTAGAAGTAATTTTGGTAAGTTATACTGTTATAGCTTTGGTACAGCCTTCTTTATATATGTTGTTGTTAATATGATGATGGTATTAGGACTTCTTCCTATCGTTGGATCACCTCTTCCTATTATGTCATATGGTGGATCGTCTATGTTAGCGATTATGTTTGGTCTTGGAATTGTGATGTCATGCAAAATTTACAAGGATGTTCCTGTAAATTAATAAACCTAAAATGACCAAATTTGATTTAAAAAAAAACTTGTATTAAATTAGATAAGGTGATTAATTTAAGAAAAATTATATGTTTGGTGATAAGAAAAATAAAATTAAAGATTCAGAACGATCTCTTATAAGTGAGACAGTAAGCATTGAAGGAACTATTAATAGCTCTGGAGCCATAGATGTTGCAGGGTTAGTTAAAGGCCCAGTCATTTCAAAAGAACTAATAGTAAGAGACACAGGTTCTATCACGGGAACAATTGAAGCTGACGATGTAGAAATACATGGTCATTTAGATGGCAAAGTTACAGCACAAAATATTGTAATAGGTTCAACTGGTACAGTTAAAGGAGATATAGAATTTGGCGTTAACCTAAGAACAGAAAATGGAGCTGATATTGATGGATACATTAAAAAAACTAGTGGCTCTAAATCAAAATTAACTGACAGTTTCTTATTCAATAAGAAAGACAAAAAAGAAACTTCTTCATCTACAGATAGTTCAGAAGACAGACCAGAAGTCGTTAATAAAGAAGCCATCGCCTAATCTACCGCACTACTAATTTTCTAACATTGCAATATAATTCCTTTAATGGAAAATCATAAATGTAAATCTGTTGGTATAGTAGGCTCTGGAATTCAAGGTGTTTGCACTGGCTTGCAATTAATTAAAAAAGGTATTCCTGTAACTATCTTTGATAGACACGACCCTTTGTCTAAAGAGTTTAAACCAGCTTCTTACGGAAACGCAGGTCATTTTTCACCTTATGCAGTTTTACAGTTTAACCGTCCTGATGTTTTATATGATGTTCCTAAAATGCTAGTAAGCTCTTATGGTCCTTTAGCATTAAAATGGGGTTATATCCCAAAAATGTTAAATTGGTTTTTACATTACTTTAAAAATTGTAATCACAAATCAATGATGCATACTGCAAAGTATATGCATCAGATTTTAAGTTTATCAAATGACGCTTATGAAGAAATATTTCAAGAAATAGACACAACAGGTTTAGTTGAAAAAAAAGGAATAATTTATATTTGGACTAATAAAAACTTAAAAAGTAGAAAATTAGAAATCAAAGTTAGAGATGAGCTTGGAATAGAACAGAAACTTTTAACACAAAAAGAAGTTTTAGATTTAGAACCAAACTTACAACCAGTTTTTGATGCTGGAGTAATTTATGAAAATGCGATGCACGCAAGAGATCCACATGGCATACTTAAGAAGATATTTAAACTTTTCTTGGAGAGAGGCGGAAAATTTATTCAAACTAATATTAAAAGTTTAGAACAAATTAATATTAACGAAACAGTCATAAGATCTGAAAATGAAGATTATAAATTTGAAAAAACAGTTATTGCTTCAGGAGCTTTTTCAAAATTATTAACCGATCAATTAGGCGAGAATATTCCTTTAGATACTGAAAGAGGTTACCATGTTCATTTTAAAGGAAAAGAACATTTAATAAGTAGACCTGTTATATTTCTGGATAGAGGTTTTGGCATGACACCAATGAACCAAGGACTTAGAGCAGTTGGAACAGTAGAATTAGGTGGATTAAAAAATCCTCCTTCCAAAAAAAGAATAGATTACGTAATTAAATGTGCAAAAGAATTGCTTCCAGATCTAGGTAAGCACGAAGATGAGTGGTTAGGATTTAGACCAACACTTCCAGATTTTCTACCCATTTTAGGACCATCACTTAAAAATAAAAATATTATCTATGCATTTGGCCATCAGCATTTAGGCTGGACTTTAGGAGCTATCACTGGCAAAATTGTTTCAGGTATTGTAGCAGGGGAAAAAACAAATTTAGATTTAACTCCTTATAGCTCTAAAAGATTTAATTAGGAATTATTTGTCAAAAAATTATTTAGCTTATACTTTTCTTACATTGGCTGCTTTATTTTGGTCTGGAAATTTTATTGTCGGTAAATTTGCAACTTTATTCGAAGTCCCGCCACTAACTCTAAATTTTTTAAGATGGTTCATGGTATGGTTTATATTGATACCTTTCACAATTAAAGAAATTTTAGTGAAGAGAAAATATATTAAACAAAATATCTTAGTAATAAGTTTTATGGGCATATTGACAATTAGTATGTTTAATTCAGTTGTTTATTTTGCTTTAAACTTTACACAAGTAATAAATGCAGTTTTAATGTTAGCCGCTATCCCTCCAATGATAATAATTTTTTCCTCGATTATGAAAATTGAAAAAACAAATTTATTTCAAATTTCAGGATTAATTTTATCTATATTTGGAGTAGGAACAATTATTTCAAATGCAAGCTTTCAAAAAATAATTTCTTTAAGTTTTAATATTGGCGATATATGGATGTTAGTTTGTGTTTTAAGCTGGTCACTATACTCAACATTACTAAAAAAAAGCAAGCTTGAATTATCTCAATTTTCTTTAATTCAAATAATGGTCACAGTAGGATTAATATTTTTGTTTCCACAATTTCTATACGAACAATCAATCGGACTAGATGTAAAAATAAATAAAGCTTTTATCTTTATTTTAACTTACGTAGTTATCTTTCCTGCGATCGCAGCATATTATTGTTGGCAGAAAGCAATTGAACTTATAGGACCCAATAGATCATCTATGTTTATACAGCTAATGCCACTTTTTAGTGCTTTAATGGCAATAATAATTTTTAAAGAAAAATTTCAACTATTCCATTTTATTGGAGCAAGTTTTATAATTTCTGGTATTTATCTATCAAATAAAAAAACCAATGATTAAAGTAGCTGTATTAGACGATTATCAAAATGCCTTTTCACAAATTATCAATACTGAAAAGTATAAAGATAAATTTGAATTTAAAGTTTTTCATGAGCCTTTTACAGATGAAAAAGAAGCTATAGTTGAACTAGAGGATTTTGAGGCTTTTTTTATCATGAGAGAAAGAACTCCAATGACTAAAACTTTAATCGAGAGCTTACCTAAATTAAAATATTTAATGACATCAGGTATGAGAAATAAAGCTATTGATTTAGAAGCAGTTAAGAAAAAAAATATTATTGTTTGTGGTACTGAAATTAATCCTAACCCTGCAGCCGAAATAACTTGGGCTTTAATTCTTGGTCTTTACCGTAATATGAAACAGGAAATCGATAATATGTTCCAAGGTTACTGGCAAACGACTATTGGTTTTGAACTAAAAGGAAAAATGTTAGGTTTGATTGGGTTAGGAAAGATAGGAACACAAGTTGCAAAAGTTGCAAAAGCTTTTGGCATGGAAGTATGTGCATGGAGCGAAAATCTAAATTTATCTCATGCAAATGAATTAGGAGTTTTACCTATGAGTAAAGAAGATTTATTAAAAAATTCAGATATTATATCAATTCACCTAGTTTTAGGTGAAAGATACAAAAATCTAATAACAAAAAAAGAATTGGGAATGATGAAAAAAACTTCTTTTATTATCAACACTTCAAGAGGACCAATTATTAATGAAAATGATTTAGTCGAAGTTCTTAAAGATGAAAAAATAGCTGGAGCTGGTTTAGATGTTTATGATCAAGAACCATTGCCTCAAGATCATAAATTAAGATTTCTCTCTAATGCTCTATTACTTCCTCATATAGGTTACGTAACAGCAGAAAATTACACAAAATTTTATTCGCAAATGATAGAAAATCTTGAAAGTTGTTTAAAAAATAAGCCTATAAGAAAAATCTCATAGACAAGTATTTCTATTACAGGTTGTATTGTATAAACTCATTATGAGTGATTCGTTTATTTAACAATAAACAGATCTCTGCTTTAAATAAAGAAATTATAAAAGGGAGTATGAGAAAAATTTTAGTCTGTTTATTAGGTTTCACCTTAATGACTGGTTGTGCACAGTCCTTAGCTCTATTAGGACCTACTTCTACCGCAGCAACTGGTGGAAACATTGCCCAGTCAGCTTTTTCTTCAGCAGTAAATTACGGCGTAAAAAAACAAACTGGAAAAAGCCCAATGGAACACGCAATAGCCTATGCGGAAGAAATCAATCCGCAAAAAAAAAAGGAACCTTGTTTAACATTTGCTGAAAAAACTAATTCAGAAATTTGCGCTATTGTGAAAAAGCAACTGAAAATAACTAAATCGAAGATGTTAAATAAATCAAAGGAAATATCTATAGAAAAATTTACTTCATCACTACAGCCTAAAATAAATAAAAAATCTAAAATTAAGTATCTAGATTAATTAATTCTAAAATAAATCATCATTTTAAATTTAAGATCTTAACCACCTTGAGTTGTGTTAATAAAAATTAGTAAACTCACAATTATCTTTTCTTTAAAGATGAAGCCGATATATCAGACCAATCAAACAAGTTAATCATGAAAAAAATATTGTTTTTATTATCAACTATTTTTTTACTCAACGGTTGTGCTGAGTCGTTAGCATTACTCGGCCCAGGTGCTTCGAACGGAAAATTTGTTCAATCTGGTTTAAATTCAGCGATTAGTTATGGGGTTAAAAAACAAACAGGCAAAACTCCTTTAGAACACGCTATTGCTTATGCAGAAGAAAAAAATCCAGATAGAAAAAAAGAAACCTGCATTTCATCCTTTGAAATAACTAGATCTGAATTTTGCACAATTGTTAAAAAACAAATTAAGCTAAAAAATACCACAATAGCAAAGAAGACATCAGAAATCGTACAAAAATTTCCTAAAATAAATAAAGAAAAAGAATTATCTCTAATTGAAAAGATAGCTAAAAAATCAGTTATCTATAATAGAAGGTAACCCCAAATTTTTCCAGCCAGGATCTTGACCGTTACCACTATAACCATCAGAAACATTTAAAGCAGAATAACCCTCTGCTTCTAGAAGATTTGCTGCTATCATGGATCTTCCACCTGCAGCACACATAACTAAAATTGTTTTATCTTTACTAATATTTTTTTTAACCTTCTCTACGAAATTTGGATCTGGAACTTGCCAATTTGATAGATCATGACTTACTGTAACAAAATAAGTTTTGGAATTTAAATCTTCGGCATTAGGTTTGCCTAGTGTAGTCCATTCGTTTTCAGTTCTCACATCAAGTAAAACCACATTAGAGTTTTCTTTAATATAATTTTTTACTTCAGAGGATTTAATTTGTTTAATCATATTTTATCTTGCCCCACATTAAAGTGGGGCAAATATAAATTAAGCTGCTAAAGCTTGTTTAATGTCTGCAATGATATCGTCTGGATGCTCTATACCAATTGACAGTCTCACATAACCAGGTGTTACACCTGCTGCTGCTAACGCTGCATCATCTAATTGACTGTGCGTTGTAGTAGCTGGGTGAATTGCTAAACTTCTAGCATCACCGATATTTGCAACGTGATATAACATTTTTAAGTTATCGATGAACTTAGCACCTGCCTCTTTTGTACCAACATCCATCCCAACTAAAGAACCATATCCACCTTGCATATATTTTTTAGCTCTTTCTTTAATCTCACCTTGGTGATTAGTAGGGTAGATCACATTCTTAACTTTCTTTTGCGTTTCTAAAAATGAAACTACTTTCTCTGCATTACTACAGTGTTGTTTCATTCTAAGAGCAACTGTTTCCAAACCTTGAATAATTTGGAAAGCATTAAATGGACTTAAAGGAGCACCTAAGTCTCTCAATAAAACCACTCTTGCTCTGATTACAAAAGGAATGTTAGCTCCTGTTAACTGAGGAACAGCATCTGCCCATATTGCACCACCATAACTTTGATCAGGTTCATTTATTAATGGTTGTCTTTTTCTGTCTTTAACCCAGTCAAAGTTTCCACCATCAACAATTATTCCACCAATTGAAGTTCCGTGACCACCAATGTATTTAGTCAAAGAGTGCATTACAATTGCAGCTCCATGAGCTAAAGGTTTACAAATTACTGGTGAAGCCGTGTTATCGATAATTAAAGGAATACCTTTTTTTCTGCCGATATCTGCAACTTCTTTAATTGGGAACACACGAAGATAAGGATTTGGACAAGACTCACCGTAGTAAGCTCTTGTTTTATCATCAGTAACTTTTTCAAAGTTTTTAGGATCAGCAGGATCTGCAAATCTAACTTCAATACCTTGTTGTCTTAAAGTATTTTTGAATAAGTTAACTGTACCTCCGTATAAGTCAGTTGAAGCAACTATATTGTCTCCAGCCTGTGCTAAGTTTTGAATGCACATTGCTGATGCTGCTTGACCTGAACCTACTGCTAATGCAGCCACACCACCTTCAAGTGCTGCAACTCTTTTTTCTAGCACATCAACCGTAGGGTTCATGATACGTGTATAAATGTTACCAAATTCTTTTAGACCAAATAAATTTGCGGCGTGTTCTGCATTTTTAAATTGGTAAGAAGTTGTTTGGTAAATCGGAACTGCTACAGCTGTTGTAGCAGGATCAGCTCTGTAATCACTACCATGTAAGCCAATAGTTTCCGGATGTTTAAAATCAGCCATTGATTTTCCCCCTTACTGTTTCTCTTGTCGTTTCTTTTGTCATTATTATAGCCTCCTTACGCTACGTTTCCATACTCTTTCATGTGTTTCGGTATTTTTTTATCCGAACCATACATGAAATGTTTACTCATATTTTCCCTAAATCTGCTTGCTGGAACTCTTAAACCAATTGCTTCTGCAACCTCACGTATATGCATTGGGCTAGCTCCACAACAAACACCGATGTACTTGACTCCAAGATCAAATACTTCTTTTGCGAAATTTCCAATCTCATATCTATTGCATTGCAATGGATCCATAGCAGTAGGGAAAGTTCTGCCATGAGGAGATGGACAATTACATCCATTATTATCTGGAAGATTGAAAAATGTTGGATGCTGTTCTGTTGTTCTGTAAGGAACTGGTAAAGCAGCAACATGACATTTAAGTTCTTTTCTAATTTCTTTAATGTAAGGAAGCATTGTAGCTGGTCCTCTGAAGCAGTTTAATCCCACAACATCAGCTCCTAATTCTTCTAACTTCTTACATGTTTCAAGAATAGTATAACCATCTCTCATTTTATTTTCACCCATTGGTGAAATAGTAATTACAGATGGTAAACCAGATTTTTTAATTTCTTCTAACGCGGCAAAAGCTTCTTCAGCATAATAGAAAGTTTCACCAATAATAAAATCAGCTCTTTCTTCTTTTGCCCACTGAACCATTTCAGCAAACATACCTTTTACTTCTGCTTGTACTCTTGTATTATTTTCTTCCCAGATATTACTGTTAGAAATATTTCCTGCCATTAAGCTAACACCTAAACCTTTTGGCGGATTGTCAGCACATTTTCTGGCAATTCTTAATGCAGCTCTATTTAAAGGTTCTAACAAATGCTCTTTACCTATTACTCTCATTTTTTCTCTATGACCGTTGTAAGTAAAAGCTTGAACTATATTTGAGCCTGCATGTTGAAATTCTTTATGAAGATTTTCTAAAACTTCAGGATGCTCTAGTGCTACTTCAGGAACAAATTCGCCAGAAGTTAAATAACCTCTTCGTTCCATTTCAAATAAATAACCTTCAGCACAAATTAAAGGTTGATCTTTAAGAGTATCTAATAAAATATTACTCATCTTCTCTCCATTTTAACCGGAGAGAGATGAAATCTACTGAGGGAGTTTAATGATTTCATCTACTTCTCCTTTTTAGTACTTCGGCGAAATGCCAGGTGTACAATATGGTTCAAATACCCGGTTTAATTTTAGATTGTTCCAAAAAAAAACCACCGGCTAAAGCGGTGGTCTATCAGACTTACGACGCTTTAGCTGGATTTATTAAGCGCCCGCAAGTTGCCTTAACTCGGCGCTGATTGGCTTATATCAATTATTTAAGTAATTTGTCAATGCTTAATTTTTAAGCGTTTTAAGCTCTAAAATATTACCGTGTGGGTCTTTAATAAAGAAAGTTTCTTGTTGTTCTTTTTTACCTTCAAATCTTGTGTATGGTGGATCTAAGTATTGAACGTTATTTTTTTTAAGATTCTCTTTTATCGTATCAAATACATTAGGCTCTAAATGTACTCCAAAATGAGGCACAGGAACTTTACCCATATCGACGTCATGCCTTTCATTTGGTAATTTCATATCAGTTTTATGAAGAGTTAATTCGTTACCCCAAAAATCAACATCTACCCACTTATCTTCTTCTCGATTACCTAGTTTACAGCCAAGAATATCTGTATAAAATTTTGTTGCAGTTTTTAAATCTCCTGCTGGCACTGCTAAATGAAATGGTCTACTCATTACGATACTTATATATATAGTCCTTTTAATTATTCAAGTAGTCATTATATATAAACTATGAATGAGTTTTTAGAATCTATAAGAAAAAGAGATCCTGCGGCAAAATCGATATTAGGAATTATTCTCACATATCCTGGTGTCAAAGCTGTTTTCATGCATAAAATTTCTCGTTTTTTTCATTTAGCTGGCTTTGAATTATTGGCTCGAATTATTTCTCAATTTACAAGATTTTTTACAGGAGTTGAAATCCACCCAGGAGCAAAAATTGGAAAAAATTTGTTTATCGATCACGGCATGGGAGTTGTTATAGGTGAGACTTCAGAGATAGGCGATAACGTTACTATTTATCATGCAGTTACTTTAGGAGGAAGTTCACCAAGTATTGACAGCGAAAGACAACGTCATGAAAAACGACATCCTACAATAGGAGATGATGTTGTAATTGGATCAGGCGCACAAATAATTGGACCAATTAAAGTTGGTAAATGTGCAAGAATTGCTGCAAATGCAGTTGTTGTTAAAGATGTACCTGATAACGCAACAATGGTTGGTATTCCTGCAAAAGCAATTAAGTTAGAGAACAAAGGAAACTTCAGGCCTTATGGTGTAGACGATAAGGTTAAAGATGAGCAGTAAAGACTGGGATCCAAACTTAACTCCAGAGCAAAACTACGTTTTAAGACAAGAAGGAACGGAGTCTCCTGGTAGCAGTCCATTAAATAATGAAAAGAGAGAAGGGTCTTACCATTGCGTAGGATGTGGAACTAAACTTTTTGACTCAACAACAAAATACGAAAGTGGTTCAGGTTGGCCTTCTTTTTATGAGTCTTTGCCAGATGTTTTTGAAGAAAAAACTGATATGCATATTGGTTACCCTAGAACTGAATATCACTGTAAAAAATGTGGTGGGCATCATGGCCATGTATTTGATGATGGTCCAAAACCCACAGGAAAACGCTATTGCAATAATGGTGTTTGCTTAGTTTTTAAACCTAAGAGTTGAAAAGTTATTAACAAACCAATTAAGTGTTACTATACAACCTATCAACAAGGTACATTATATCTTGCCATGTCCTCTAGACCAAGGCTACATAAATTCGTAAGACTAACTTTCCATCCACCATGAAGAATAAAATTATTTCCCTATTAGTAAACCTATTCTTATTTTTTTTATTTACATCTCAGATAAATGCCTCAGAACAAGCTTGGAAAATAGCAAAAGAGGGAGATAAAATTATTTTAATTAGACATTCTTTAGCACCGGGTGGAGGAGATCCTGCAGGTTTTAAAATTGATGACTGTAAAACACAAAGAAATTTAAATCGTACTGGTATTAACCAGTCAAAGAAAATTGGCAAACTCTTTAAAAAAAATAAAGTGCCAGTTGATCAAGTTTTAAGTAGCCAATGGTGCAGATGCAAAGATACTGCAAAACATGCTTTCGGTGATTTTAGGGAATTTACAGCTCTAAACTCTACCTTCCAATCTCCTTACGATAAAAATGAGGGCAAACAACTTAATGAACTTTATGATTATGTTAGCAAGTGGGATGGAAAAGGTAAAAATTTAGTTCTTGTTACTCACTACAGTATTATAACTGCTGTTACAAACGCAGTTCCTAGTTCAGGTGAAATTGTAATAACTAACAAAGATTTTGATGTTTTAGGATCAATTCAAACTGATTAGGCAAAAATATAATAAAGTATTGCAATAATAATACAGTATTCAATAACTGTTTTTATTCTTATTAAGTTTTGTTTGTTTTCAAATTTTGAATTAATGAGCAAGCTTATCCGCCCAAAAGTTAATTGAACAAGCGCAACAATAAAACCTATCCCTATTAAAACATAGTAAAACTCAAAATTTTTAAAGCCATAAAAACAAGCCGCAATAAAAGTTAACCATGAAATATTTGAAACAAATAACGTTATCAAAAACCCAGATCCTTTTTTAAATAAACTCTGTGTTTTAATAAATGTGTAAGACCAAAGAAGAGTAAATAGAAAACCAATGTATTTTATTATCATGAGCCAATATTGTAATTGCGGGAGAGATTAAAGGCAAATATAAAGATTAAATGATTGTAAAATTAGCTTTTGCATTTGGCGCGGGATTTATAAGTTTTTTAACTCCATGTGTTCTGCCGATAATACCTGGCTACATTTCTTATATCACTGGAAAAAACTTGAATGAAATTGAACAAGATAAAAAAAATGTTCTTATAAAAACAATTTTATTTGCATTAGGGTTTTCATTTGTTTTTATTATTTTAGGTGCAACAGCTTCAGCAGTAGGAAATATATTATTATTTATATCTAATGAATTGCGAATAGCAGCAGGAATTTTAATAATTTTATTCTCTCTTCAAATGTTAGGAATTTTGAATTTCAATTTTTTAAATCAAGATAAAAGAATTGAAACTAAAGGATATAAAGACAATTATGCCTTTCCATTATTAGTTGGTGCAGCTTTTGCTTTTGGCTGGACACCTTGTATAGGGCCAGTGTTAGGATCTATTTTAGCATTGTCAGCTACAGAAGCTTCAATTGGCACAGGTGTATTATTGCTTTCATTTTACTCTTTAGGATTAGCAATACCTTTTATTTTGTCTGGTTATTATATGAGTAGATTTTTAACTACGAGAAAAGGTTTTAGTAAATATTATGGAAGAGTGACTAAAACTGGCGGAGCAATTTTACTATTAACGGGTATATTAATTGCCACTAATCAAATTCAAGTTATCAGCTATTATATTTTGACAATCTTTCCGATCCTCACTACGCTTGGTTAATGAGTGAAATTTCTGTTCTAGGTATATTTGTTGCAGACATAAGTTTTTCAGGATCAAAAATACCAGCTATTGGTGAAACCATATTAGGAACTAAATATAATATCGGCCCAGGAGGAAAGGGATGTAACCAAGCTATTGCAGTAGCAAGATTGGGAGGTAAAGTTTCTTTTATCTCGAAAATTGGAAAAGATAATTATGGTGAACTTGCACTAAACACATTAAAAAAAGATAACATAAGCACCACTAACATTATTCAGGATGAAAATTCTCAAACAGGTGTTGCAGGAATATTAGTTGATCAAAACTCTGGCAAAAATGCAATTAACGTTATTACAGGCGCACCGTCATCACTTACTACTAAAGAGCTTGATAATCACATTGATACTATAAAAAAATCAAAAATTTTCTTAACACAATTAGAAGTACCAAAAGAAGTAACTTTGCATTGTCTTAAAGCTGCAAAAGAAAATAATTGTTTAACTATTCTAAATCCAGCACCCGCTTCAGAGATTAAAGGTTTTTTTGACTATATAGATTTCTTTACACCAAATGAAACTGAAGCAGAATTTTATACGGGAATTAAAATTACAAATGAAAAAGAAGCTAAAGTTGCTTCTGAAAAACTTTTAGGAATGGGAATAAAAAAAATTGTAATTACGCTAGGAGAAAAAGGCTTATTTTACTCAGATGGTAAAGAGGACATTTATCTTAAAGCAAATTCTGTAAAAGTAACTGATACTACTGGAGCAGGAGATGCATTTAACGGGGGATTAGCTTATAGTTTATCTCAAAATAAACCTATTAAAGAGTGCCTTGAATTTGCAAATAAAGTCGCCGGAGCATCAACAACCAAACAAGGTGCTGGAAATGCAATGCCTTTTTTAAAAGATTTAAGCTAAAAGTTTATCTAACTCGCCGCTTCTATTAAGAGCTTGTAAATCATCATTCCCGCCAATGTAATGATCTCCTATAAACATTTGTGGAATTGTTCTTTTGCCGTTTGTTCTCTGAAGCATTTCTTTTGCTTTAGCTGGATCTTTCCAAATATCAAACTCTTCAAACTCTACATTCTTGCTTTTAAGAAGTGCCTTTGCAGCACCGCAATAAGTACAAGGATCACCTGAATACATTGTTACTTTTTTCATAATTAATACATATCAGAAATTTTTATTTTTTCTTTCATTTTTTTTCTCTCAAGCTTAAATTTTTTTCGGTGTTTTATACTTGTGTTATGCACTCTTTTTCGCCAAAGCCTAAACGATCCAGGCTT
>CACMJB010000003.1 GCA_902613915.1 uncultured Pelagibacteraceae bacterium | reverse complement strand
AAATTTCTGTACTAAAATTTCATTGCTAGCATTAATTATTATTGGAGTAGAGGGGTATTCGTTTAGTCTATTTTTAATGATAATAATTGGAAATATTTTTTTATTTACTTTTTTGAAATTAAACTGATTAAGCATTTCATCTTTTTTTTTATAGGAGAAGTTTTTTGACATAAAATCATCAATAGATAGTTTGCCATCAAAAATTGCATTAGCTAATGGAACAGTCATAGATGTGCTATGGTATAAAAGTTTATTTATCCCGTTTTTTAAGCTTACGATAGCATGAACAATAGAATTTGGATGAATTAGAATTTCTATTTTTTCTAGTGGAATTTTAAAAATTTTTTCAGCCTCAATTAATTCTAACATTTTATTCATTAGAGTTGCAGAGTCTATTGAAATTTTTTTTCCCATTTTCCATTTTGGATGTTTTAAAGCTTGATGAACTTTTATATTTTTAAATTTTTTTGGGTCTAAGTTTAAAAATGGTCCGCCAGAGGCTGTTATATAAATTTTTCTAATTTGATTGTATTGATTGTTCTCTAAAAGCTTGTAAATAGAAAAATGTTCAGAGTCTACTGGTATAATAGAAGTTTGATTTTTACTTGCTGCTTTTTTAATTAAGTTCCAACCACATATAACTGACTCTTTGTTTGCTATTAAAACTTTTTTGCTTTTCTCAATCATTTTGATGGTAGGTAACAATCCTGCAATGCCTGGTATTGCTGCAATAGTAATATCAGTTTTTTTTTTTATAAAATTATGATCAATTTGATTTACTATTAAAGTTTTTTTACTCTTATATGCTTTAGAAACTTTTTTAAAAATTGAATAATTGCCTATAACAAAAATACTTGGTTTATATTTTTTTATTTGTCTCGTAATTAGCTTATAATTTTTATTAGCTGATAATAAATAAACCTTAAAAAAATTTTTTTTTTTTTCTATAATATCCAAAGATGTAAGCCCAATTGAACCTGTAGAGCCAAGAATAGAAATTGTTTTAATCATTATGGTAAAAATATTATTATCGATAAAATACCAAACGGTAGACCTAAAAGTATACCATCTATCCTATCTAAAATTCCACCGTGCCCTGGCAAATAGTTACTTGTATCTTTTAAGTTTGCTTTTCTTTTCATTAAAGAAAATAATAAATCTCCTATTTGGCAAAAAATTGAAGTTAAAGTTCCTATAATAAAATACTCTAAATGAATTTTATTCAGCAAATAAAAGTAAAAAAAAGATAGAAATATACATGAAAAAAATATTGATCCAATTGAACCTGAAATTGTTTTATTTGGACTAATTTTTGATATCTTTGGACCTTTTAAAATTTTACCAACAAAATAACCACCGATATCTGAGGCGATACAACATAATAATATTGAAAATATAATAATCTTTAGATGAAAATAATTATAGAAAATACTTATTATTAGACAAAAAATAAATACATAAAAAATAAAAAAAAAATTCAAAATAAAAATGGATATATTTTTTTTAAAAATTCTTTTATTGAGATTAAAAAATTCAATAATAGATAAAATACCTAAAATAATAAGGGTATAAACAAATAAAAATTTATAATTAAAAATTAATATAGTTAGAAAAATTAATAATAAAGAAGTTGTTAATCTTTCTTTAAAATTTTTTGTAATCATATTGCTCCAAAATTTCTTTTTATCTTGTTAAATTTTTTGATTATACGTTTTAAATCAATAACATTAAAATCAGGCCATAATTTTTTTAAAAAAAAAATTTCAGCATAAGCTAATTGCCACAATAAAAAATTGCTTAATCTTTGGTGGCCACCTGTCCTTATTAGTATATCAGGATCAGGCAAATATTTGGTATAGTGATTTTTTTCAAAATTATTTATTGAAATTTTTGTTTTAATTTTTTTTATAGTATTTACTATTTCCTTTTTTGATCCATAATTTATTGCTAAATTCACTTGAATTTTTTTGTTTTTTTTTGTTAGAGACATGCTTTTATATAAAGTTTTTCTTACGTCTTTAGGTAATTCTTTTAATTCCCCTATGATATTTAATTTTATTCCTTGTCTAATGACATTTTTGATTTCTTTAGTAAAATAATTTTTAATTAATCCAAATAAATATTCTACTTCTGTTTTAGGTCTTTTCCAATTTTCAGATGAAAAAACAAAAAACGTTATTACAGGAATTTTTAAATCAATTGAACTTTTAACAACTTTTTTTACTGTTTCTAGTCCCTTTAAATGACCAAAGTTTCTACTTTTTTTTTTAATCTCTCCCCACCTTCCATTGCCGTCCATTATAAAGGCAATATGGTCGAGAGTGTTCATATTTGACTTATCTCTTTTTCTTTCTCAGATAAAATTTTTTCAATATTTTCTATATTTGTATCAGTAAGTTTTTGTATATTTTTTTCGTAATTTTTACCTTCATCCTCTGAAACTATTTTTTCTTTATGTTTTTTTTTAAGCTCTTCATTCGCTTCTCTTCTAATATTTCTAATTGCGACTTTACTTTTTTCACCCATGTTTTTAAGTACTTTTATTAAGTCGTTTCTTCTTTCTTCTGTTAAATCTGGAATTCTTAATCTTATCATTTGTCCATCTATTTGTGGATTTATTCCAAGCTCAGATTTTTGGATTGCGCTTTCTATTAAGCTTGTATTGACTTTATCCCAAACTTGTATTGAAATTAATCTTGCTTCAGGGACGCTAATTGTAGCTAATTGGTTGATAGGCATAAGCTGACCGTAAACATCTACTTTAATAGTATCAAGCATATTTGTATTCGCTCTGCCAGTTCTTAGAGTTGAAATATCTTTTTTTAAAGACTGGATACTTTTATCCATTTTTGATGAATAATTTTTTTCTTCAAAATGATTACTCACTTTTAGATTCCTTCACCTACTTTATATCTTATAAAACTAATAATTTTTAGCTCTTGAGCAACTGAATTTTCTTTCAGGATATCTGTGACTTTTTTTTTGGGGTCCATAATCCAAATTTGATTAAGAAGTGAATTGTCATTTAAAAATTTTGATATTTTTCCTTTTGAAATTTTTTCAGCCATTTCTAAAGGTTTGCCTGAATTGGTAATTTCTGCTTTAATTATTTCTAATTCTTTGTCGACAATTTTTTTATCGATCCCATCTTTATCTAGAGCTAATGGATTTGATGCAGCTATATGCATAGCGATTTTATTTCCAATAATATCATTTTTCCCTTGAACAATTCCATCTAACTTAACTAATGAAATAATTTTGCCTATTCCTTTATCTAAAGCAGAATGAACATAAAAAAAATTTTGTCCATCATTATTATCGTAATAATCAGCTCTTCTAATTGTAATTTTTTCACCAATTTTCGCGATTAAATTTACTAAATTATCTTTAACTAAAATTCCATTCTCCATCTGAGTGTCGTTTAATCTCTTCATATCGCTCTTTACTTTAAAATTTATCTCAGAAAGTTCTTTACAAAAATTTATAAAATTTTGGTTTTTAGCAACAAAATCTGTTTCGCTATTGATTTCAATTAATGCAGCTTTGCCTGCCTCCTCTTTAACTAATACCAAGCCTTCAGAAGCAGTTCTGCTCATTTTTTTAGAAGCCTTAGCTATTCCTTTTTTTCTCAAAAATTCAATTGACTTTTCTATATCACCTTTAGTTTCATCTATTGCAATTTTGCAATCTTTAAAACCTACGCCAGTTAATTCTCTAAGCTTTTTTATATTGTCTAATAAATCTTTATTTGACATCTAATTCTTCAGTTTGAGTTTATTTTTTTTCTTTAATTTTATTAGAGTTTTTTTGATCGGACTTATCATTAGGATCTTTAATAAACTTTTCGGCATCTTTAATTGTATCTTTTATTAGTTCACAGTATAAATTTATAGATCTTCTTGCATCATCATTGCCTGGGATTGGGTAATCGATGCCTGTAGGATCTGAATTTGTATCTAAAACAGCTATTATAGGTATACCTAGTTTTTTTGCCTCTGCCACTGCAAGTGACTCTATATTCGTATCAATTATAAATATTAGATCAGGTGTTTTTTTCATTTCTGAAATTCCACCCAACGACCTTTGAAGTTTCTCTTTTTCTTTACCAAATTTAAGTATCTCTTTTTTTGTAAATCCAAGATTTTCTTTTGATAATTGATCGTCTAATTTTTTTAGTCTTTTTATAGAATTTTGTATTGTGTTCCAATTTGTAAGCATTCCTCCAAGCCATCTATAATTAACAAAATATTGACCGGTTTCTTTTGCAAGATCACTTATTTGTTCAGACGCTTGTTTTTTAGTTGAAACAACTAGAAGTTTTCCTCCGCTTGCTATAACTTTATGGACTTGTGTTAATGCATTTTTTATAAAATCAACTGTTTGAGTCAAATCAATAATGTGTATAGAATTTTTCTCTCCAAAAATGTATCTCTTCATTTTTGGGTTCCACCTTAATGTTTTGTGACCTAGGTGTACTCCAGCTTCCAATAATTGTTTTATGTCTACTTTTGGTACGTTCATTAATTTTCCCGGTTAATCCACCACAGTAACTCCAAAAAATGGACCGGTAGGGCACTGCCCTTATAACTGTGTGCGAAATAAGAACACATATATACAATCAAGGTAAAAAATCAACAGTCTAAACAGTTATTTTTTCCACATAATCCTTGGCTTTTAGAGCTTTTAAATGATTTAAATCAAATTTTCTGTATTTCTCCAATGAATAGTAAATTTTTTTGTTTTTATCTTTTATCACTAAATTAACTTTAGTTTCTCCTGAACTAGAAAGCATTTTTTTTATTTCCTCAATGTTAAAATCTTTTTTTAATTCGATAGTTACTTTTGAATAGGGTTTTTTAATTAAGTCATCCAAATGAAGTATTTTCCTTATATTAATTCTTTTTTTAATATTCTCAGCAGTATTATTATCTTTTTGCAATGTAAGAACAAATGTTTCCGACTCTTTTAATATAGATCTATTTGAAACTAAAATTTCAGCAAATAAGAATAATTCAAATTCAGAATTTTTGTCACTAAATTTTACTATAGCGTACGGAGTCCCTTTTGCACTTTTTTTCTCTTGAATTGACATTATAGTGCCAGCAACTAATCCCTCTTTTGCATTGTTAGCATAAAATTCATTATAAGTTTTTATATTAAATTGAGTAAATATTTCTTCAAACTCATTATGAGGATGATCGGTTAAATAAAAACCAATTGCATTGAATTCTTCAGATAATAGCTTTTTCTTTTTCCATGGTGTGGAATGTTGAAACACAAAGGCCCCTTCTTCACTTTCACTATTAATAAAAAGATTTGTTTGACGACTTTCTTTATCTTCATTGATATTTTTTACATTTTGAATAATTTTTGGAATAGAAACCATAATTTTATTTCTATCTTTTTCAAAAACATCAAACACTCCAGCTTTTACTAAGCCTTCTAATTGTAATTTATTGATATCTTTTGAATTAACTCTATTCATAAAATCGGTGAAAGATTTAAATTTTCCATTTTTTTCTCTCTCATTTACGATATTTGATATAGCTTCATAACCAACATTTTTAATCGCTCCTAAGCCATAGAAAATTTTTCCATCTGTGGCCCTAAAATCTGGGAAAGACTCATTGATTGATGGATTAATAATCTTAATATTAAGTTTTTTTAACTCTTCTACAAACTCTCTTAGTTTTGAAGTGCTGGTAAGCTCTGTTGACATCGTAGCAGCAATAAAATCTTCTTTATAATATGTTTTTAAAAAAGCTGTTTGATAAGCTATTAGAGCATAAGCTGCTGCATGACTTTTGTTAAATCCATACTGTGCAAATGGTTCAATTTTTGTAAAAACAAAATTTGCAACATCTTTTGCGATACCATTTTTTATAGCACCATTGATAAATCTTTCTTTTTGTTTGTCCAGTTCGGCCTTTTTTTTCTTTCCCATTGCTCGACGTAATATATCTGCTTCTCCTGCTGTAAACCCTGCCAATATTTGTGCGATTTGCATCACTTGTTCTTGATAGATAATAATTCCATAAGTCGATTTTAATATTTCTTTAAGTGTCGGATGAATATAATCAGGTTCTTTAATCCCGTTCTTGCAATCATTATAAACAGGAATGTTGCTCATTGGTCCAGGCCTGTATAAAGCAACAAGAGCAATTATATCGTCAAATTTATTTGGTTTCATTTGTCTGATAGCATCTCTCATTCCTGCACTTTCAAGTTGGAATAACCCAGTTGTCTCTCCAGTTGAAAGTAAAGAGAATACTTTCTCATCATTTTGATTAATTTTGCTAATATCTAAATTAATATTTTTTTGTTTTAATCGTTTAATTGTTTTATCAATTACAGTTAATGTTTTTAATCCAAGTAAATCAAATTTCACCAAACCTGCGTTTTCAGATGAATACATATCGTATTGGGTTGACGGTAAGGTTAAATTTGAACTGTGATCAATATATAAAGGAAATTGCTCAGACAATTTATTTCCAGCTATAACAACTCCTGCTGCGTGAGTGGCCATATTACGATTAAGCCCCTCTAATTTTAAGGATAATTCTAAAAGTTTTTTCACTTTTGCATTACTCTTAATTTCTTCTTTAAATCTTGGTTCTCTATCAATCGACTCTTGAAGAGTAAGTGGTCTAGAAGGATCAAATGGTACCATTTTACAAATTCTATCTACATGTCCATATGAAAGACCTAAAACTCTTCCTACATCTCTCAATGCCATTCTTGCTTTCAATTTTCCAAAAGTAATTATATGTGCTACACCATTTTTATATTTAGTTTTTAAATATTCAAAAACCTGGTCTCTTTTTTCCTCACAAAAATCTATATCAAAATCTGGCATAGAAATTCTATCTGGGTTTAAAAAACGTTCAAAGATTAAATCAAATTCTATAGGGTCTAAGTCTGTAATATCTAAACAATAAGCTACTAAAGATCCTGCTCCAGAACCTCTACCCGGTCCAACTGGTATAGAATTTTTTTTTGCCCACTTGATATAATCAGAAACAATTAAAAAATAACTAGCATAATCCATAGAGTTAATGATGTTTATTTCATGAAAAAGTCTATCTTCATACTTTTTGATAACTTGTTCTTCTTTTTGAATGCTTTCTTTTTTTAAAATAAAGTTATTTAATCTATTTTCTAAACCGATTTTTGCTAATCTTAAAAGCTCTTTTTCTGGAGAAATATTTTCACCACCTTCAATAGATGGAAGAATTGGTTTTGATTTTTTCGGTTTAAAATTAAATCTTAAATGAAAATTATAATTATTTTCTAAAGCTTCTGGTATATCTGAATATAAAGTTTTAAGATCATTTGAAGGCTTAACGAAATGCTGGTTGCTATATTTAAAACGATTTGTATCATCTATAAAATTTTTCTCACCTATACAAACTAAAGCATCATGAGCCTCATACATATCTTGATCAAGATAAAATATTTCTTGAGATGCAATTAAGGGTAAGTTAAGTTTTTTTGAAATTTCTAATAAATAATTTTCAAAATTTTTTTCTTGATCTTCACTATGACGCTGGATTTCAATATATAGCCTATTATCATTAAAATTTTTCTTTAAAGTATTTAGTATCTCTTCAAGGTCTTTTGACTTATTCTTGTAATAGAGTTTTCCAAAAAAATTTAAATAATTTCCTGTTAATAATATTAGATCTTTGTTATTTTGAATAAGGTCATTAATATCACAAGCAGGCTCATCTGTTAGCGAACTATCTAAATAACTTTTTGAAGATAATTTTGTTAAGTTTTTATAACCAACCTCTGTGGTTGCATACAAAGTAACTTTTCCAATTACTCCTTTGGCTTTTAAATTTATCTGTGTTCCAATAATCGGTTGAGTTCCCACTTTTGATAACTTTTCGGAAAATTCTAGTGCTCCGCACAAGTTGTAGCTATCCGCTAAACCTAAAGATTTTATTTTATTGGCTTTACAATAATCTGCTAATTCATCAATTTTAATTGCGCCCTCACAAATGGAATACTGTGTATGAACTTTTATATTGTTAAAATTTTTATTACTAACGGGCATTAACCCGTTTTATACCACCGTTAGAAATTGACAACTTGTAATCTGCCCTGTTAGCAAGTTCTCTATTATGAGTTGCAAAAATAATTGTTTTTTTGATTTTTTTAAGTTTTAGAAAATAAGAAAATATTTCTAAAGAAGTTTTATAATCAAGATTACCTGTCGGTTCATCTGCTAATATTAAATTAGTTTCTGCTATCAAAGCTCTAGCTATAGCAACTCTTTGTTGCTCGCCACCTGACAATTCATTTGGAAAATGTTGGGACCTCTCCAGAATTTTTACTGACTTTAAGATTCTTTGTGCTCTTTTTTTTGCCTCTTCTCTATTAATATTTTTTATTAATAATGGCATCATAACATTTTCAATGGCTGTGAAATCATTTAACAAATTATTATCTTGAAAAATTATTGATATCTCTTCTCTTCTAATTTTATCTTTTTCCTCATCATTTAGTGTATTTGTTGAAATATTGTTAATTTTTATGCCACCTTTAGAAGGATCATCTAGTAACGCGAGCAAATGAAGCAAAGATGACTTTCCAGATCCAGATGGGCCTACTAAAGCAACAAGGTCTCCTTTCTTTATATTAATATTTAATTTATCAAAAAGTGTAATAATACCGTTTGAGTGCTTATAGGTTTTTTTTAAATTAAAAATTTCTAATATTGAATTATTCATATTTTAAGGCTCTAAAGGTTTTCATTTTTGAAATATTTCTAGCAGGTATATATGAAGCGATTGCTGTCACTATTAAAGATAAAATAAAGATAATTGATATTGAATATATATTAATCTCACTTGGAAGTTTTTCTAAAAAATAAATATCTGGTGGAAATATTTCTAAATTGAATGCTGAAGATAAAATTACTCTTACTTTTTCAATATTTAATGAGAATAAAACTCCCAGAATAACACCGCTGATTGATGCAAAAAAACCTATAGAAAATCCAGTTAAAAAAAAAGTTTTTTTTATTGATGTATTACTAAATCCTAAAGTTTTTAGAATAGCAATTTCCTTTGTTTTGTTTTTTATTAAAATTGTTAATCCAGAAATTATATTAAAAGCTGCAACAATTATGATTAAAGTTAAAATTATAAACATCACATTTCTTTCAACTTTAAGAGCGCTAAAAAAAGATTTATTTAAATCTGTCCATGTATAAATAAAGTAATTTTGATTTAGTTTTTCAATTTTTTCTTTGTATCTATCAGCTTTTAAAGGATCATTTAAATAAATTTCAATATTTTGATCTTTAAAATCCTTATCAAATATTGATAAAGAATCATTTACGTTCAAAAAAATTATATTCTGGTCAAATTCTATAAAACCTGTATTAAAAATACCTGCTACTCTAAAACTTTCTTGCTTAGGCAAATTTCCTAGAGGAGTAGCAACAAATGCCGAAGACATTAAGCTGGTATAATCACCTTCTTTTAAATTAAGATTAAAAGCAAGCTCAGATCCAATAAGAATACTATTTTTATTAAATTCCTCAATTTTACCTGATACGATATTTTTTTCTAAAAATTCAGATATTTTTTTTTCATTCTGATTTACTCCCTTTAGTATTACTCCTTTTGCTTTATCATTACTTATTACTATACCCTCACCAGAAAAAGTTTTACTTATTGATATATCTTGGAATTCTTGGCGTATTTTTAATAAATATTCATTATCTATAGTAAAGCTGTTTGGTTGAATTACTATATGAGGATTAAGACCTAAAATTTTTTTAGTTAAATCAGTTTTAAAACCATTCATTACTGACATAACAATAATAAGTATTGCTACACCAAGCATTATTCCTAAAAAGGAAAAAATAGAAATTATTTTTAAAAATCCCTCTTTTTTTTTAGGCCTAAGATTTCTTAATGAAATTAATCTTTCAATTTTTGTAAACAAGGTATCAATTCTTAAGTTTAGATTTAATGTCTTCTAAACTTAATATTGCACTTTCAGAGTTTAGTTCTTTAAACTCAAATCTATCACCTTCAGATTTTGACCCAATAATAATTTGGTAAGGTATACCTATTAAGTCATGTTTTTTAAATTTATTAGACATATTTTCATCAAGATCATCTAACAATACGTCAATATTTTGTTTTTTTAGATCATGGTAAACTTTTTCAGCTTTTATTAAATTTTCTTTATTATTTTTATTAAAACTTGGAATTATTACTACGTCGAATGGTGAAACAGATTTTGGCCATTTCATTACATTGTTGTTATATTTAGCTTCTATAATTGCTCCAACTAATCTGGAAACTCCAATGCCATAAGATCCCATTTTTACGGATATTTTTTTTCCACTTTTATCATCAATTGTACAGCTCATTGGTTTTGAGTATTTATCTCCAAAATAAAATATATGTCCGACTTCTATCCCTTTGGTTTTAATCTGGTCTTTTTTATCTACGGACTCATTAAACTTTTTTTCATTATATTTTTCATCTGTTACAGCATAAATATCAGTAAAATCTTTTCGCATTTGTCCCAGAGAACTATCTTCGAATTCATATTTATTTAAATCAATTTCGAAAATTTTTTTATCTGCATAAATTTGACTTTCTCCAGTTTCAGCTAATATGATAAATTCGTGAGATAAGTCTCCACCAATAGGTCCTGTGTCTGCGGCCATAGGAATTGCTTTTAATCCCAATCTATTAAAAGTTTTAAGATAGGAAAAAAACATTTTATTGTAAGATTTTTTTGCTTCCTCGTCTGATACATCAAAAGAATATGCATCTTTCATATAAAACTCTTTACATCGCATTACTCCAAATCTAGGTCTTATCTCGTCTCTAAATTTCCATTGAATATGATATAAAAGTTGGGGCAGTGATTTATATGATTTTACACTTGATCTAAAAACATCTGTAATAAGTTCTTCATTTGTTGGTCCATATAAAATTTCTCTCCCTTGGCGATCTTTTATTCTTAGCATCTCTTCACCATAATCATCGTATCTACCACTTTCTTTCCAAATCTCAGACGATTGAATAGTTGGCATTAACATTTCTTGTGCACCGATAGAATTTTGTTCTTCTCTGACGATTTGTTCTATTTTTTTCATTACTTTGAAGCCTAAAGGTAGCCAGGAATAAATTCCTGCTGAAGATTGTTTTATCATACCTGTTCGTAACATTAATTGATGAGACTTAATCTTAGCTTCAGCTGGTAAATCTTTAGTTATTGGAATAAATAATTTTGAAAGGTACATTTTATTGCAAATATTCTCTTAAATTTAATAAATTAAACTCAACTAGATAATATATTACAATAAAAATTATAGAAGTAATTAAAGTTGTAATTAAAAATTTTTTCCCAATTTTAGGATTTATAGGAGCTCCTGGATCAATACCGTCTATTTTTTCTTTAAATTTTTCTTTATTTGATTGAATTCCAACGGGTAGCACGGAAAAGAAAATTATCCACCAAATTAAAACATAAACTATAATAGAACCGGTAATTCCCACTAAACCCTCGCAATATTAATATTAGTGAAAGGTTTTTTTCCTGTTTTTTCTCTAACAATTCTTCTGCAATTTTGTTTAATTGTCTCTATTAAATTTTTTTGTTGTTTTGCGTTATCTAAAGAAAATGTTCTACAAATATTAAAGATTTCATCTTCCATATCAAAAATAAATGGATCTTTTTTTTGACTTTCTGGTATCCCTTTGAATGAAATGATTGGTTTTTTTATTTTTCCATTATTTGAGAGTAAAAGTGTAATTTCTAAATAGCCATTGATTGATAAATTCTTTCTATCTTTAATTGACTGTGAATCTGTTTCTACATTCACACTACCATCTAAATAAATTCTGCCTGATGGTGCTTTATCTACAATTTCTGGATGATTACCTGGTAATAATTTTATTATGTCTCCGTTTTCAATTAATAATGTTTTAGGAACTTGCATTTCTTTTGCAAACTTAACATGTTCTTGCATATGTCTGTGCTCACCATGAACAGGGATAACGCTTTTAGGTTTTACCCATTTATACATATCTTTTAAATCGTCTCTATTAGGATGGCCTGAAACATGAACAAACGCATTTTCTTCGCTAATTATCTCCATGTTATTTTTTACTATTAGATTTTGCAGTTGATATAATTTTTTTTCATTTCCAGGAATAATTTTTGAAGAAAAAATTATACAATCACCATCTTCTAAAAATACTTCTGGGTGGGTTCCATTAATTATTCTATTCATGGCCCCCATAGGTTCACCTTGGCTTCCAGTTGCTAAATATAAGATTTTATTTTTAGATACCTTTTTTGCATCTCTTGGTTCGAGTGGTTCAATTAATCCTTTTAGATAACCACATTTTTTTGCAGCTTTATATATTCGGTGCATTGATCTACCAACAAGACAAATAGATCTACCTGTTTTCTTTGCACAATAAAAAATAGACTCCATCCTTGCCACATTTGAAGCAAATGAAGTAACTAAAATCCTTTTAGTTTTAAGTTCCATTATTCTAAGCAAGCTATCTCTTACATCTGCCTCTGATCCTGCTCTTCCAGGGCTAAAAATATTTGTTGAGTCACAAATCATTGCAGAAACACCCTCGTCTCCAATTTTTTTTAATTTTTCTTCATCAATTTTATTTCCGATCAAAGGATTAGGATCTATTTTCCAATCACCTGTGTGTAAAATTGTTCCTAACGGTGTTTTAATACTTAATCCATTAGGCTCTAAAATTGAGTGAGTTAATGTAACAAAGTCAATTTCAAATTCTCCAAGTTTAATTTTGCCATTTAAAGGTACAATCTTTAAATAAGAAGAGATATCAATTTTTTTTTCTTTAAATTTTTCTGTAATTAATGCTGCAGTGAAAGGTGTTGCATATAATTTGCATTTAAGCTCAGGCCAAATATGTGCTATGGCACCTATATGATCTTCATGTGCATGAGTTAAAACTACACCGAGCAAATCATCTTTTTTATCAATTATAAAACCTGGGTCGGGCATAATTAAATCAATACCAGGAATAGAGTCGTCGGCAAAAGTTACCCCCATATCAACGATTATCCATTTTTGATTATCTTCTTTACCATACGCAAAGAGATTCATATTCATGCCAATTTCACCAGATCCCCCTAATGGACAAAAAAGTAATTCTTCTTTACTCATAAAAATTTCTTATAAATTTTTGCTATTCCTTTGATTGTTATATTTTGATCGATCAACACTTTTTTTTTAATTGATTTTTTAAAAAAATTTGCAAAACCACCAGTTAAAATAATTTTAAAATTTGTTTTATTAGTTTTAACAATTTTATTTATTATATTATTTATCAAGCCCTCGTAACCCCACATAAATCCAGCATTTAGAGCATCTTTAGTATTTTTTCCAAAACTATTTTTAATATTTTTCAATTTAATTAAAGGAAGTAGAGCAGTTGAGTTATATAAATTAGTAATTGAGAGTTTAACACCCGGAGCAATTACGCCTCCTTCATAGATGTTATTCTTAATAACATCAAATGTAGTAGCTGTTCCAAAATCTACTACTAAACAATTTTTAAACTTTTGGACACCAATTGCATTCGCTATCCTATCTGAGCCTAGTTGTTTTGTATTTTTTACATTTAATTTGATTAATTTTTTTAAATCAAAATCCTTAACTTCATAAATTTTATATTTAGTATATTTAAATCTTTTTTTCATTTTTTTAAATGCTAATGGAACAACGCTTGAAAATAAAAAATTTGGATTTAGATTGTTTGTTTTATAACGACTTAAAATTTTTTTTAAAAAATTATTTTTTATATTTTTTTTAGTATCAATTTCGAAATGTTTTACAATTTTAAATTTGTGATTTAATAGGCAAATTTTCGTGGATGTGTTGCCTATATCTCCGATTAAGTATTTCATAAATTATTTATACATTTTTTTTAATTCTTGAAATGAATATGTTTTTAATCTTCTTAGCAAATTTTCATACTCTTTTTTGATATTTTCTAATAGCTTTTTGTTATTAATTTTTTTTTTAGTTATATCTTTTAATGAAATTGAATTAAATTGATTAGTTGTTGGATTAAAATTTGTATTAATGCCTATTCCAACTATTAGGAAGTTTTTATTTCCATTTTTAAGCACTTCTTGTAAGATTCCACAAATTTTTTTTTTTTTAATCAATAAATCATTAGGCCATTTAATTTGAACCTGATCTGAATAATTTTTTCTAATTATATATTTTAATAAATATGCATTAAGTACTGCGTAATGTTTAAAGTTAATTTTTTTTTGGTCAATTTCGAAATAAATTGTCAGATACAAATTTCCTTTTTTGGAAACCCATTTTTTTCCCATTGTTCCCCTGCCTTTAATTTGTTGTTCGGCAGAGATTAGAGTAGGCTTAAATTTATTTTTTTTAATTAGATCTAATGCAATATTATTTGTGCTATTAACACTTTTAAATTTTAATGACTTAATCTTCATTAATTAATAAATAGTGCATCCACTAAATTGTTTAAAATAGCTGGGTACAAAAAGAATGTAATCAAAATTGCACAACTAATTAAAACTGATAATTTTGCAACACTATTTTTTACAGGATCAAAAGAAATTGCACTGTCATCAAAATAAATTATTTTAATAATTCTTAAATAATAAAAAGCTGAGATTACTGTTGTTAATAATCCAATAATTGCTAAGGCATACATTTTTTGCTCTATAACAGCAGTAAAGACATAAAACTTTGCAAAAAATCCTGCAAGAGGTGGTATGCCTGCCAGAGAAAATAATATTACCAAAAACGAAATTGCTAAAAGAGGTTGTTTTTTCGATAATCCTGATAAATCTGATATGTTTTCTCGATACTCTCCATCTTTTTTTAACAAATAAAGACAGGAAAACGCTCCAACATTCATAACTACATAAATCGATATATAAATAATAGAACTTTCATATCCAGAAATAACTCCAGTGGCCACACCAGCCAAAGCATATCCCACATGTCCGATTGAACTATAGGCTAATAATCTTTTAATATTTTTTTGAACTATCGCTGCTACTGCACCTAAGATCATTGATGCAATTGAAATAAAAATAATTATTAATTGCCATTCTGATAAAATATTTGAAAATGGTATAAACATAAACTTGATTAACACTGCTAAACCAGCAACTTTTGGAACTACTGCAAAGTAACTAGTTATTGATGTAGGTGCTCCTTCATATACATCAGGAGTCCACATATGAAATGGAACTGCCGACACTTTAAATGCAAGGCCAACTAAAACAAATACCATAGCAAAAACAGCACCTTTATTATCTTTAATTAACTGATCTGCTATTAAGTCAAAATTTGTGGATCCAGTAAAACCATATAATAATGAACAACCATACAATAATAGACCTGAAGATAAGGCACTAAGTACAAAATATTTTATTCCAGACTCTGATGATCTTAAATTATCTCTATCAATAGAAGCTAAAATATAAAGAGATAAAGATTGTAACTCTAAACCAAGATAAAATAAAATTATATCATTAGAACTTACCATAAAAAACATTCCCAAGATTGAGAGAAGAATTATTATCGGATACTCAAACTTTCTTATTTTATTATCAATTATAAAAACTTTAGATGTATTAAGAACAAACAAACTTGCTATTAAAATTAAAATTTTAAAAAAATTTGAAAAAGAATCTCTCGTGAAGCTGTCTAAAAATACTTTTTCTGTTTCATTTGAGCTATTTAAAATTATAGCAATTGTAAAAAGAATAATCGCTGAACTTAAATTGAAAATTAAATTAAAACTCTCTTTGATAAAAACTCCAATCATCAAGATCGAAAAGATTGATAAAGTTAAGAATATTTCAGGTAGTAAAATATTTAAATTATTTAACATTTTATTTTATTCCTTCAGAACTGATTGCCATTTCATAGTTATTTATTAAATTATTTACAGAAATATCAAAAGTTTCTATTAAAGGTGCCGGATAAAATCCAAAAACTATAACTAAAACAGTTAAAATACCTAGCATTAAAATTTCAGTTTTATTAATATCATGCATTTTTTTAACATCTTCATTCTTTGTAACTCCAAAAATAACTCTCTTTGTAAGCCAAAGCATATAAGCTGCTCCAAGAACTACTCCAAAAGTGGCTAACATCGCCACCAAATAACTTTTTTGAAACGCACCGGTTAAAACTAAAAACTCTCCTAAAAAACCAGAAGTTCCAGGCAAACCTAATCCAGCTAAAGCAAAAACGATAAATAAAAAAGAATATTTTGGTAAATAATTAACTATTCCTCCATAAGTACTTATCATTCTTGAGTGCAATCTGTCGTAAACAACTCCAACACATAAAAATAAAGCTGCTGAAATTAATCCATGACTTATCATTTGATAAATGCTGCCTTCTATGCCTTGTTTTGTAAAAGTGAATATCCCTAATGTTACATATCCCATATGAGCAACTGATGAATATGCAATTAATTTCTTCATATCTTCTTGCATCAAAGCAACTAATGAAGTGTAGATAATTGCAATTATACTTAGAGTGTAAATCAATGGAGTAAAATACTCAGAAGCTAAAGGGAACATTGGCACAGAAAATCTTAAAAACCCATAACCCGCCATTTTTAAAAGTATAGCGGCTAAAATTACTGATCCAGCTGTTGGTGCTTCTACGTGTGCGTCTGGCAACCAAGTGTGTACTGGCCACATAGGCATTTTTACTGCAAAAGAACTAAAAAAAGCTAACCACAATAAATTTTGATATTCTTTAGGTATTTTGACCTCGTAAATCTGAGTTACATCAGTTGTTCCAGTTATCCAGTAAATAGCTATGATAGCAGCAAGCATTAAAACTGAGCCTAATAGTGTAAACAAGAAAAATTTAAAGGCTGAATAGACTCTCCTAGGCCCACCCCAAACACCTATAATTAAAAACATTGGTATTAACCCTG
The DNA here is from genome assembly GCA_902613915.1 of uncultured Pelagibacteraceae bacterium. Classification (GTDB taxonomy): domain Bacteria; phylum Pseudomonadota; class Alphaproteobacteria; order Pelagibacterales; family Pelagibacteraceae; genus Pelagilacustribacter. The sequence goes on along the minus strand of CACMJB010000003.1, from coordinate 105,057 downwards.
CTTCGAAAAATAAATAAAAGACAACTAGATCTAATGAACAAAAAACACCAATCATGAAAGTTTCTAAAACTAAAATTGCAATCAGAAACTCTTTAATTCTGTCTTTAACGCTATTTATGCAAGATACTATACAAATAGGTGTTATTAATGTTGTTAAAACAATAAAGAGTATTGAAATACCATCTACTCCTAATTTAAATTTTATAAAATTATTTATCCAAGACTGCTCTTCCAAAAATTGAAATTCCGAAGATGAAAAGTCCATTGAATACCAAATAAATATAGATAAAATGAAAGTGGCTAAGCTGCTAAATAAAGAAATATAAATTGCACTAAAATTATTTTTCTTTCCTTTTGATAAGAATATAAAGAAAGAACTTATTAAAGGTAAAAATATTAAAGTTGATAAAATTGGGAAGTTCATTTTAATTTAGAATTAAATAAGTAAGAAGAAGCGAAAGTCCCAGTAACATTACAAAAGCATAATCATAAATGAATCCAGTTTGAAAAAGTCCTGCTTTATCTGAGAGTTTTTTTATAACTTTTGATATTCCATCAGGTCCAAACCTATCAATAAACCCTTGATCTCCTTTTTTCCAAAAAAAAGATCCTATCTTTTTAGAGGGATTAACAAAAATTAAATCGTATAATTCGTCGATGTACCATTTGTTAATTAAAAATTTATACAATGGTAAATTAGTATTTTTGAATCCTTCCAAAATTCCTGTGTTTTGAATAAAATAGTAAAATGAAATAGGGATGGAAATTACAACTAAAGTTGGTGTCAGTATTAAGAACCAAAGTGGAATAGATTCATGTTTAATTTCGTTTAAGAAGAATATTGATGATTGCCAAAAATCGTTACTATTATGACCAATGAAAGTATCTTTGAATAAGTATCCAGAAAACACAGCACCTATTCCAAGAAACAGCAGAGGAAACAGCATAACTAATGGTGACTCGTGAGTAGCTTCTATCGGAATATTCTTGTTATTATAACTACCATGAAATGTTTTAAAAAATAATCTCCAAGAATATATTGATGTTAAAAAGGCTGTAAAAATTCCAACGGTTGCAGCATAATTTCCTAAAGATGAATTTCTTAAATATGCAAATTCAATTATTGCATCTTTAGAATAAAAACCAGATAAAAAAGGGAAACCTGTTAATGCTAGCGTACCTAATAACATGAACAAGTAAGTGTATGGAAGTTTTTTTCTTACTCCACCCATATTTCGAATATCTTGTTCATCTTTAAATGCATGTATTACAGAGCCAGATCCTAAAAATAATAAAGCTTTAAAGAAAGCATGCGTGAAAAGATGAAACATCGCTACATGATATGCTCCTACTCCAGCTGCAAAAAACATATACCCAAGTTGACTACAGGTAGAGTATGCTACAATTTTTTTAATATCGTTTTGGACTAGAGCTACTGAGGCAGCAAAAACTGCAGTGATCATACCAACTACGGTTACTAAGTTTAATGCAGTTTGAGAATATTCAAACAAAGGTGAACATCGGACAACTAAAAAAACTCCTGCTGTTACCATTGTAGCAGCATGGATTAGAGCTGAAACAGGTGTTGGTCCTTCCATCGCGTCTGGTAACCAAGTGTGTAATAAAAATTGAGCTGATTTTCCCATTGCTCCAATAAATAAGAATAAACAAATTAAAGTTATTAAACTTGTTTCAAACCCAAAAAATACTAATTTATTTTCTATAAATTGAGGAACTAATTCAAAAACTTCTTTAAAATTAATTGTACCGAAATAAAAGAATATGAGAAAAATTCCTATTGCTAGACCAAAATCTCCCACTCTATTTACAATGAAAGCTTTGATTGCCGCATTATTCGCACTTTCCTTTTTAAACCAAAAACCGATTAAAAGATAAGAACATAAACCAACACCTTCCCATCCAAAAAATAATTGTAAAAAATTATCTGATACTACAAGCACTAGCATCGAAAATGTAAATAATGATAAATAGGACATAAATCTCGGTTTGTGAGGATCGTGGCTCATATATCCAATTGAATAAATATGAACAAGAGATGAAACAAAAGTAACAACGACCAACATCACAGAACTTAATGGATCTAAATTAATTGACCAATTAGCTACAAAATTTCCTGAACTTACCCACTCAAATATTTTATAGTTTCCATAGACATTATTTTGTAAACCGTTCCAAAAAATAAAAATAGATAAAACAGCTGAAGTGCTTACCAATAAGCTTGTAATAACTTCTGAAAAATATTTAATTAGTGATTTCCCTAGAAAACCAATTATAGCTCCAATTAATGGTAGAAAGATTACAGCGTATTCCATTTATCCTTTCATTCCATGTATGTCTTCAACTCTAATTGAGCCTTTATTTCTATAGTAGATTACAATAATAGCTAGTCCTATGGCTGCCTCAGCTGCGGCCACTGTCAAAATTAACATAGTAAATATTTGACCAACTATATCTCCTGAAAAAATTGAAAATGAAATCAAATTAATATTAACAGCAAGTAATATTAGTTCGATAGACATTAAAATTACAATTATATTTTTCCTGTTCAAAAAAATTCCAATTACACCTAAAAAAAATATTATCGCCCCTAAGGAAAGATAGTGACCCAACCCAATTTCAATCATCAATTTTTACTCCTTTATTTATCTCTGCCTCTTTAAGTTCAATTGATGAGGATGGATTTCTGGAAATTTGGTTAAAGTAACTTTGTTTCTTTACTCCTTTTCTTTGTCTAAAAGTTAATAAAATTGCTCCAATCATTGAGAGTAATAGGATTATGCCTGCTAATTGAAAATATAAAATATAGTCTGTGTACATAACTAAACCTAATTGATGAGTATTAGAAATATTTGATAATTCCAAAGTGCTGCTAGACATTACGTTGTCTTTATATTTCCAGCCACCTACTACAACTAACAACTCGAGTAAAATTAATACGCTTACAATTAATCCTGTAGGAATATGTGTAGATTTTTTACCAATAAACCAAGATTGTTTCTGTTCAGCTACATTTAGCATCATTACAACAAATAAGAATAATACTGCTACTGCGCCAACGTAAACGATTAATATAATCATGCCTAAAAATTCAGCACCAACCATAATAAAAAGACAACCAACAGAAATAAAATCTAAAATTAAAAAGAAAACTGAGTTAACTGTATTTCTTGAAGTTATAACCATTAGCGATGAAAAAATTGCTATAACAGAAAAAAAATAAAAGAATATTGAGTGAACTAACATTTTATCTATTATCTATAAGGTTTATCTAATTTTATATTCTTAGCTAAAACAGATTCCCATCTATCCCCATTATCCAATAATTTTTGTTTATTATAATAAAGTTCTTCTCTAGTCTCTGTTGCAAACTCAAAATTTGGACCTTGAACTATTGCATCTACTGGACAAGACTCCTGGCATAACCCGCAGTATATACATTTAAGCATATCAATATCATACCTCGTAGTTTTTCTGCTACCATCGGCTCTTTCTGCTGACTCAATAGTAATAGCTTGGGCTGGACAAACAGCTTCACATAATTTACATGCAATACATCTTTCTTCGCCGTTAGGATATCTTCTTAAAGCATGTTCACCTCTCATTCTTGGACTGATTGGTCCTTTTTCAAATGGGTAATTTATTGTTTTAGATTTTTTAAACATTTCTTTAATTGCCATTAATAATCCTTTGACGAACTCTACTAAAAAAATGGTTTTAAAAATTCTTCCTAAAGTCATTAAAAATTTCCTTTCGGTAGTTTGTCGAAATAAAATAAAAAGCTAGCTGTTAAAACTAAGTAGAATAATGAAAATGGTAGAAATATTTTCCACCCTAGTCTCATTAGTTGGTCATATCTGTATCTTGGAACAATAGCTTTTATTAAGGCGAACAAGAAAAATAAGAATAAAATTTTTATGATCATCCAGATTGGAGCTGGAATTAAGTTAATTGGATAAAGATCGATTATTGGTAACCATCCACCTAAAAATAATATTGAGCCCATCGCACACATCAATAGTATATTTGCATACTCTCCTAACCAAAACATTGCGTACATCATTCCTGAATATTCAGTTTGATAACCTGCTACTAATTCTGCCTCGGCTTCTGGAAGATCGAAAGGAGGCCTGTTTGTTTCTGCAAGAGCAGAAATAAAAAAAATTACAAACATCGGAAAAAGTGGAATTACATACCAAAGATCTTTTTGTGCTAAAACAATTTCCTTTAAATTTAATGATCCAACACATAACAAAACATTTATAATAATTATCCCGATTGATACTTCATATGAAACCATTTGAGCTGCTGATCTTATTGCTCCTAAAAAAGGATATTTAGAATTTGATGCCCAGCCGCCCATAATTATTCCATAAACTCCAAGCGATGAAACAGCAAATAAATATAAAACACCTACGTTAATATCTGCGAGAACAAATTCCTCACTCATTGGAATAACTGCCCAAGCTACTAGTGCTAATGTCATTGTAACAATCGGCGCTAATACAAAAACTGCTTTATTTGCGCTTGCTGGAATAATTATTTCCTTAAAAATATATTTTAGAGCATCTGCAAGTGTTTGTAGTAATCCAAAAGGGCCGACAACATTCGGGCCTTTTCTTTTTTGCACCAAGCCCCAAACTCTTCTATCTAACCAAACAATCATAGCAACTGAGACTAAAATTGGTACAAGTACAAATAAAATTTTGTAAATTTCCTGACCTAAAATTTGGATATACTCAAACATTAATTGTTAGTTCCATCTTTTTTAATTTTTTGACGAATTTGTCGACATTCACTCATTGTTTTAGATGAGCGAGAAATAGAATTAGTATAATAATAGTCCAGCTCTCTTATTGTGATTTTTTCACTAACAAAATTTGATTGGATTTTTGAATTCTTTGACTCTACATTTTTAGGTAGTTCATTTAAATCTGAAAAATTAGGAATAGAATTTAAAACTTCTTTTCTTAACTGATCGAAATTAGTTGTACCATTTAATCCCATTTTTTTTATTATTCGATTAAAAATTTTCCAATCTTCCAAAGCTTCTCCTATAGGATATGAAGCTTTTTTACATTCTTGAACTCTCCCCTCTAAATTTTCATATAAACCTTCTTGTTCTGTATATGTTGCACTTGGTAGAACAATATCAGCTACCTCAGCCCCTCTATCACCATGACTTCCTTGATAAACTACAAATTCATTATCTTTTTTAAAATCAAGGTTATCTGAGCCTAACAAATATAATAGTTTAAATTTTTTATTTTCTAAATTATCAAAGAATGTAAAATTATTTTCTTTTTGATCAGGTATAATTTTTAAATCTAACAAACCAACCGTTGAGGCGTTCTGAATTAAAATATTAAGAGGATTCCATTCTTGTGATATCTTATTATTTTGTATAAGGAAGTTTTTAATTTCTTCAAAAATATATTTTCCACTTTCTAGCTCTAAAACTGACTCCCCTATAATAATTATTGGATTTTTAGCTGAAAGAATTTTATTTGATAATTCACTTTCGTTATTTATTATTTTTTTTATTTCATCAGTTTTATCACTTATAATTTTATAATCATAAGTAAGGTCTCCTGGATCACCAATAGAAAATATAGGAACTTTTTTTTGTACAAATGCTTTTCTAATTCTGGCATTTAACATTGAAGCTTCATGTCTTGGATTTGTTCCAATTAATAATATCAAATCTGACTGCTCAATTCCGTTAATAGAAGAACCGAAAATGTAGTTTATTTTTTCAGAAGAATTTATGTAGAATTTTTTTTCTCTAAATTCTAAATTATTGCTTTTAATCAAATTGAATAATTTTTTAAAACCTAAAGCATTTTCCATATTGATCATATCTCCTATATGACCAGCTATTTCATTTGGTTGAACTTCTTTTATTTTTTTTATTAATAAATCTAAAGCCTCGTCCCAATTTGATTTTTGAAGTTTGTTTTCTTTTTTAATATAAGGAACATCTAATCTTTGTTTAAGTAATCCATCACAAGAATATCTTGTTTTATCTGAAATCCACTCTTCGTTAATATCATTATTTAGTCTTGGTAAAATTCTTTTAACTTCCCAGTTGTACGTGTCTACTCTAATATTAGAACCTACGGCATCCATAACATCAACGCTCTCTGTTTTTTTGAGTTCCCAAGGTCTAGCTTCGAAAGCATAAGGTTTTGAAGTTAGCGCTCCAACTGGACACAAATCAATAACATTCGCAGAGAGTTCGGACTCCATAGATTTTTCTAGGTATGTTGTTATTTGCATGTTTTCACCTCGACCAATTGCGCCAATTTCAGGTACACCGGCTACTTCCGTTGCAAACCTCACACATCTTGTACAATGAATACATCTAGTCATTTGTGTTTTTATTAAAGGACCCATGTATTTTTCTTTTACGTCTCTTTTATTTTCTACAAATCTAGATTTATCTACTCCATAATATAAAGATTGATCTTGTAGATCGCATTCTCCACCTTGATCACAAACGGGGCAATCTAAAGGATGGTTTGCAAGCAAAAACTCCATCACACCTTTTCTAGCCTTTTCAACTAAATAAGTATTAGTTTTGATGTTCATTCCTTCTGCTGCTGGCATCGCACAAGATGCTATGGGCTTAGGAGATTTTTCCATCTCAACCAAGCACATCCTACAATTTCCAGCTATAGATAGTTTTTCATGATAACAAAATCTTGGTATTTCAACATTAGCAAGCTCACAAGCTTGTAATACCGTCATTCCTTTATCAAATTCTATTTCTTTTCCATTTATTGTAATTTTAGGCATTTTTATTCTCCAATAAATGTTGATCGACTAGATAAGGATTGTTTAATTTTTTCTTAATTAAAGGTTCTTCTCTGCACCTACTTTCCACTTCTTTTCTAAAATGTCTTAATAGACCTTGAACTGGCCAAGCCGAACCTTCGCCAAAAGCACAAATAGTGTGACCTTCAATTTGTTTAGTCACATCTGATAATAATTCTACATCACCATAAGTCGCTTTTCTTTTAACAACTCTATCTAATATTCTCCACATCCAGCCAGAACCCTCACGACAAGGTGTGCACTGACCACAACTTTCGTGTTTGTAAAATCTGGCTATTCTTGCCATGCATTCAACTATGTCTTGATCTTTATTAATAACAACAATGCCGGCTGTTCCTAATCCACTTTTATTTTCTATTAATGAGTCAAAGTCCATCGTGATTGTATCGCAAATTTTCTTTGGCAGCAGAGGCATTGATGAACCACCTGGAATAACTGCTTGAAGATTTTCCCATCCTCCCACTACACCTCCAGCATGTTTTTCAATTAACTCTTTTAAAGGAATTCCCATCTCTTCTTCTACGTTACAAGGTGAATTTACATTCCCTGATATACAAAATATTTTAGTTCCTGTGTTTTTTGGCTTACCAATAGAAGAAAACCATTTTCCACCTCTCCTTAATATTGTAGGAACAACTGCAATAGTTTCTACATTATTCACAATGGTTGGACATCCATATAAACCTACTAAAGCAGGAAATGGTGGTTTTAGTCTAGGTTGACCTTTGTTTCCCTCTATACTTTCCAATAAAGCAGTCTCTTCACCACAAATATAAGCTCCAGCACCAAAATGAATATGAATATCGAAATCCCAACCAGATCCACAAGCGTTTTTTCCTAAATATTTTTTTTCATATGCTTGGTCTATAGCCTTTTGTAATCTTTTTCCTTCGTTTAAATATTCACCTCTTATGTAAATATAACAAATATGTGCGTTAACAGCGAAACCAGCGATTAAACATCCTTCAATTAATTTTTGAGGCTCAAATCTGAGAATATCTCTATCTTTACAAGTGCCTGGTTCGGATTCGTCAGCGTTTATTACTAAATAATGTGGTCTTGATCCGACTTCTTTTGGAGCAAATGACCATTTTAATCCTGTAGAAAAACCTGCTCCACCTCTTCCTCTTAGTTCTGAGGTTTTAACTTCGTTTATAATCCATTCTCGCCCTTTTGAAATTAGATCTTTTGTATTTTTCCAGTCATCTCTTTTAAGTGAACTTTCAATATCCCAACCAAGTTCATTATAGAGATTTTTAAATATCTTATCTTCTTTCTTAAGCATGATTTTCACCCTTCGTATTTAATTTTTGTTCTGGTGCTGTGTTTTTTCTTCCCCTATATGACCCAGGTTTAAGAGGTTTGTCTTTTATTAATGACTCTAAAATATCTTTTGTACTTTTTTCATCCAAATCTTCATAATAATCATCATTAACTTGAACCATCGGCGCGCTGACACAAGCTCCAAGACACTCTACTTCCATCCAAGAGCAGCTTCCTTGTTTAGAAATTTCATTTTCGTTTGGTGAAATTTTCTCCTTACATAATTTTACTATTTTATCTGCCCCTCTTATTAAACATGGTGTTGTAGTACAAACTTGAATAAAATGTTTTCCTACTGGGGCAAGGTTGTACATTGTATAGAAAGTGGCAACTTCATAAACTGACATATAAGGAATTGATAAATAATTAGCTATATATTTCATCGCAGCTAGAGGTATCCAATTATCATTTTGTTTTTGGGCTAAATATAATAATGGCATCACTGCGCTTTTTTTATTTTTTTCAGGATATCTTTTAAAAATTTCTTCAACTTTTTTTAAATTTTCACTATTAAATTTAAAATCTTTTGGCTGATCTTCGTGTACTTTTTTTAAACTCATCGATCCACCTCTCCAAAAACTATATCTAACGAACCAAGAACTGCTGGCACATCTGCTAACATATGACCTCTAATTAAATAATCCATTGCTTGAAGATGTGAAAAACCTGGAGCTCTTATTTTGCATCTATAAGGTTTGTTGCTTCCGTCTGAAATTAAATATACTCCGAACTCTCCTTTAGGTGCTTCAACAGCAGTGTATACGTCACCTTTAGGAACTCTATAGCCTTCTGTAAATAATTTAAAATGATGAATTAAAGCTTCCATAGATTGTTTAATATCATCTCTGTTCGGTGGAGATATTTTATTATCAATTGATTTGACAGGACCTTTAGGAAGTTTTTCAATACATTGTAGAATAATTTTTACACTCTCTCTCATTTCTTCTATTCTACAAAGATATCTATCGTAACAATCCCCATTTTTACCTACCGGAATTTTAAAATCTAAATCTTTATAAATTTCGTAAGGTTGAGACTTTCTAAGATCCCATGGAACACCTGAACCTCTTAACATTACTCCAGAAAAACTATGATCTAATGCTTCTTGTTTTGATACAATTCCAATTTCAACATTTCTTTGTTTAAAAATTCTATTGTCAGTTAATAAACCTTCTAAATCATCAATTATTTTTGGAAATGATTTGCAAAACTTTTCAATATCTTCAACTAATTTTAAAGGAATATCTTTATGAACTCCTCCAGTTCTAAAATAGTTGGCATGTAATCTTGATCCAGAAGCTCTCTCATAAAAAGTCATTAAAGTTTCTCTCTCTTCAAAACCCCATAAAGACGGTGTTAGAGCACCCACATCTAAAGCTTGTGTTGTTACATTAAGAATATGGCTCAAGACTCTTCCAATTTCACAAAAAATTACCCTAATGTATTTTGCTCTTATAGGGACCTCTACATTTAATAGTTTTTCTGCTGCCAAAGCAAAGGCGTGTTCTTGGTTCATTGGGGCTACATAGTCTAACCTATCAAAATATGGCAATGCTTGAGTATAAGTTTTTTGTTCTATTAATTTTTCAGTTCCTCTATGAAGCAAACCTATATGTGGATCTGCTTTTTCTACCACTTCTCCATCTAATTCTAATATTAATCTCAATACTCCGTGAGCAGCTGGATGTTGTGGGCCAAAATTTAAACTCAATGATTTAGTTTTTTTTGCCATCTTTATTATTATCTTTTATTTCCTTTAAATAATTCGTTCCTTCCCAAGGACTTTCAAAATCAAAGTTCCTATAATTTTGTTCAAGCTTTACAGGTTCATAAACAACTTTTTTTTCTTTCTCGCTATATCTCACTTCATTAAACCCAGTTAATGGAAAATCTTTTCTTAGTGGATGTCCTTTGAAACCGTAGTCTGTTAATATTCTTCTCAAATCAGGATGATTTTTAAATTTAACTCCATACATATCAAAAACTTCTCTTTCCATCCAATTGGCAGATGGGAAAATTTTTGTCAAAGAAACAATTGTTTGATTGATCTGAAATTTAATTAAAAGTTTTATTCTTAAGTTATGTTCGTGAGACAAAAATAAATAAATTAGTTCAAATCTCTTTTCATTTTCTGGGTAATCTACTCCTGCAATATCTATAAGTTGTCTAAATTTACATTTTTCATGTGATTTTAAAAACTGAACTACGTCTAATAATTCTGCTTCTTCTGTTTCTACCAAAAGTTCGTTATTTTCTATTGTTGATGATTTTATTTTACTAGATAATTCAGAGTTTATTAATTTTTCGAGATCTTTTAATGAGGATGACATCTTGTTTATCTTTCTATTGAGCCTTCACGTCTAATTTTCTTTTGTAGTTGCAAGATTCCATACAACAAAGCTTCTGCAGAAGGTGGACAACCAGGTATATAAATATCAACTGGCACAATTTTATCACAGCCTCTTACTACAGAATAAGAGTAATGGTAATATCCTCCTCCGTTTGCGCAACTACCCATTGAAACAACGTATCTTGGTTCTGGCATCTGGTCGTAAACTTTTCTTAACGCTGGTGCCATTTTATTTGTTAAGGTCCCAGCAACAATCATCACATCTGATTGTCTTGGTGAAGCTCGTGGTGCCGCACCAAATCTTTCAAGATCATATCTTGGCATAGAAGTTTGCATCATTTCTACCGCACAACAAGCAAGACCGAATGTCATCCAATGTAATGATCCTGTTCTCGCCCAATTGATCAGGTTGTCACTTGAAGTGGTGATAAAACCTTTTTCAGCAAAATCTTTTGCTAAATCTTTAAATTCATCTGGAATTTGATTTTGTCTATCTAATGTAGAATTCATTTTTACTCCCATTCTAAAGCTCCTTTTTTCCACTCATAAATAAACCCAATGGTTAAAACTCCTAAAAAAAACATCATCGACCAGAAACCTAACGCTCCTATACCGCCTAAAGATATTGCCCATGGAAAAAGAAAAGCAATCTCTAAATCAAAAATGATAAAAAGAATTGCCACAAGATAAAACCTTACATCAAACTCCATTCTAGAGTCATCAAATGCTTCAAAACCACACTCATATGCTGATAATTTTTCTGGATCTGGATTTGATGGAGCAGCTAAAAAATTAGCTAAGACAAAACCTATACTTAAAAATATAGCTATAAATAAAAAAATTATTATTGATAAGTATTCTGATAAAAAATTATAAATCATTGTTTAATCAATACCTACCCCGATACTTTCAGCTCGAGGATTCTTATATTAATTAAAATACTTATAGCACTATTAACTGATCTGTACAGGTATCAAACGTAGCAGTTTTGTTGATAATAAATCTCAATTAATACTTAGTATTGTGGCGGGAGTGACGGGACTCGAACCCGCGACCTCCTGCGTGACAGGCAGGCGCTCTAACCAAGCTGAGCTACACCCCCACAGATCTTGAATTTAATGGTGGGCGGTAAAGGACTCGAACCTATGACCCTCTCGGTGTAAACGAGATGCTCTACCAACTGAGCTAACCGCCCTATTAAACAAAGTCGACATATACAATAAAAAATTTGTAAAGTAAAAAAGTATTTAAATATTGATGTAATTTAGATAAATATCAGTATTATTGAAAATAATGATTATAACTTGCAATTGTGGCCTAAAGAAATTTTCTCTTCCGGATAATTCTATCCCTTCAGCTGGACGAATGGTTCAGTGTGGTTCGTGTGGACTGAAATGGAAACAATTTCCTGTAAATGAAATAAATAATACTGAACCAATCAGTAACATAAAAAAAAAAATAGCTTCACAGCCTAATCAAGCTCAGACAAAAAAGCAAAGGGCAAAAAAAATAAAGAAAACTTCTATTAGAAAACCTCGAGAGATAGATTTATATTCCCCAGAATACCTTGCAAAAAAACATGGCATTAATCTAAATGAAACAAATGAAAAGCCTGTTACAAAAAATAAAGTTTCATTTGGATTTTATAGTTCGCTATTTATTTTTTTAGTTTTTGCTATTGCTTTTTCAAGAATTCTATATTTTTTTCAAGATTTTATTATTACAAAATTACCGTTTACTGAATATTATTTAAAATATTTTTTTGAAAGTATAAAAAATCTATTTGAAATTTGGAAAAGTCTTATTTCAAATTATTAGTTTCTAAGCTTTTAATATTTACAAATTTATCAGATAAATTTGAATTATTTTTTTTTATAGAATCATAAAAATTCCATGCAAGAACTAAAAGTATATTATCTTTATTTTTTATTTCAGATTTGCTTTTAATCGGTATTTTTACTCCGGGTATAAATTTTTTGTGTTTTAATTTATTATCTTCAACAATAAAGTCTACTTCGTCTTTAATTCCGAAAAAATTTAGAGCAGTTGTTGCTTTAGCAGGTGCGCCAAAACCTATAATTTTTTTATTCTGGCTTTTAAGTTTTTTAATATTTTGTAAGACATTTTCTCTTATTTTATAAACTTTTTCACCGAATTTTTTATAAGTTTCATATTTTTTAATTCCAAAATTATCTTCCTCTAAAAGCATTTTTTTTACACTAGCGTCTATTTTTACTTTATTATCTTTTTTAATATAAACCCTGATTGATCCACCGTGAGTATCTACTCTCTCAGATTTATATATTTTTGCATCAAATTGATTAAAGAAATTAATTAATGATGTGAGTGACCAATAGTTATAATGTTCATGATATATATTATCAAAAGTTAAATCTTTTAAAGTATTCATTAAATACTGAACCTCTATAATTATTGTTCCTTTTTTATTTAATAAACTCAACATGCATTCCGCCATCTCTTTTAATTTATTAGAATGTGCAAAAACATTAGAAGCTAAAATTAAGTCAGCATTCTTTTTAATTTTTTTAAGGTTTTTCTTTTCTAAAAAACCATTAAATGTTTTTATTTTATTTTTATTTGCAAGTTTTGCTAAATTTTTTGCTGGTTCAACACCTAAAACTTTTTTAAATCCTAAATCCAAAAATGGCTTTAAAGCAACTCCATCATTGCTTCCTATATCAATAATATAAGATTTTTTTTTATTCAATTTTAATTCTTTGGAGTATTTTTTAGCAGCTTCTACAAAATGTTCTCTGAAAACTTTTGAGGTTGAAGATGTGTAAAGATAATTTGAAAACATTTTTTTTGGATTAACTGATACCGAGAGCTGGCAATTATGACATTTATCGCAATAATTTACTTCTAATGGATAAAGTTCACACTTTTCATCTTTTTTATTTAACAAATTATTTGCTAAAGGTTGATAACCTAAAGAAACAACTCTTTTTAAATTTAAATTTCCGCATGACCTGCAGTCAAATTTATAACATTCTAACAATAAATCTTTTTCTTTTTCGTCAACAAAAACATGTTTTATTGTATGTGTTATCCCGTAATTTTCATGATCTCTTTCTCCTCTTACAAGGTTTAAAAATGTTGTATCCTTTGTAAAAACCATAGTGTGTGCAACATTGGGTTTAATAACCGATAGCTGACCTGCATTAACTACCTGGGTTATTTTGGGTGAATTAGGATTGATTATATCTTGATATACCTCAATTATTTGACCTTTCGTGAAAAGACATTTTTGCTCCTGTTGTGGGTGATAATGGTTTGCTCTAATTGTACCTTTTTTTGAGTCTATCAATCCGATTAAGTTTATAGGTTCTGTAAGCTCGTGATTACTTATTGTTCCTCTTTCATCTTTAAATAAGTTCTCTCCATCCTTTACATATTCTAGATCTTTTTTAATATTTTGGTTAGACCATTTCTCAATCATTTCTTTTATATTTTGATCTAAATTATAAAGAAACTCAAAACCTGTGTTTAATAACTTTTTGTTTGATAAAGAAAAACCTAAATTTGGAACTTCATCATTAGTTTCTTTTAAAGTTATTTTTGGGTTATGTTTTTTACAAATTTGGGCAACCTCTTTTACTGAAAGTGTGTCTTTAGTTAAATTAAATATTTCAGTTGTTATTTCATTATTTTCCTCCATAAATTTAAAACATCTAGCAACATCAATTAATGGTACAAGGCTTTTAATTTGTCTACCTCCTGCAAACAATTTTAAAGTTCCATTCTGGGATGCTATTTTTGAAAATAAATTTGGCATTATATCTATTCGCATAGAGTCAGTTGAATAACCATAAACAGATCCGAGTCTTAAAATAATGTAGTTTTTTCCTGATTTTTTTAATTGGTCTTCGTTAATTGCTTTTGAAGTAGAATAAGATAGTACTGGTTTTGTTGTTTCATTTTCTTTTATGTTGGTTTTTACTTCACTTATACCTTCATAAACAACATGTGTGGAAGGAAAAATAATTTTACATTTATCTTTTATAACGTCTAAAATATTTTGAGTGCCTTTTTCTGCAACCTCCTTTATCTTTTCATCTTGATCTTTTGATGCCTCACTTTTTGTTCTAGGCACCTCTGTCACTCCAGCTAAATGATGAACAATGTCTGCATCACTACAATTTTTTTTTATCAAATCTTTATCAAGTATGTCTCCTTGAATAAATTCCATGTTCCAGTTTCTAAGTTGATTAACTCTTTCTGATATGAATCTATTATCTATTACTATTATTTTGTGATGCCAGCTTAGCCCTGAATATAGTTTACATAGCTCCGTACCGATGTATCCTAAGCCACCAGTAATTACGATCTTTTTTTTCATGTTTAAATGATAATTATTTACTTATATTATTTTTTACTATAACTCAAATAGGATGAAAATATACGATTGCTTCATGTATTTTGATGAAGATTTGCTTCTAGATATTAGATTGAATTCTCTTGATAAATTCGTCAATAAATTTGTTATCACTGAAGCAACATACACCCACAATGGATCAAAAAAAAAATTAAATTTTGATATTCGTAAATTTCAAAAATTTAAAGATAAAATTGATTATATTGTTGTTGATAATCAGCCAAATAATATTTTACAACTTTCAGATAAAGACACAAAAGATCAAAAAGGTGAAAAGCTCATTTTAAATGGGATGGCAAGAGATTATTTTCAAAGAGAGTGTCTTTTTAAGGGTATGAAAAATGCAGCTGACGAAGATTTGATTATCATAAGTGATCTAGATGAAATTCCAAATTTAAATAAATTAAATTTTCAAAATATAAAAAATAATATTGTCATTTTTGAGCAGAAAATGTTCTATTACAAATTAAATCTTTTTTACAAAGATTTTGTATGGCAAGGATCAAAAGCGGTTAAATATAAGAATTTTTTATCACCGCAGTGGCTAAGAAATATAAAAGGAAGGAAATATCCAATTTGGCGTATTGATACTCTATTCTCTAAGAAAAAATATTCAAACCTAATGTTTGTAAAAGATGGAGGGTGGCATTTTACTTGTCTAAGAACTCCTGAAGAGTTAGAAAAAAAATTACTAAATTTTGCTCATCACTATGAATATGAAGAAAGTGGACTTAACTTAAAAAACTTAAAAGATTTAATGGCAGAAAAAAGAGTTATGTATGATCATAATATTGATCAGAAAGGTTATAAATGGTCTGGAAAATCAATATTAAAAAAGATTGATCCTTCTGAATTACCAAATTATGTAAGCCTTAATCTAGAAAAATATGATGATTGGATCGATTAGAATTAATCTAGTGGGTGCTCAATTCTTTTTTTAATTTATCTTTTTTAGAAATTTGATCTACATCAACCCATTCTACTCTTTTAAGTGGCTTAGTGAGTGCTACTTTTAAAACTTCCTCAACGTTTTTAACGGTAATTATTTCAATAGACTCTAAAACTGTTTTTGGTACTTCAGCTAAATCTTTTTTATTTCCAACAGGAATTATGACTTTTTTTATCCCAGCTCTGTGAGCGGCTAAAAGTTTCTCTTTTAATCCACCTATAGGAAGAACAAGACCTCTTAATGTAATTTCTCCTGTCATTGCAACTTTTTTATCTACTGGTACTTCTGTAATTGCAGATATAATTGAAGTCACCATACCTATTCCTGCTGAAGGTCCATCTTTTGGTGTAGCGCCTTCTGGAACGTGTATATGAAAATCTTTTTTATCAAAAATTGGAGGGATAATTCCAAAATCCAAACTTTTTGATCTTATGTATGACTTAGCTGCTTTTACTGACTCTTGCATAACATCACCAAGTTTTCCAGTTATTTGCATTTTGCCTTTACCAGGCATGATTGCAGACTCTATTTTTAAAATTTCTCCACCCACCTCGGTCCATGCCAATCCAGTTACAACTCCAACTCTATTTTCTTCTTCTATTTCTCCATAGTTAAATTTCTCTACTCCCAAAAGATCCTTTAAATCTTTTTCGTTAATTGGATTGTTTACCTTTTCTTTGTTATCAATTTTTTTTACAAGTTTTCTTGCTATTTTTGAAATTTCTCGTTCAAGATTTCTTACACCAGACTCTCTTGTATAATGACGTATAATTTTTCTGTTTATTTCTTGATCAATCTCCCATTCATCTTTTTTTAAACCATTATTCTTGCTTTGATTTGGAATTAAATATTTTTGAGAAATACTAACTTTTTCATCCTCTGTATAACCTGATATTCTGATTACTTCCATTCTATCCAAAAGAGGTGGAAGAATATTTAAGGTATTAGCTGTTGTTACAAACATTACATCTGACAAATCATAATCAACCTCTAAATAATGGTCATTAAATTCCTTATTTTGTTCTGGGTCCAACGCCTCTAGCAATGCTGAAGAAGGATCACCTCTATAATCGTTCCCTACTTTATCTATCTCATCAAGTAAAAAAAGTGGATTTTTAGTTCCAGCTTTTTTCATCATTTGAATTATTTTACCAGGTAATGATCCAATATAGGTTCTTCTATGACCTCTAATTTCTGCTTCATCTTTAATGCCGCCTAGAGACATTCTTATAAATTTTCTATTTGTGGCTTTTGCTATTGATTTACCTAAGGAAGTCTTACCAACTCCCGGTGGACCAACTAAACAAAGTATAGGCCCTTTCATTTTTTGAATTCTTTTTTGTACTGCTAAAAACTCAATTATTCTATCTTTTACTTTTTCTAGCCCATAATGATCTTCATCAAGAATTTTTTGAGCGTTATTTAAATCTGAATTAATTTTTGATTTGGTTGACCAAGGTAATTCGATCATCCAATCAAGATAATTTCTTACAACAGTAGCTTCAGCTGACATTGGGCTCATCGATTTTAATTTTTTTAATTCAGATAGACACTTTTCCCTAGCAAGCTTTGGCATTTTTGCATCAGAAATAGATTTTGATAAGGAGGTTAATTCATCTTTTCCTTCATCAATTTCTCCGAGTTCTTTTTGGATAGCTTTTAACTGTTCATTCAAATAATATTCTCTTTGAGTTTTTTCCATTTGATTTTTTACTCTTCCACGAATTTTTTTCTCTACAGAAAGAACGCTTGTTTCTTTTTCAATTATTTGATGGATTTTTTCTAACCTTTTTTTTAAATCAAATATTTCTAATAATTCCTGTTTTGCTGATATTTGAATATTCAGATTTGAAGAAATATTATTTGCAATTTGAACAACGTCTTTTAAATTTTTAAGATTTATTGAATTATCATTTAATTCTTTTTTATTTAAAACTTGCAACCTTTCAAATTTTCTTACTAAGCCATTTGCTAATTGATCTAAATCCTTACCTTCTTTTTTATCTTCAACTACTTCGACTTCACAATTTAAAAAATTATCATTTACCTCATTATATTTAACTATTTTAATTCTTTTCTCACCCTCGACTAAAACTTTTACCGTTCCATCAGGAAGTTTTAAAAGTTGAAGCACTTTGCTTAAACATCCAAATTGATACAAATCTCTACTTGTAGGGTCATCAATTTCTGAATTTTTTTGGGTTACGAGAACTATTGATTTATCTGATTTCATCACCTCTTGTAATGCTTTTATAGATTTTTCTCTGCCTACGAAAAGCGGAACAACCATTGAAGGAAAAATAACTATGTCCCGTAATGGTAATAATGGTTTTACAAGTGTAGTCTTCATTAAGATATAATATGGCTATTAATGGACTTATTTCAAGAAACAAATTAGCTTCAAGCTACAGATGTTGATGCTTTTTTACCATATGTGACAATGGGTTCAGAGGAGCCTTTAACAGCTGAGCTATCTACAGTTATCTTTATTACGTCCTCCATATCTGGCAATTCAAACATTGTCTTCAATAAAATATTTTCTAATATTGATCTCAAACCTCTAGCTCCAGTTTTTTTTGCAATTGCTTTTTTGGCTATTTCTTCAATTGCTTCAGCTTTAAATTCTAACTCAACATCTTCAAACTCAAATAACCTTTGGTACTGTTTGATAAGGGAGTTTTTCGGTTCTTTCAAAATTTTTATTAATGATTTTTCATCAAGGTCATCTAAAGTTGCTATAATTGGCATTCTTCCAATAAATTCTGGTATTAAACCATATTTAATTAAATCTTCCGGTTCTAATAATTTCATAATCTCAGAAAGTGGTTGCTCTTTATAATTTTTAACCTTAGCACCAAATCCAATTGAGCTTCCTTTTCCTCTACTGTCAATTAATTTATCCAAGCCTGCAAAAGCTCCACCGCAAATAAATAAAATATTTGTAGTATCAACTTGTAAAAATTCTTGCTGAGGATGTTTTCTTCCACCCTGCGGGGGAACACTTGCAACTGTGCCTTCCATTATTTTTAATAATGCTTGTTGAACTCCTTCGCCTGAAACATCTCTTGTTATTGAAGGGTTTTCTGATTTTCTACTTATTTTATCAACCTCATCAATATAAACAATTCCTCTCTGCGCCTTCTCTACATTGTAATCAGCTGCCTGTAACAATTTTAAAATTATATTTTCAACATCTTCACCAACATAACCTGCTTCTGTAAGTGTTGTAGCATCAGCCATGGTAAAAGGAACATCTAAAATTCGTGCTAACGTTTGAGCTAATAATGTTTTTCCACACCCAGTAGGACCTACTAAAAGTATATTTGATTTTGAGAGCTCAATATCTTTATTATTTTTTGTCTCATGGTTTAATCTTTTGTAATGATTGTGAACCGCCACAGATAAAATTTCTTTCGCAAATTTTTGACCAATTACGTAATCATCTAATACTTTGCAAATTTCTTTAGGTGAAGGAACTCCATCTTGATGTTTCACTAAAGAGCTTTTGTTTTCCTCTTTTATAATGTCCATACAAAGTTCTACACATTCATCACAAATAAAAACTGTTGGACCAGCTATTAACTTTCTAACTTCGTGCTGGCTTTTACCGCAAAAAGAACAATATAAAATATTTTTGTTATTTTTTTCTGTCATAACGAATCAATAATTAGAATATAAAACTCTGCAAAATGCTTAGCAAGCTGAAGTTGAATGTATATCTAGATATTGTGTTTTATTTTCTTTTTTCCACAACAGAGTCTATTAAACCAAATTTTTTAGCATCATCAGCGGTCATGAAGTTATCTCTTTCTAGAGCGTTCGATATTTCATCAATAGATTTTCCAGTGTGTTTTGAGTAGATTTTATTTAATCTCTCTTTAAGAGATAAAATTTCTTTAGCATGTATTTGAATATCTGTTGCTTGTCCTTGAAAACCTGCAGAGGGTTGATGCACCATAATCCTAGAATTTGGAAGTGAGTATCTTTTTCCTTTTTCCCCGGCCGCTAAAAGAAAAGACCCCATAGAAGAGGCTTGACCAATACAAAGAGTGGACACAGGGGAGTTAATATATTGCATCGTGTCGTAAATACCGAGACCAGCTGTAACTAATCCACCTGGGCTATTTATATAAAAATTAATTTCCTTATTTGGATTTTCAGACTCTAAAAATAACAACTGAGCAGTTACTAAAGAAGCCACTGCATCATTAACTGGGCCTACTAAAAAAACAATTCTCTCTTTTAACAGTCTAGAGTAAATATCATAAGCTCTCTCTCCTTTGCTTGTTTGCTCAACAACCATAGGAATTAAACTGTTCATTTTTTCTTCAAGTTCACGACTCATAATTGACTTATACAACTATTGGTTACTTTTTACTAATTTTTTTTAATTTTGGCTTATCTTTTGGAGATGATTTTGATTTATTTGCAGCTGAATCTTTTACATCAAATTTATTAAATTCAGATATAATCTTTTCTGCTTCTTTAGAATTAATCTCTTTAGAAATAAGTTTTATTTTAGATTTTATAAGACCAATAATTTTCTCTTCGTAAAGGGAGCCTTTCAAACTTTGCGAGGCACTTGGATTTTTTTGATAATAATCTAAAACCATTTTTTCTTGCCCTGGCATACCTTTTATTTGTTTTTGGATTTCTGCTCTTACTTCGTCATCTGTTACTTTAAGATTATTTTTTTCTCCATATTCATTTAATAATAATCCTAACTTAATTCTTGATCTTGCTAATTTTTCATTATTTGTTTTATGTTTTTCTTTTTCTTCTGGTTTTAAATTTTGTGTCATAATAGAAACTTCTTGGTCGATAAGATTTTGTGGTAAATCAATTTGATGATTTTTCTCTATTTGATCTAAAATTTCTTTTTTAGTAATAGAATTTAATGCTTGTGAATATTGAGTTGAAATTTGTTTTTCAATTAATAAGTTTAAATCTTTCACGTCTTTTGCGCCCATCATTTTTGCAAAATTATCATCGATCTTAATCTCTTTAGATTTTTTAACGTTAGATATTTTACATAAAAATTTTGTTTTTTTATTAGCTAGTTCTTTTTTTGGATGGTTTGTAGGTAACGTTGCTTCAACTGTTTTTTCTTCTCCTTTTTTTACACCTACCAATTGCTCATCGAAACCTTTTAAGAAAAGATTCTTACCTAATTCAATTTGAACACCTTTACCTTCACTTCCATCAAATTTATTTCCATCAACTGTTGCAGAGTAATCAAAAACAACTTGATCTCCGATTACTGCCTTTTCATTTTCCTTTTTATCTTCAAATTGTTTATTTTGAGATGCAATTTCTTTTAATTTTTCCTCAATAACTTTGTTTTCAATCTTAATTTTATAATCTGTAGCTTTAAATTTTTCGAAACTCTTTAACTCAACTTTTGGCAAACAATCAATTTGAAGTTCGTAATTTAAATCTTTTCCTTCTCCAAATTGTTTAAGGTCAATTTTAGGTTGGCCGGCAACTTTTAATTTTTTTTCATCGATGGCTTTCGTTGATGTTTCTCTTAAAACTTTATCAACTACTTCTCCATAAATCGATTTTCCGAACTGACTTTTTATAACCGCTGGAGGAACTTTTCCTGGTCTAAACCCTTTTAGTGCAACTTCTTTTTGTAACTCGTTTAGCCTTTCGTTCATCTTTGTCTGAATACTTTTTTTATCAACTATAACAGATAAAACTGTTCTTAGACCTTTTTTTGATTTTACTTCTACTTTCATAATTTTATGGTGGGCAAGAAGAGACTCGAACTCTTAAGCCTTGCGGCACTGGTTTCTAAGACCAGCGCGTATACCAATTCCGCCACTTGCCCAATTAATAATCGACACTTTATATATTAATTTAATTTTTTGTTAAACGATAAAGTCTGTAATAAACAAGCAAATAAATAATAATTAAAAAGAAAAACCAATATCTGCTTATCAAAGGATCTTTCGCAAATAAAAGAGTTGGGAGTACTAGTGCAGAATAAACAATATTTATCATAATGGAGTTTATGTAATTTCCTTTATTTGCTCCAAATTTAGATGAAATTTTTTCAAATGTAAGCATATGAAGGTGTTTATTATCTGGATGTATTGGTGATTTTTTTTGTACAACTTTTCTTATAAAAGAGAAAAAAACCTCAAAAAAAATATAAAATAGCAAAATACAGAAAAAAAATGATGAATAATTTGGATTTAAATTATTCGTCATAATTGTGTTTAAAGCTGTAAGTGAACCGAAAAGATAAGACCCACTGTCTCCTAAGAAAATTTTAGCATTTGGAAAATTAAATAATAAAAAAGATAGCAAAATAACTATCTGGCCAATAATAAAAAAAGATAAATCAATATTTGCGTTTTGAACATTAATATAAGTTAAAATTATATTTATAATTATTAAATTAATGGCAAGTAAACCGTTAAATCCATCTATTAAATTAGCTCCATTAACAACAAACAAAAAACATAATAATAAAAATAAACTTGAAAAGATGTCATTTTTCAAAAATGATGACAACACTGGCACATCAATATTTAATATTTTGATTGGAATAAAATGAATTAAGATTAGTAAAAATAAAATCATCAAAACTAATCTTTTAGATGGGTTTATGTTGATTTTTACATCATCTAAAAAACCAATCATAAACATTAAATTTGATAATAAAAAATAATCTAATAAAAAATTTGAATAAATTAGATAATAAATAATCAAAAATATATTAATTGATGTTATTCCGGCTATACCACCACTTCTTGAAATTGCTGAATAGTGGAAAGCTTGTGGTTTAGAAAAATCTTCATCTAAAAGTATACCGCTCTTAAATTTATAAGAATATTTACTTACAATTAAAAATATAAAAAAAGTAATTAAAGTAAAAATTGATAAAAAACTTAATTCAATTGATTCATTGCCCATTATTTGTACTCTTGTTGTTTTTTTTAAAAATATAAATACCCATTAATATTATTACTAGTGAAACAATCACTCTCCAAGTAATAACTTCATTCATTAAAAAATATCCAAAAATTATTCCAAAAATTGGTATTAAATACGCTACTTGTGTCTGAAAGACTAAGCCGTTAACCGTTAATATTCTAAATCTAATCAACCAAGCTAATCCCGTTGCTATCACACCTAAGTATAGTAATGAAACTGTTGACTCTAAAGTAGGATTAGAGTTCCAAGGAGCTTCGAAAAATAAAGATAAAGGTAATAAAAAAATTACTGACCATAAAGTTGTTGAGGTTGTAACGTTTTCATTAACTCTGTTTTTAAGTTTAAGAGTTAATAAACCTCCAATGCAGTAAAAAGTTGAACCTAATATTGTAATAAGTGCGTAAATGTAATTTTCACTATTAATTACAACTTTATCAAAAAATAATAAGATAATTCCACTAAACCCTATTGATACTCCTAGGAATTTCAGAAAAGATAATTTTTCATCTTTAATGAAAATATGAGCAAGTATTGAACCACTTAAAGGAGTAGTACTCATTAAAATTGCAGCTAAGTAGCTATTTATCTTCGCTGTTCCTATTGCTATTAGCACAAATGGAATAGCAATATTACAAAGTCCTATTAGCGCATACCAAATCCAATTATTACTAAAAGCTTCAATCTTTATTTTTTGAAATTTGCACAATAAAAATAATGGAATACTTGCAAATATTACTCGTACTAAAGCTAAAGTGAAAGGTTCATAAGAGTAAGTTGCTATTTTGATATTAAAAAAAGATGAACCCCAAATGACCCCTAGTAATAGTAATAACGATAAATCTTTTGTGTTTGCCTCTCTCATTGCAATTAAAGATTGTATATATGTATTAAATGCATAGCTGATATTTGTAATTAATAATACTAATGAATTAAGCATTATATATACGTCTTTAAACAATTAACAATATAAATAGAATTTAGGAGAAATTTAATGAGTTCAAAAGACGTTTTAAAGTTAATTAAAGACAAACAAGTAGAATTTGTTGACTTAAGGTTTACTGATCCAAAAGGTAAACTTCAACATCTTACAATGGACTCAACTGTAGTTGACGAAGACATGCTTGAAAACGGCGTGTTTTTCGATGGTTCTTCTATCGCTGGATGGAAAGCGATAAACGAATCTGATATGATTTTAAAGCCAGACTTAGCACGACCTATTGTTGATCCTTTTAACTCTCACACAACGGTAAATATTTTTTGTGATATCTTAGACGCAGTTAAAAAAGATCCTTATGGAAGAGATCCAAGAGGAACTGCAAAAAAAGCAGAAGAATATCTAAAAAAATCTGGAATTGGAGATAAGTCGTACTTTGGACCTGAGCCAGAATTTTTTGTTTTTGATGATGTAAGATTTAAAAATGACATGAACGAAACAAGTTTTAGTATTGATAGTTCAGAGGGTCCTTACAATACTGGTAAAAAATATGAAAATGGAAACATGGGTCACAGACCAGGGATCAAAGGTGGTTATTTTCCCGTACCACCAGTTGACAGCGCTCAAGACATGCGAGGTGAATATTTAAAAGCCCTTAAAGACATGGGTGTTAAAGTTGAGAAACACCACCATGAGGTAGCACCAAGTCAGCACGAATTAGGTATGTATTTTGGTACTTTAACAAACATGGCAGACAACGTTCAACTTTATAAATATGCCGTACAAATGGTAACACATTCTTTTGGAAAAACAGCTACCTTTATGCCTAAACCGGTAAAAGGTGATAATGGTTCAGGAATGCATTGCCATCAATCTATCTGGAAAGGCAACACGCCATTATTTATGGGTAAAGAATACGCAGGTTTATCTAAAGAAGCTTTATACTACATTGGTGGAATTTTAAAACATGCAAAAGCAATTAACGCTTTCTCTAATGCAACAACTAATAGTTATAAACGTTTAATTCCAGGTTTTGAAGCACCGGTAATATTAGCTTATTCTGCAAGAAACAGATCAGCGTCATGTAGAATACCGGTTATTATGAATCCAAAAGCTGCAAGAATGGAAATTAGATTTCCAGATGCTGCCGGTAATCCTTACTTAACTTTTGCATCAATGCTGATGGCTGGAATTGATGGAATTAAAAATAAAATAGATCCAGGTAAAGCTTTTGATCAAGATTTATACTCTTTATCTGAAGATGAAGTGAAAAAGCTTCCAACAGTGTGTGGTTCTTTAAGAGAGGCAATGCAAAGTCTTGATAAAGATAGAAAATTTTTAACTGAGGGTGGAGTATTTACTGATGATCAGATCGATGCTTACATTGAGTTGAAATTCCAAGAAATCTATAAATTTGAGCATACACCACATCCAATTGAATTTGAGATGTATTATAGCGGCTAAACTTTAAAAGATTCGCCGCAACCGCAACGCTCAGTTTCATTAGGGTTCTTAAATATGAACTGAGAGGAAAATTTTTCTTTCTTGTAATCCATTTCTGTTCCTAAAAGGTACATAATTGCTTTTGGATCAATTAGGACCTTAACACCCTTTTCCTCTATAACTTCTTCATTAGGTTTAATATCTTTTGCATATTCCATAACATAAGACATTCCCGCACATCCTCCTGACTTTACACCAACTCTCACACCAATAGCTTTATCTTCTGCCTTAGACATAATTTCTTTAATTCTTTCAGCTGCGTTTGTACTTAGTTTAATTACTTGTTCGCTCATAAATTCAATTCTAATTTTGCCGCCTCTGACATCATATCTTTAGTCCAAGGAGGACTCCATACTAATTTTAAGTCAACGTCAGAAACTTCCTCAATTTTTAATACATTATCTTTTACCATTTTAGGTAAACTTTCAGCAACAGGACAGTTTGGTGAAGTCAAAGTCATTTCTATATTTACTTTTTTTTCATCACTTATTTCTATTTTGTAGATAAGCCCGAGTTCATAAATATTAACCGGTATTTCAGGGTCATATATCTTTTTAATTTCTGCAACTACTTTATTTTTTAATTCACTCATTTTTTCTCTACTGCTGACAAACAAGTATGCCAAGCCATTGTTGCGCATTTAACCCTCATTGGAAACTCTTGGACTCCAGATAAAGATGAGATTGTTGTTATCTGATCCTCCGAGAGACTATTAATTGTAATTTTTGCTTTATTCTTAATCATATTCAAAAAGTCCTCGTTTATTTTTTTTAAAAAAGATAAATCTTTTCCTTTTACTGTTTCAGTCAAAATAGATGCTGATGCTAATGAAATTGCGCACCCTTCTCCCTCAAAACTCAAATCTTCAATTTCTTTATCTTTATTTAATTTTAAATAAATATGAACTTTATCACCACATAAAGGATTATGAGCTTTTGCATCATTAGTGTATCCATCACACTTACCTTTATTTCTTGGATTTTTACCATGATCCAAAATTATTTCTTGATATAACTCTTTTAAATCCATTTAATTTTGAAATACTTTCTGACAATTTTTAATTGAGTCTGATAATTTGTCTATGTCTTCTTTATCATTATAAACTCCAATAGAAGCTCTTGCAGTTGCTGGTATACCAAGCTTATCATGTAATATTTGGCAACAATGATGTCCTGCTCTAATTGCTACACCATCATCATCTAAAATTGTTGCAATATCGTGAGGGTGAATACCTTTTAAGGTAAAGCACAAAACTGACCCTCTCTCTTTTGGATCTCCAATAATATTTACAGAATTATTTTTTCTTAATTTTTCTAATCCATATTGCAAAATTTCTTTTTCATGAGACGCTATTTTTTTGATACCAATGTCCTCAATAAAATTTAATGCTTCTGCAAATGCAACCACTTCTGCTGTTTGCATTGTTCCAGCTTCAAATTTTGTATATGCATCAGCAAAAGTAATATTGTCTTTTTTTACCTCATTAATCATTCCTCCTCCGCCTTGATATGGAGGTAAGTCATCAACCCATTTTTTTTTCATATACAACACACCTAGACCATTTGGACCATACATTTTATGGCAAGATATTGCGTAAAAATCACATCCTATTTTCTGCATATCAATTTCAGAATGAGGTGCACCCTGTGTCCCATCAATTAAAACTGGAATATTTTTTTCTTTTGCGAGATCTACAATTTTTGTAATTGGTAAAATTGCTCCAGTAACATTTGATATGTGGGTGATTGCAATAATTTTTGTTTTATTTGTTATAAGTTTTTTAATTTCCTCTATTTCAACATCACCATTTTCATTAACTTGAGCAAATTTAATAACTGCACCTTTGTCAGTTCTTAAATAGTTCCAAGGCACATAATTAGAGTGATGTTCTAACTCAGTAATTAATACTTCGTCCCCTTCTTTTATATATTTTTTTCCATATGACGATGCTACTAGGTTTATTGCTTCTGTTGCGCCTTTAGTAAATATAATTTCTTCTCTGTGTTTAGCATTTAAATATTTTTGGATTTTATCTCTTGTAGCTTCAAATCTATTGGTCGCTTTTACTGCAAGAGTATGAACACTTCTTCCAACATTAGAATATTCTGTTTCATAAAAGCTTGAAATTTTATCTATTACAACTTTTGGTTTTTGTGATGAATTCGCACTATCCAAATAAACTAAAGGCTTACCATTAATTTTTTGTTTAAAAATTGGAAATTCTTTTTTTATATTTTTAATATCCATTAATTTATCTTCCTAACTTTTCTATTAAAAATTTCTTTAAATTATCTTCAGGTAATTTCTCTAAAATCTCTGATAAAAAACCATTAATCAGCATTTGATAAGCTTTCTTTTCGGGAATCCCTCTCGATTTTAAATAATGAATTGAATCTAAATCTATGCTTCCTGATGTAGAACCGTGAGAACATTTCACATCGTCTGCGTAAATTTCTAATTCTGGTTTTGCATCAAATTCTGCATTGTCATTAAGTAATAAAGCTTTGCTTAATTGATATGCATCAGTTTTTTGGGCTTCTTGCTTAACAAAAATTTTTCCTTGGTAAACTCCTCTGCTTTGATCATTTAATACATTTTTGATTTTTTGATAGCTTTGACAATTTTTAGAATTATGATTTAAGCTACTTTTTATTTCTTGATGTTCATCGCTGCTAAGACTAAGAGCTGAAAAAACTGAACTTTTAGCATGTTCTTCATTCAAATTAATTTCTATATCCATCTTGTTAAATTTAAGCCCAGTAGAAAGAATATAATTATCTAAAGTAGTATTATGCTCTAAATCACTTTTTTGATAGTTATGAAAATAACAATTGCATCTATTCTTATTTATAAAAATATTTTTTAAGCTAGAATCTTTTTTTAATTTAAAGCAGTCAAAAGAATTTACAAAAAAATTATTTTTAGAGTTTGTATCTGTATAATTGAGAATTTTTATTTCTGAATTTTCGTTAAGAATTAATGAATTTTTATAACTTATAATTTGTTCCTTTATACTTTCAGAAAAATGATTGTAAACAACTAACGGTTTTCTAAACTTATAATTTTTTGATATTTCCAGAGAATAGCCACCTGAAGCCAGTGCATTATTAAGTAGATTTAAAGAATTTTGATTTCTTACGAATGTTTGTTTTTCATAGTCGTACTCTTTAATGGAAACCTTGTTTTTGTCCTCAAACTTAAATTCATTTGAAACAAGTTTTCCATCTAATACAAATAAATAATTATGATCAAACTCTTTGATTAATTCAAATTTTTTTTCTTTTAATGAGATATAATCGTTGGTGATGTTGGTAAAATTTTTACTTAGTATTGTATTAAGATCAGTAAATTTCCACGCCTCTTCTCTTTTATTTGGAAACCCATTTTTATCGAATAAATCTAATTCTTTATTTCTAAATTCTTTTTCCTTTGAAGAAAGACCTATAATGTTGTCAACTTTGAAATCGTAGAAATTTTTCATTTAAATAAAATTTGCGTAACCAGTTTTCTCTAACTCAACTCCAAGATCTGCGTTCCCGGTCTTAACAATTTTTCCTTTTGATAAAACGTGTATAAAATCTGGCTTTATATAATCTAATAGCCTTTGATAATGAGTTATGATTAAGAAAGCATTTTCTTTATTTTTATATGAGTTAACTCCGTCAGCAACAATTCTTAAAGCATCTATATCTAAACCTGAGTCAGTCTCATCTAAAATTGAGAGTTTTGGCTGAAGTATTTTCATTTGCAAGATTTCATTTTTTTTCTTTTCGCCTCCTGAAAACCCAACGTTTAATTGACGTGATAAAAATTTCTCATCAATTCCAAGCTCGGATGATTTCTCTTTAACTATTTTCAAAAAATTTAGTGTGTCTAATTCTTTTTCACCTCTGGCTTTTCTTACTGAATTAAGAGACGTCCTTAAAAAAACATTAGTATTTACTCCTGGTATTTCTAATGGATATTGGAATGCTAAGAATATTCCTTTTTGAGCTCTTTCTTCAGTTGATAGTTCGCTAAGATTTTCACCGTTGTATTTTATTTCTCCTTTTGTCTCATAGCCATTTTTGCCAGATAGTACATTTGCCAATGTACTTTTTCCTGAACCATTAGGTCCCATTATTGCGTGAACTTCACCTGGTTTAATATCAAGATTTAAGCCATTTAAAATGTGCTTATTGTCAACTTTCGCTTCTAAGTTTTTAATATTTAACATTATCCTACACTTCCCTCTAAGCTTATTGCCACAAGTTTTTGAGCTTCAACCGCAAATTCCATAGGTAGTTGCTGTAAAACTTCTTTACAAAAACCATTTACAATTAAGCTAACTGCTTCTTCTTGGTCTAGTCCTCTTTGATTGCAGTAATAAAGTTGTTCTTCATTTATTTTTGTAGTTGTTGCTTCGTGCTCTATTGTTGAAGTAGAGTTATTATTTTTTATGTAAGGAATAGTGTGTGCTCCACATTTATTACCCATTAATAAGGAGTCACATTGAGTATAATTTCTAGAATTGCTAGCTTTATTTTTAATTTGCACAAGACCTCTGTACATATTATCTGCTTTACCTGCAGAAATACCTTTTGAAATTATTTTACTTTTTGTATTTTTTCCTAAGTGGATCATCTTTGTTCCAGTGTCTGCTTTTTGATGATTGTTGGTAATTGCAATTGAGTAGAATTCTCCTACAGAGTTATCTCCTTGTAAAATACAACTTGGGTACTTCCAAGTTATAGCTGATCCAGTTTCAACTTGTGTCCAAGAAATTTTTGAATTTTTTCCTCTGCAAGCTCCTCTCTTTGTTACAAAATTATAAATTCCACCTCTTCCATTTTCGTCTCCTGGATACCAGTTTTGTACTGTTGAATATTTTATTTCAGCATCATCTAAGGCAATAAGTTCAACATTGGCTGCGTGAAGTTGGTTTTCATCTCTCATAGGAGCTGTACAACCTTCTAAATAACTAACGTAGCTTCCTTTATCTGCAATAATTAATGTTCTTTCAAACTGGCCGGTTTCTGAGGCATTAATTCTAAAATATGTTGAAAGTTCCATTGGACACCTTGTGTTTGGGGGTATGTAAACAAATGAACCGTCTGTAAATACAGCTGAATTCAAAGTAGCAAAGTAATGATCGCTTAAAGGAATTACAGATCCAAGATACTTCTTGACTAAATCTGGATGTTTTTGAATAGCTTCGGATATCGAGCAAAAAATTATTCCTTTTTTTGTTAACTCGTCTTTAAAAGTTGTTGCAACTGAAACCGAGTCAAAAACAGCATCTACAGCTATACCGTTTAATCTTTTTTGTTCATCTAAAGGAATTCCAAGTTTTTTATAAGTCTCCAAAATTTTTGGGTCTATATCGTCTAAACTTTTAGGTTTTTCTGAAGAGCTCTTAGGTGCAGAATAATAATATAAATCTTGATAATTAATTTTTGGATATTTTGGTTTCTGCCAGTCAGGTTCTTTTAGGACTTTTAATCTATTATAAGCCTTCAATCTCCAATCTAACATCCATTTTGGCTCTTTTTTGATATTTGAAATAAATTTAATTGTCTCCTCGTTCAGACCTTTCGGAGCTCTGATATTTTCTATATCAGTGGTAAAGCCGTACTTATATTCTTTAGAATTTTTTAAATCTTCTGTCTTCATTTATTTGCTGTTTGATTTTTTTTTACTAAATCTTGTAATTTAACTTTTTCAAAAAAACTATTTATGTGCTGATCAAGCTGATCCCATAAATTATGAGTAATGCATTTCGATGATTTATTATTGCAACCTTTTTTTGACTCTTTTTTGCAATTCAAAGTTTTTATTTCTTCATCTACTGCGGAAATTATATTGGAGATTTTTATTTCTTCAGGAGGAACATCTAACACATATCCTCCTTTTGCGCCTCTAACGCTTTTTACTAAATTTTCTTGTTTAAGTTTAATAAATATTTGCTCTAGATATGCTAAAGAAATATTTTGTCTTATAGAAATATCTGTCAAACTTATAGGACCTTTATCTTTAAATAAGGCTAGATCTGCCATTGCCATTACAGCGTATCTGCCTTTGGTTGTTAGTTTCATAATTAACGCATGTATTACAGTATTTATAGTGTAAATCCTACTGTTTTAGTCTGAATTAAAAAAAATTATTTGCCGCAGAAAAACATGTTATAAACGATAACTTTTTTTTAAAAATAATAATCATTATCAAGTATGAAACCAAAAAGTTTAGAAATTTTTATTCCGGGACCTGCTGGAAGACTCGAGGCAAAATATTATAAAAATCCAAAGTTTGGATCCCCAGTAGCTATTGTACTACATCCTCACCCTCAGTACGGAGGAACAATGAATAATAGAATAGTTCAATTAATGTATAATATTTTTTTAGAAAATGGTTTTTCGGTAATCAAAGTAAACTTCAGAGGTGTTGGAAAAAGTGATGGAGTTTTTGATAATGGCCAAGGTGAATTGTCTGATGCTGCAGCAGCTTTAGATTGGATTGAAAGACAAAATTTAGACTATAGCCAGTGTTGGGTATCAGGGTTTTCTTTTGGTTCATTAATTTGTATGCAATTAATTATGAGAAGGCCTGAAGTTAATAATTTTATTGCTGTTTCGCCCCAACCTAATGTTTATGACTTTTCTTTCCTCGCTCCATGTCCAACATCTGGTCAGGTAATTTTTAGTGAAAATGATGAGCTTGTCACTAAAGAAAGTATAAAAGAGTTGGATGATAGAATAAAAAGCCAAAAAGGTATTGAGGTGATATTTTCAAAAGTTAAAAACTCTAATCATTTTTTTAAGAACAAGGAAAAAGAATTAAAACTTGAAATCGAGAAATATTTGAAAGAGAAAACTGCTTTAATTTAATTTTTTATTAGATCACCTCCTAAAGAAGGTTTTTTACATCCAGTTGTATTAGGAAAAGTTATAGGAAGTTTTAAAAGGGATCTTATCGCTAAAAAAGCAAAAGCTTGAGACTCTACAAAATCACCATTAATTTTATAGTCATCAATTAATTTAAAATTTATTTCATCAGATAAATTTTCCTTAATTTTTTCAATTAAAACATTATTTTTTCGTCCACCACCACAAATAAGCACATTTTTAATTTTTTCTTTATAATTTCCCAATAATAAAGATAGTTCTTCACCAAGAATACTGCCTGTAAAATCTGTAAGAGTTGCCACTCCATCTTCTAAATTTAAACCTCTTATGAAGGAGATGTCAAAATCATTTGTATCAAAGGATGTTTTATCTTTAATTTTACTGTTTGCAAATAATTCTTGGGCTTGTTCAAAAATAATTTGATTTCTAGTTCCGCTTAAAGCTAGTTTTCCATCTTCGTCAAATTTTTTATCAGAATTTTTTCTCACCCATCCATCGATTAAACAATTACCGGGACCGATATCTCTACTAATTAATTTAGAAAAATTATTTTTTTCTCTAATTATTGTTATATTTGATATGCCTCCAATGTTTAAAAAACAAACTGGTAATTCAATTTTATTTTGTTGTGTAATTAAATGATGAAAAATTGGTGTTAATGGAGCTCCTTGGCCGCCATTCATAATATCGTTACTTCTAAAATTATAAACTATATTTTTTTTTGATAATTGATTAAGGAGTTTTGCATTTCCAAGTTGTTTTGATACTCTCTCATTAAAATTATGATATATGGTTTGACCATGAAAACCAATTATGGTCTGATTACCAATATTTAGATCGTTAATAATTTTTGCATGAAAAAATGTTATTTTTCTCTCTAGGTCTATAATCTCTTTTTTTAATATTTCCAAATGTTCGTATTTATGAATTCTTTCTTTTAAATTGTGAATATCTTTATAAATTTCAGTATTATACTCGAAATATTTATCTTTTATAATTTCATATTTATTTACTCCATTAGTCTTGATGATAGATGCATCTACACCGTCTCCAGAGGTGCCACTCATTAATCCTAAAGAGATCCAATTTTTTTGCATATTTTTATTTATTTATAACAATTTTTGTATAATAGTTACTAAAGTATTGTTTAACTATGAAAAATAATTTTTTACAAGAAATGGAAGATAGAGGTTATCTAAACCAATGTACCAATTTAGATAAATTAGCTGAAATTATTAACAAAAAGTCAATATCTGGATATATCGGCTTTGATTGTACTGCAAGCAGCTTACATGTAGGCAGTTTGTTGCAAATTATGATCTTAAAACTTATGCAAAAATATGGTCATAAACCTATAATTTTATTAGGTGGTGGCACAACACTTATTGGAGATCCTTCTGGCAAAGACTCAACAAGAAAAATACTTAATCAAAATGAAATTAAAAAAAATATTATAAGTATTACAAAAGTTTTTAAGAAAGTTTTAGATACAAAAAATAAAAAGACCGCACCAATTTTTGTAAATAATGCAGATTGGTTAAATAAATTAAATTATATTCAATTCCTAAGGGATACAGGAAGTCATTTTACAATAAACAAAATGCTTACATTTGATAGTGTAA
The DNA here is from genome assembly GCA_902613915.1 of uncultured Pelagibacteraceae bacterium. GTDB lineage: Bacteria > Pseudomonadota > Alphaproteobacteria > Pelagibacterales > Pelagibacteraceae > Pelagilacustribacter. The sequence goes on along the minus strand of CACMJB010000003.1, from coordinate 71,299 downwards.
AATTAAGACTAGATAGAGAACAATCTCTAAGTTATATGGAATTTAATTATATGATTTTGCAAGCATATGACTTTTATCAATTGTTTGAAAATAACGGCTGTATTTTGCAAATAGGAGGTTCTGATCAATGGGGCAATATAATTAATGGCGTAGATTTAATTAGAAGAAAATCTCAAAAAGAAACTTATGGATTAACATCTCCACTGATAACATTATCATCTGGAGCAAAAATGGGAAAAACAGAAAAAGGGGCAATATGGTTAAATGCAGAACTTTTATCTCCCTATGATTACTGGCAGTTTTGGAGAAATACTGACGACAGAGATGTAAAAAGATTTTTAAAATTTTTTACTGAAATTGAAGTAAGTAAAATAGAGAAAATTTTTAAAGAAGAAAAAAACATTAATAAATTAAAAATTTTATTAGCTAATGAGGCTACTAAAATACTTCATGGTGAGATTGCTTCAAAAAAAGCAGAGCAGACTGCAAAAGATACCTTTGTAAGTGGCGGGCTTGGCTCTGAACTACCTGAAATAAAAGTTAAATTAGATAAAATCAAAAGTGGAGTTGATATTATAGAATTTGTCTCAGAAAATAAGATTTTAACCTCAAAAAACGAAGTGCGAAGAGCAATTTTGAATAAAGGTTTAAAAATTAATGGAAATGTAATTAATGATGTAAAAATGAGACTGAAACTAGAAGATTTTAAAGATAAGACGCTAAAACTTTCTTACGGTAAAAAGAAACATTTTCTAATAAAAATTATTTAGATTTTTTATTTCTATCAACAATTTTTTGTATAAATCTTGGAGTTAGAGTTCTTATAGGATTAATTGTAGTTTTTATCTCACCTTTTGGTCCTTTCATCTTAAAGCTTATTCCGAATAATCCCTCTCCAACTTCCTTAGGTATAATTATATTACCTATAACAGGAATTTTAGAAATTATCTTATTAAGTGTTTTAGCGGGTACTAAAGTTCCTCTCAAACTTGTAATTCCTTCTTCATCTTGATAGCCTTCCATTAAAATTGAAACACTTGGTCCTAAAGCTAATATTTCATTAATCTTTAAGTATTTTTTATTTTTTTCAATTTTTATTTCTAGAATATCAAAAGATAAACCCTCGCCTTTAGCTAGATCTTCTAGACCACCTAAATCTGCAAGAGATAGTAATTTGATTAAACCAGGAGCATTTATAACTTTAAAATTTTCAATTTTTAAATTTAAATTTGATTTTTCATTTTGAATTAAAGAGGTGAATAATAATTTTCCACCTGATAAACCACTAAAAAAACTATATTCACTCAATAATGGTCTTGCAAGATCAGAATAAATTTCCAAAAAATTTTTATTTGTTGTTTTATCTTTTTTCATAGAAATATCTAAAAAATTATTTCCACCGTAATCACCTTTTGAAGAAATTTTTACAAACTTTCCTTTTTCTATTTCGCCAATTAATTTGAAATTTTTCAATTTTTCTGACATTGGAACTATTATATTTTTGAAATCAATTTCAATTTTGCTATTTAAATTTTTTAACATTTCAGTTTCGGTTTGGTCGTTAAACGATTTTGATAAATTAGTAGCGTCAAAATTGTTACCTTTTATTGTAATTTTTTTCTTATTTTCAATTACGAAATTATTATTGGAAGTTAAAACCTCAACTTTTTTAAAATTTAAAAGTTTATTATTTTTAACACTCAAGCCGTTTATTTTTATAGAGTTTTTTCCCTCTGTAAAATTAAAATTATTAATATTAAGTAAGCCATTTTTATTTTTTAAATCTATAAATAATTTTGCTAAAGCATTTTTAGGCTTTTTATAATTAATAAAATCTATCTGAAAATCATTTTTATAATCTAAATTTATTTTCATTGATAGTGAGTCATTATTTGTTACATTTTCTAAATCAAACTTTAAATAATCCTTATCATTAAATGAATATTCTCCATTAGCTATTAAATTATATTTTTTAGGAGAAAATTTAACATCAAATTTTAAATTAGAAAAAAATATCTCTTCTATCTCATTATTTAAAAAATTTAGTTTGATATTTTTTAAGGGATTTATTTTTCCTTTGTCAACTTTTCCAAGAGCTCGATAATTAAAATTTTTAATTTTATAAGTTGTATCGAAATTAATTGATAAATCGTTACTAAAATTTCCATTTAATAATTTAATTTTTTTAGTAAAATCATATTTAGGAAGTTTTTCAGAGTATTTTTTTAAAATTGTTTCATTAAAATTAATTTTTGACTCAAAATTAGATGTTAATTTAATTCCATTTTCTAAATTTAATTTTACATCTCCGTTTGAAATTACGATGCCTTCAACATTTCCAAAAATATTTTTAAATATTATATCATCTTTATCTGCAAAAAAATCTAGGTTTACTTCCGAAAATTTTAAATCTCTAAATAAATTTACCTTCAAACTTTTTATCTTGCCTCTTGCTATATAATTCTTAAAACCACCTTCATTATTTAAAAAAATTTCAATAACTGCAGTTAATTTTCCTTCTAGAACTTTATTATTTAAAAAACTTTTAAAATTAGATGGTTTAATAATTTTTGATAATTTATTAATTTGTTTTATGTCTATTTCCTCAAAGTCAATACTAATTTTCTGTATCTTTAAATTTGTTTTTATCAAAGATAAAAAATCTAAATAGACTTTTACATCGTTTGAAGGAATTGCTATCTTTTTATAAACAATAACTGGTTTATTGGTTTCTAAATATAAACTTAAATCTTTTAGGTCTAACTTAAATTTAATTGTTTTAAGATCAACATCTATATTATTTGTTTCAGCGATTTTATCTATTATTACTTTATTAAATCTATTTGTTTCAATTCCAATAGTTGAAAGAAACGCAAAAAATATTATTACGGCAAAAATTAACAAAAAAAATAAATTTAAAATTATTTTTTTTACCATTTATTTTTTTAATCCCTCCTCTATAAACTTATCAATATTTCCATTTAATACACTTATGGGATTTGTGCTTTCTGTCTTATTTCTTAAATCTTTAACTAATTGATAGGGTTGTAAAACATAGGATCTAATTTGATGTCCCCAGCCAATGTCTGTTTTGGCGCTAACAGCTTTTTGATTTTCTTCCTCTTTTTTTTGCATTTCATGCTCATATAATCTTGCTTTTAACATTTTGAAACAAGTCTCCTTATTTTTATGTTGAGATCTTTCATTTTGACACTGAACTACAATTTTTGTTGGTAGATGAGTTATCCTTACGGCGCTGTCTGTTGTATTAACATGTTGTCCACCAGCTCCACTGGACCGGTATGTATCTATTCTTAAGTCTTTTTCCTCAATTTTTATATTTACATCATCCTCCACTGCTGGATAAACCCATACACTAGCAAAACTAGTGTGTCTTCTTGCTCCGCTATCAAAAGGAGAAATACGAACGAGTCTGTGAACTCCTGACTCCGATCTCATAAGACCATACAAATAATTTCCCTCCACTTTTATTGTGCAGGATTTTATTCCAGCCTCCTCACCTTTATGTTCACTTATAATTTCGTATTTAAATTTTTTTTTGTCGAACCATTTCATGTACATTCTTCGAAGCATATCTGCCCAATCTTGACTTTCAGTTCCACCTGCTCCGGCATGAATTTCTAAATAAATGTCATAATCATCATTTTCACCAGATAAAAAACAATTTATTTCATTTTTTTTAATCTCAGAAAGAATATCTAAGATTTTTCTATCACAGTCACCTAAAGTGTCTTCATCTTTTTCTTGTCGAGCTAAGTCAAATAAATCTTCGATATTATTTAAATCTTTAGATGTTTTTTTATATGAATTTATTATGTCCTCAAAATATTTTTTTTGTTTAATAGTTTTTTTTACTAGTTCTTTGTCTTTCCAAAAATTTTCTTGTAATGAAACTTTCTCTAATTCTATTAACTTAATTTCAATTTTTTTTTTATCAAAGATACCCCCTTATATTACTAAGAGTTTTTTTGGCTTCGTTAAATATTTTGTCAAAGTTTTCCATTAATAAAATTGTCTGAATTTAATTATTTTATCACTTCTGTTTGTGGGGATTAAGTTTTTATTATCTATATTGTTAATATCTTTGAATTTCAAAGCCTCAATGATAGATTTTTTATCCCCTGGAGCTGATTTTATACCTGTATCGTAATTTAAAGACGTTAAATAAATATTCTCAGGAATTTCAAAATCTTTAAAATCCTCTTTGTAAAGGGAGTTTTCAATAAAATCTTTAAAGATAGGTAGAGCAACTTTAGAACCTGTTTCATTTTTGCCTAATGTTTTTGGATTGTCATAACCAATGTAGACACCAATTACAATATCTGATGTAAATCCAATAAACCAGGCATCAAAATTATCATTTGTAGTTCCTGTTTTTCCTGCAAGAGGAACTTTTAAAGGTTTTAATTTTTTAGCTGTACCTCTTTCCACGGTTCCTTGTAATATTGAGGTCATTTGATAAGCAGTTTCTTTACTAATTACTTTTTGACTAGTACTTTCAATGTTTGGAAGTTCTGAGTCATTATTATTAATAAATTTATCGCAACCATTACACCTTCTACTAGTTTCTTGATAAATAGTTTTTCCTCTTCTATCTTGAACTCTAGAAATTAGTTTTGGTGAAATTTTTTTTCCTCCATTAATGAATGGTGCATATGCAGAAGTCAAATCTATAAGAGTAGTTTCCGCTGCTCCAAGTGATACGGATAATAATTCTGGAATTTCATCGTAAATATCTAATTGTTGAGAAAGCTTTAAAATTTTTTTTACACCTAAAATTTTTGCAATTCTTACTGTCATTAAATTTCTAGAGTATTCAATACCTTTTCTTAATGTTGATGGACCATAGAATTTTTTTCCGTAATTTTCTGGTTTCCAATTTTTAAGTCCTACACCCTGACTTTCAACAAATGGAGCGTCTAATATAATTGTATTTGGAGCAAAACCATTATCTAAAGCTGCTGCATAAACTATTGGTTTAAAAGCAGAACCAGGTTGTCTCTTCGCTTGTGTAACTCTATTAAATTCACTTGTTCTGAAATTAAAACCCCCAACTAAAGCTAAAACATCCCCATTAAAAGGATCTAATACTACTATCCCGCCATTAACTTTTGGATACTGTTTGATATTCCAATTATTATTTTCTTTTTTTACAAAAAAAATATCTCCAACTTTGTGAACTTCATTAACAAATTTTTTTTGTCTTAAAGTCCATTTTAAATTCTTGTATAATAAAATACCTTTTTCTAATTTTTTATTGTTTTGATCAATTAATTTAAATACTATTCTGTCATCTAAAACAGAAGTTATCTCTGCTAACTCCCAATTTAATGTAGGATCTAACTTATATTCTGAAATTTTATTTTGCCAGTTTTTATTCTTATTTTTATTTGTAATTGGTCCTCTCCAGCCTTTTCTTTGATCATATTGTTCGATACCTTTTCTTAATGATTTTAAAGCTTGAATTTGATACTCAATTTTGAGAGGTGTACTAATACTTAAGCCTTGAGAATAAAGTTTTTCAAATCCATAAATACTTTTAACTTTTCTTCTTACCTCTTCAGTGTAAGAATTAGCTTCATTAACAATTTCTATTTTTCTTTTTTTTAATTTAAGATTAATATTTTTAAAAATTTTTAATTCTTCTTTTGATATAAAGTTATTATCAGCTAAATTTTGTACAACCAGATTTCTTCTAAATTTTGCAACTTCTGGATATTTGTATGGATTATATTTACTGGGTGCCTTTGGCAGAGCGGCTAAAAGAGCAGCTTCGGGATAATTCAGATCTTTTATTGATTTGTCAAAATATTCAAGGCTAGCAGCTGCTATACCATAGGTGCCTTGACCTAAATATATTTGATTTAAATAAAGTTCTAGAATTCTTTGTTTAGTATAAGCTCTTTCAATTCTAAAAGCTAAAATCGCTTCTTTTATTTTTCTTTTCATGGATACTTCATTAGTTAACAAAAAGTTTTTAGCAACTTGTTGGGTAATTGTGGATGCCCCCTCTAATCTTTTGTCTTGTACTATGTTTTGAATATTATTTATCACTGCTCTTAGAATTCCTTTTGCATCAATTCCAGGATGGGAAAAAAAATTTTTATCTTCTGCAGACAAAAATGAGTTTATCACTTTTTCCGGTATTGACTCATATGGTATAAATAATCTTTTTTCTAAAGCATATTCAGCAATAAGTTTTTTATCATTTGAATAAACTCTGCTAGATATGGGTGGCTGATAATTTGCAAGCTTTTTGTAATCAGGTAGACCTATTGAAAAATACCACAAAGTAGAAAATACAAAAAAAACAATTAAACCAACGAAGATGATTAAAAATTTAAGTGAAAAGTTTAAAAAATTTAACATTTATAATAATTTATAATAATAATTCTGACTTTCTTTAGGCATTTTTAAATTAAAATGTGTAATTAATCTTAAAATTGTATAAAATAGTACTGTATGACAAATTTTAAAATTTTTAACTTTAATAAAATAACAGGAATTCTAATAAAATGGAAAAAAACTTATATATTGATGCTTCGCATCCTAACGAAACTCGAATTGTTCTTAAATCAGAAAACTCTATTGAGGAATATGAGTATGAGGATAAAAATAATTTAAATTTTAAAAATAATATTTATCTAGCAACAATCAGCAGGGTTGAGCCATCTCTTCAAGCAGCCTTCGTAAACTTTGGAAGAGAACGTCATGGTTTTTTGGCATTTAATGATATCCAATCAGATTATTATCAGTTGCCATCTGAAGATAAAGATAAAATACGATTAGCAGAAGAAAAAATAAGAGAGGAACTTAAAGAAAAAACAGTTGAAATCAGTCAAGATAATTTACAACAAGAAAATATTTCTGAAGATAAAGACGAAAAAACTGTTACTAATGAGGAGAAAAAACAAGATTACAGAGAAAAAGTCAAATCATCTTACGGAATAAAAAGATACAAAATTCAGGAGGTAATTAAACCCGGTCAAGTAATTTTAATTCAAGTAATTAAAGAAGAGAGAGGTCAAAAAGGTGCAGCTTTAACAACTTTTATTTCTTTAGCAGGAAAGTATATGGTTTTAATGCCTAATACACCTAAAGGGGGAGGTATATCTAGAAAAATTTTTAATTCTTCTGACCGCCAAAAAATTAGATCTATATTAAATGAAATAGATATTCCTAAAAGTATGGGTGTAATAGTAAGAACTGCTGGGGCTAACAAAACAAAGAATGAGATAGAAAAAGATTTTCAAAACACTTTAAAAACTTGGGAAGATATTAAGGAAAAAGCTTTAGAGTCTAATGCCCCATCTTTAGTTTACGAAGAAGGAGATATAATCAAAAGAACATTAAGAGATACATACGATAACGATACAAAAAATGTATACGTTGAAGGTAACGAAGCTTACCAAAAAGCTAAAAAATTTATGAAAGAACTTATGCCTAAAAATGTAAAGAACATAAAAAAATATAGAGGCAAGATACCACTATTTCATGATGCAAATATTGAGAAAGAGCTAATAAATATTTATGAGCCCACAGTAAAACTTAAATCTGGTGGTTACTTAGTAATAAACCCTACAGAAGCTTTAGTGTCTATTGATATAAATTCGGGTCAATCAACAAAACAAATTAATATTGAAAAAACTGCACTTAATACAAATTTAGAGGCTGCTGAAAAAATAGCACATCAAATTAAATTAAGAGATTTATCAGGTTTAATTGTAATTGATTTTATTGACATGATGAGTTTTTATAACAGAAGAACAGTTGAAAAAAAAATGAGAGAAAGTATTAGAAAAGATAGAGCTAGAATTCAAATTGGTAGAATAAGTAATTTTGGTCTTTTAGAAATGACTAGACAAAGATTGAGGGAAGGATCAATAAAATGGGAGACACAATTATCTTTACCTTCGTTTTCTCAAAAAATATTAAAAAAAATTCAGCAATTGGCATTTACAGATAAAGTCAAAATTATAAATTCTTTTATCCCAGAAAAAGTAAAACTTTATATAGAAAATAATTTAATGGAGGAATTAAAATATTTTCAAAAAAAATATTCTTTTGAAATAAAAATTTTTTCTGATCCTAAGTTTATTATTCCTGAATATAAAATTGAATTACTTAATAAATCTAAGAAAATAATCAATACTAATGAAAATATAAACTCAATAGTTGTTTCAGCAGGAAAAAATAGCAAATCTACAAAAGAGAAAAAAGATAAAATTAAACAATCTGTTAAACTAAAGGAAAAAACTAAAAAAACAAAATCAAAAAAAAAAATTAGAACTCTATGGGTAAGGAGAAAAAAAAAATTAAATTAAGCCTTTGTATGGTGAGCTAGGTATAGCTAAATTATTTTTACTCATTCGACCAGCGAGATAAGAGTTTCTTCCTGAAATTACAGCGTCTTTAAAAGCTTTTGCCATTAAGACAGGTTTTTTAGCTTTTGCAATAGCGCTATTAATTAAAACTCCATCACATCCTAATTCCATTGCAATGGTAGCATCTGAGGCAGTTCCAATACCTGCATCAACTATTACTGGAACTCTTGACTGTTTTATAATCATCGAAATATTAATTTTATTTTGTAAGCCTAAACCTGATCCTATTGGTGAAGCTAAAGGCATTATTGCTGAAGCACCACAATCCTCTAATTTTTTTGCAAATAAAGGGTCATCTGTGCAGTAAACCATTACTTTGAAACCTTCTTTTACAAGTATTTTTGTAGACTCTAAAGTTTCAATCATATTTGGATATAGAGTTTTTTTATCACCTAGAACCTCGAGTTTTACTAATTTCCATCCACCCATTTCACGGGCTAATCTTAAAGTTCTTAAAGCTTCTATTGAATTGAAACAGCCAGCTGTATTAGGTAAGTAGACAATTTTTTTTGGATTGAGATAATCAGTTAAAATAGGTTTTTTTTTATCCAAAATATTAATTCTTCTTACTGCAACCGTAACCATATCGGCACCAGAAGCTTTTACAGCTTTTGCTGTTTCATAAAAGTTTTTATATTTGCCTGTTCCAACAATCAGTCTTGATTTTAATTTTTTATTGCCTATTTTAAATGTATCTTTTTTCAATTTAACCACCACCTATAAAATGAACAATTTCTATTTTATCATTATGTTTTAGATATTTTTTTTTAAAACTTCCTTTTGGAATGATTTGACCATTATATTCTATTGCAACTTTTTTATTGAGTAACTTATATTTTTTTAACAAATCAAATATTGAATAATTAGTTTTTATATCAACTTTTTTTCCATTTAATTGTATTTTTGCCATAATTAAGCTATTCATTCTTGAGAAAAATTTTTATGAATAAAATTATAATTCTTAATGGACCAAACCTCAACCTTTTAGGTGAAAGGGAAAAAGATCAATATGGAAATGTTACTCTCAAAGAAATCGAGAATAACTGCAAGGATTATGCTAACTTAAATAATATAAACCTTTCATTTTTTCAATCAAATCTTGAAGGCGAATTAGTTAATCAAATTCAAAAATCAAGAAACGATCAAGACGGACTTATTATTAATGCTGGTGGCTATACCCATACTTCTGTTGCGATACATGATGCATTAAAACTATTAAAAATTCCAATTATTGAATTGCATATAAGTAACGTTTATAATAGAGAGGAGTTCAGACATAAATCTTTGATTAGTAAAGTTGCTAATGGAGTGATATGTGGTTTTGGAGCTAATGGATATTTAATGTCATTACAGGCTATAAATAAAATTTTAGAAAATGAAAATAAATAAAAAGTTAATAAAAGAATTAGTTGATAATTTAAGGGACTTTGATCTAACAGAACTTGAATATCAAGACGGTCCGACTAAAATTAAGGTTTCAAAAGCTGCAAAAGGTGTTGAACAAGTTAAAACAAGTGCAGTTGTTTCACCTAACAAATCTGTTTTAACATCTAATGATGAAAGTGAAGGAGTTAGAATTAAGTCTCCTATAATTGGAACAGCTTATTTGGCTCCAGAACCTGGTGCCAAAAAATTTGTTGAAGTTGGCGATAAGATTAAAAAAGGACAAACCGTTATGATCGTTGAAGCGATGAAAACGATGAATCATGTTCCTTCTACTGCTGATGGAGAAATCAAAAAGATATTAATTGAAGATGGACAGCCTGTTGAATTTGGTCAAACTCTTGTTGTGCTTAAATAAAATTAATGTTCAAAAAAGTTTTAATAGCTAATAGAGGAGAGATAGCTGTAAGAATTATTAGAGCTTGCAAAGAATGGGGAATTAAAACAGTTGCAGTTCACTCTGATGTGGATTCGGACTCAATGCATGTTAGACTTGCAGATGAAAGCGTTTGTATAGGATCTCATCAACCTCAAAATAGCTACTTAAATATTTCATCTATAATGTCAGCAGTAGACCTTACTGGTGCTGAAGCTATTCATCCTGGTTATGGTTTTTTATCTGAAAATGCAAAATTTTCGGAAGTAGTAAGTAAACATGGAATTAAATTTATAGGCCCAAGTGCTGAAATTATTTCAAAAATGGGAGATAAAATTGAAGCTAAAAGAATTGCAAAAAAATTTGGTTTGCCAGTCATCGAAGGTTCTGAAGGTGGAGTAAAATCTTTAAATGAAGCAAAATCGATTTGTAAAGAAATTGGATATCCTGTTTTAATTAAAGCAGCAGGCGGTGGAGGTGGAAAAGGTATGAAAATTGTAGAAGAGGAAGATCAATTAGAAAATTTATTTCTTACAGCAAAATCGGAAGCTAAAAAGTTTTTTAATAATGATGAGTTGTACATTGAAAAATATTTTAAAAATCCAAGACACATAGAAGTTCAAGTAATGTCTGGTAAAAATAAAACTGTTCATTTAGCTGAGAGAGATTGCTCTGTACAAAGAAGACATCAAAAATTAATAGAGGAAACTCCAAGTCCAGTTTTATCTGATGATATAAGAAATGATCTTTTTGAAAAAACTGTTAAAATGGTTGAACAAATAAATTACGAAGGAGCTGGCACGGTTGAATTTATTTATGAAAACGAAAAATTTTATTTCTTAGAGATGAACACAAGAGTTCAAGTAGAACACCCAGTAACAGAAATGCAAACAGGTATTGACATAGTTAAAGAACAACTGTGGATAGCATTTACTGGAGATACAGCCTTAAAGCAAAGTGATATTACTCCAAGAGGACACACAATAGAATGTAGAATCAATGCTGAAAACCCTGCTTTAGATTTCCAACCTAGTCCTGGAACGATAAGTGTATGTCATCAACCCTCTGGTTTTAGAACTAGAGTTGATGGGTCAATATTTCAAGGATGTAAAATCACACCTTATTATGACAGTTTAATAGCAAAAGTAATCTGTAAAGGAAGAAATAGAACTGAGGCTGTTCAAAGAACATTAAGGTCACTTGATGAGTTTGTATTAGAAGGCATAACAACAACAATAGATTTGCATAAAAAAATCTTAAATCATAAAAAATTCATAAATTCTGATTTTGACACTAATTGGCTCGGAAAAGAAAAATTCTATTAAGTTTAAGAACAGTTAAGAAGTTGTAGATCATAAATTGCATGATCAAAAGGAGTAAGACTTGGATCAGATGCGAAAGTCCAACCATTAAATATAAATACTTGTTCGTTTTCATTTTCTGTTAAATCTTTCACTTGCAAATAAGCAACATTATCAATTTTATTATCTATTTTTACTTTTCCACATTTTAAAATCCGGATCTCTAGTGGGCCAAATTTTTTTGTTTCTTTTAAATTAATTTTAAATTCTTCAGATTTAGCTGTAATTTTATCCAGTCCGATTAAAATAGCTTGAGATGAACCTAAACTTTTCACATTTTTTTTCTCTTTTAGTTCTTTTTGATATTCTACATTTAAATTTTTTTCATCTGTGTCTTCAAAACTAGGTTTAATTTCATCTATATTTATTAAGGTTGTGCTTAAAATTTGCTCTGCTTTTAAATTGTCGAAATTAATCAAATGTAAAAATAAAATGAATATAAGCTTACTTCCAAGTTTCATATTTTTTATTTTTATTGTTTTTGTTAATTTTGACTGGTCTATGACTGTTATTTGTTCCAGTTTGATTCTCTAAATGCTTTTTTTGCCAAGTATACTTCTCTTCTTTGTTATTTGGTAAATTATCAATCGTATGATGAATCCATAAATACCAGTCTGAAGAAATTTTAGTTGCTTCTATATTATTTGAATAAATAACCCACCGTTCATTTTTTTTACTTTTGTAGTATTTGTTTCCAAGCTTATCAGAGCCAACATACTTTCCAAAAAACAAAGTTTTTAAAAAAGTTCCAAAAGTAAATTTATTCCACCAAGTAAATATTATTTTAAAAATCATAATTATTTAAATCCACACAATTTTAAATTGAATTATTATCTAATAGACACCTTATACAATTAATATATATCTTAATAAAGAGATTCCATTAAGATTATGAAAAAATACGTTGTTGAAACCTACTATACTTGTACTTTTAAAACCGTCCACACTTTAAATAATTTGGATGACAATGAATTGTCAAATATTGATCAAAGAAATGATGGCGAGGTTGAAGTAATTGATGTTAAGCTTAATAACAGAAAAACTAAAAAAATTGGTGGAAAAGATGATAATGAAAAAAAAGTCATTAATAACAATAAAATATTAACTGATAATATAACTAATCAAATTAAGAGTAAAAAAAATATAAACGACAATAATCAAATCAACCTTAAATCAAAAAAGAACAATTCAAGGTTTAAAATGCCAGATAGGAGAAAAGGTTATATTCAGAAAGCTCAAATTGGTGATCATAAGGTTTACCTGCATACTGGTGAGTATGATGATGGAAAGATAGGAGAAATATTTATTGATACAAATAAAGAGGGTGAATTAGTTAAAGCGATGATGAATAACTTTGCAATAGCTATTTCTCTTGGTCTCCAATATGGAGTTCCGCTCGATGAATACGTAGACGCCTTTATCGATACAAAATTTGAACCCTCTGGAAACGTAATTGGCAATGATAGAATATTAAGTGCATCATCGATTTTAGATTATGTTTTTAGGGAGCTAGCGATATCTTACTTAGGTAAAGAAGATTTAGCCCATACTCCTTCAATTGCTAGCACAAAGAATATAAACACAGATAATAATGAAGATAAATTTCTAAAAATTGTAAAAAATATTACTTCAAAAGGTTTTATAAGAAGTAATTATGAGGAAAAATTAGTTGATCTTTCTGATGTTAGAATAAACTTAAAAACTAAAAACTAATTTTTTATATCCTTTTTAATACTAAGCTCTTTCAATTGATCATCATCGACTTCGGAGGGAGCCTGCATCATTAAATCTTGAGCATTCTGATTCATAGGAAAAAGAGTAATCTCTCTTATATTTTCTTTACCTGCTAGCAACATTACTATTCTATCAATACCTGGTGCGATACCACCATGCGGAGGCGCTCCATAGCTTAATGCATTTATCATTCCGCTGAATTTATCGTTAACAGTATCCTCGCTATAACCAGCAATAGAAAATAATTTATACATAAGCTTTGGTATATGATTTCTGATTGCTCCAGATGATAGTTCAATGCCGTTACATACAATATCATATTGATAGGCTTTTATTTTTAGAGGTTCATCAAAATTTAATTCTGCAATATTTCCTTGCGGCATTGAGAAAGGATTATGACTAAATATAATTTTTTTAGAATTATCATCATATTCATACATTGGATAATCAACTATCCAACAAAAAGAAAATTGGTTTTCATTAATTATGTTCAAATCTTTAGCGATTTTATCCCTAGCTAAAGCTAAAGTTTTTTGTATTTCTTTCTTTTTTCCGCAAGCTAAAAAAACACTGTCACCTATTTTTGCGTTAGAAATCTCCATTAATTCTTTTAGTGAGTCCTCGCTAAAAAATTTTCCAACTGGGCCTTTGGCTCTTATTTCTTTTTCACTTTCAAGTGTAAAATATGCAAGCCCAGATGCACCCTGCTCTTTTGCCCATTTATCAATATTATCAAAAAAGCTTCTGGGCTTATTCTTTGTGTCTTTTGTTATTATCGCTCTGACAATTGATCCTGATTTAACTAACTTTTTGAATATATCAAACTTTACATCCTCCCTTGTAAATAATTTTGTGAGATCAAAAATTTCTAAAGGATTTCTTAAATCTGGTTTATCAGTTCCATATTTCATCATTGCTTCTTCAAATGAAATTCTAGGAAATTTCTCATTAATAATTTTTTTTGAGGAAAATTTTTTAAATAAGTTTACCATAAGTTTTTCTACAACATTAAAAACATCCTCTTGTTCAACAAAAGACATTTCTAAATCTAACTGATAGAATTCACCAGGGCTTCTGTCAGCCCTTGCATCTTCATCTCTAAAACATGGAGCAATCTGAAAATATTTATCAAATCCAGAAACCATTATTAATTGCTTAAATTGTTGCGGAGCTTGAGGTAGTGCATAAAATTTTCCTGGATTTAACCTGCTTGGAACTAAAAAATCTCTTGCACCCTCAGGACTTGAAGATGTTAATATTGGAGTTTGATACTCTAGAAAACCTAGCTTGACCATTTCATTTCTTATAAATGAAATTACCTTAGATCTTAAAATTATGTTTTTATGCATTTCTTCTCTTCTTAGATCAAGAAACCGGTATTTAAGTCTAATATCTTCTGGATAATCTTGTTCTCCAAAAACAGGCATTGGCAAATCTTTCGCCTCAGACAAAATTTCTATTGATTGAATTGAAACTTCAATTTTACCAGTTTTCAATTCTAAATTTTCAGTACCACTAGATCTTTTGATTACTTTGCCAATAATTTTTAAAACAGACTCAGGTCTTATTTTTTCTAAAATAGAAAAATATTTATTCTCATTTTCAATAACACATTGAGTTATACCATAATGATCTCGTATATCAGCAAATAGTAAATTACCATGATCTCTCTTTCTGTGTAACCATCCTGAAAGATGAACAATTTTATTTATGTCCTTTTCATTCAGTTCTTCACAATTATGTGTTCTAAATTTATTCATTGTTTTAATACTTTTTTTATTAGATTAATATTAATTGATTTTCCAGTGGATAAAGAGATTTCGTCTACTTCTTTTATAAATTTAAACATTTTTTCGTAGGACCTTTCTACATTTTTGATAATAAAATCCGTTAATTTTGGACTAATAGTTATTTGTTTGTCTGACAAAGTCTTTGTAATAATTACTTTTAGTAAATCGTCTGTTGGTAATTCGATTCCAATAAAAATAAAACTATTAATTCTTGATTTTAAGTCTTCTAATTTTAGTTTTGATTTTCGTATTGAATCATTAGAATTTATAAGCAAATAATTGTCGAGTTGTTTTGAATGATTTAAAATTGAATAAAAAAGATCTTCTTGAATATTATTTGCAAAATCATCAACTATTAGACATTCATAATCATACATCTTATCAATTAATTTATTATCGATATCTTTTGCATATATTAGTTTAGTTTTATTAATCTTTTTTTCTAATATTTTTGAAAGATGAGTTTTTCCCGAACCTGTTTCACCAAAAATATTCAGCCATTTTCCTGGCCAATTTGGCCAGCTATCGATTAACCTAAAAGCAGAAAAGTTATTGCTTGAGACGAAAAAATCCTGTTCATAAAATTTTTTGGAAAAAGGAAATTTAAAAGTTAGTTGATCCATTTTAGAATATTTCAATAATCCATTGCTCGTTTCTTATTAATAAATTTATATTTATACTATTGAGTTGATTTATTATTTTTTCTAAATTACCTAAATATTTAACCTTTAAATTAACATAATCTTTATTAAAATCTTGCACAAACACATTTTCGATTAAATCAATTTTTTTTATTTTTTCATTTAATATAACTAAGTTATTATTTTCATTTAAATTAAATTTTACATTTATAAAAGATGGAGTTCTTATATCTATTAAATTTTGTGATTTAATTAAGTTAATAATTTCATCTTTAATGCCATTTATTACCTTTTCATTAAATTGAGTTTCATTCATATCTTTATTATTAAAAATTAAATTTTTTGAAATGGTTTTATTGTGAATCTTTAATTTAATATAACTTTTTTTTTCATTCAATTTACTACTTTCAACTAAAGCTATACCAACATTTTTTTTTGAATATTCTTTAAAAATAAAATTTAAGTTTAAATCTAGTAAATTTTTTATGTTTTGGTTTATATTTTCAATAATTTCAATATTTTCTAATGGAAGAATAAATTCTACTATTTCATCTTTTTCATTATTATTCCAATTTTCATAATAAAAATTGTTTGAAAAAACATTAGCTTCATTACCATCCAAAAAAATTGGTAAAATATAAAATTCTTTATCATCAATATCTGAATAAGAAATTCCTTTTTTATAAAATAAATCATGCATTTTATCTTTATCAAAAGTAACACTAAAATTTATTTTGTTATTATTATCTTGCGTGTTTTTTAAAATATTATAATAAGTGACTAAATTTTTAATATCTGAGTATTTAAGATTAGCAACTTTGCTAATATCTTCTTTCATCAAAATTTTTTGTATTAATTGGTCAAATCCTTTTTTAATTGCCTGATTAGCTAACTGATTGGTCGAATTATTTCCCTTTTTTTCTAATATAATATTATTAACACTAAATAAATTATTATCTGATAAAAGATTTCCAGTTTTAAAAAAAATAATTAAAATAAGTATAACTTGTATAAAAAATTTCATAAAAAATTATCATTTTATAAATGAAAAGAAATAATAATAGCTATAAAAAAAGTGGTGTTAATATTTCATTGGCTAATAAACTCGTGAATTATATCTCAAATGTATCAAAAAAGAATGTCAAAAAAAAGAAATCCAATTCTATTAATGATGGAATTGGTGGATTTGGTTCATTATTCGACATAAGCAATTATAAAATTAAAGATCCAGTAATCGTATCTTGCACTGATGGTGTCGGAACAAAATTAGACTTAGCAAATAAATTTAAAAAGTTTGACACCATAGGAATTGACCTTGTGGCTATGTGTGTTAATGATTTAATTGTTCAAGGAGCAAAACCTTTATTCTTTTTAGATTATATTGCTGTAGGAAAGTTAAATTTATTAAAAACAAAAAAAATTTTAAAAGGTATTTTTAAAGGCTGTGAATTATCTAATTGTAAGTTAATTGGTGGAGAGACAGCAGAAATGCCAGGTATTTATTCAAAAAATAAATTTGATTTAGCTGGCTTTAGTGTCGGAATAGTATCAAAAAAAAAAATATTAGATAAAAATAAAGTCAAACAAAATGATATTGTACTAGCAATACCATCATCTGGAATACATTCAAATGGATATTCTCTAGTAAGATCAATTTTAAATAAAAATAAAATTCCAAGTAAACTTAAAAAAGAATTACTTAGACCAACTAAAATTTACTCAGAAGAAATATTAAAATTAGTAAACAAGGATTTGATAAATGCCTCAGCTCATATTACTGGGGGTGGTTTAATTGAAAATTTAATGAGGTCCATACCTAAAGATTTGAATTTAAATATAGATTTAGCAAAAATTAGAATTTTGGAAATATTTAAATGGATTAAAAGCAAAAATATTTCTGATAAAGAAATGCTAAGAACATTTAATTGTGGGGTTGGGTTCTGCATTATTGTACCTAAGAAAAACATTGCAAAAATTAAGTCCTTTTTTTCAAAAAAATTTCAACCTTATGAAATTGGATTTATTTCAAAAGACAAAAATAAAATTAATTTAATAAATTCATTAAAATGGTAAAAGTAAAAACCTGCGTTTTTATCTCTGGTAGAGGTTCAAATTTAAAAAATCTAATTTTATGTTCTAGAGAAAAAAACTTTCCAATCAAAATTAATTTAGTAATTTATAATAATAAAAATTGTGAAGGAGTTAATTTTGCAAAAAAATATATGATTCCATTTAAATTTGTAAATACAAAATTTAAAAAATCAGAAAATGAAATTTTAAAAGAATTAAAAAAATATAACATTTCATTTATTTGTCTTGCGGGTTATATGAAAATAATTCCTAGCAAGATAATTAATAAATACAAAAATAAAATTATCAATATTCACCCATCTCTGCTTCCTAAATATAAAGGTCTTGATACATTTGCTAGGGTTTTAAAAAACAAAGAAAAAAAAACTGGGTGTACAGTTCACTATGTTAATAATAAACTAGATGATGGCGGTATAATTGTGAAAAAATCATTTTTTATAAAATCTAATGACAGCGTAATTTCATTAAAATATAAAACACAAAATCTAGAATATAGAGCATATCCAGAAGCAATTATTAAAGTTTTTAGTAATATTTAATTATTTAAAAAAAAACTCTATTTCTTTTTTAGCGTTCTCCATTGAGTCAGACCCATGAACAGAATTTTTATCAATAGAAATTCCATATAATTTTCTAATTGTTTTTTCCTCGGCATCTTTTGGATTAGTTGACCCCATGAGTTTTCGGTTATTTAAAATTGCATTTTCCCCTTCAAGGATCATCACAACAATCGGACCAGATGAAAGATATGTACATAAATCGTTATAAAAAGGTTTAGATTGATGAACCTTGTAAAATTCTGCTGCTTCTTCTTTGGTGATATGGATCTTTTTGCTATCTTTTATAATTAAATTATTTTTTAAAAAGATTTCTTTAATTTCATTTACTAAATTTCTTTCAACTGCATCAGGTTTTATAATTGATAAAGTTTGTTCAATTTTTCTACTCATAATACTCCTCGATTAATTTGTTCAATAATCTAACTCCAAATCCTGTAGCTCCACCCGAATTTAATGAGCCACCATATTTTGAAAAAGCCATTCCAGCAATATCGAGATGCGCCCATGGAGTCTTGTTAATAATGAATCTTTGTAAAAACTGTGCAGCAGTTGTTGAGCCTGCCCCGCCAACATAATTAATATTTTGCATATCAGCATTTTTAGAATTTATAAGTTTGTCATAATTTTTATGTAGTGGCATTCTCCACAATTTTTCTTCTACTATTTCACCTGCTTTTAAAATTTGATTAGATAATTTGTCATCGTTTGAAAAAAGACCAGCGTATTCAGAACCTAAAGAAACAATTATTGCTCCAGTTAGTGTTGCTAAATCGATAATAAATTTAGGCTGAAACTTTTTTTCAGTATATGTTAAAGCGTCAGCTAAAACTAAACGACCTTCTGCATCTGTATTTAAAACCTCAATAGTTTTTCCACTAAAAGATTTTACAATATCACCTGGTCGTTGAGCAACTCCACTTACCATATTTTCTACAAGTCCTACAACTCCAACTGCATTTATTTTCGCTTTTCTTAAAGCCAAACTTTTCATTAGCCCAACTACAGCGGCTGAACCAGCCATGTCATAAGTCATATCTTCCATAAACTTTGCTGGCTTTAATGAATAGCCTCCTGTATCGAAAGTCACTCCTTTCCCAACGAATGCTAAAGGTTTAGATTTATTTTTTGCTCCATTCCATTCTAAAGAAACTAAATAAGACCCTCTTATGCTACCCATACCTACTCCTAGTAAAGAATGCATTCCCAATTTTTTTAATTTTTTTTCGTCAAAAATGGTAACTTTTAAACCTACTTTTTTTAAACTTGCTAATCTTTTTGCATATTCATCAGGATGTAAAATATTTCCCGGTTCTGAAACTAAGTCACGAGCAAAAAAAGTTCCATCTTCAATCGCTTTAAATTTAATTTGACTTTGCAAGGAAGGTTTATTTTTATTTCCTGATACATTTATAGTTATTATTCTTGAATTCTTTTTAGACTTATATTTTGTGAATTCATAAGACTTTAATTTTATTCCATGAAGAAAATGACCTAAAAAGTTTTTATTTTTTTCATTTATGCTGTCAGAATTAATATGATATTCATTATTTCTTCCATAATTGATTTTGCCAAAAAGTTCTGCTCCTAAATTTTCTATTTCTGAGTTTTTTTTATTATTTTTTACTGAAACTAAAATAATCTTTTTTTTTGAATTTATCTCAAAAATGATTAAATTTTTCTTAAGATCACTTGTTTTTAATAGATCGTCTACATAAGTAAATTCAGATTTTGAAAAATTTTTCTTTAATCCTTTTATATTAAATTTTTCATTAACAAAAAGAATTGTATTAGAGTTAGTTTTTGATATTTGGTTTTTAAAATAGTTTATTTTTATAGTCATAGGTTAAATTATAAATATAATATAATTTGTTAGTTATATATGGCCAAAAATGTCATAATTCAATGATAATTAGTCATAATAAAACCATTGATTGAATTTATCTTTTAGATGCATTATTTATAGTAACACTATTTATTAATGTAATTTGTTTATGCTTCAAAACAATATTTATAGAAGTTTTTTTTTTGAAATTGTTAAGACTTTCTTAATTATTTTAGTAAGTTTATCAATGATAGCTTTAACAGTAAAGGCTGTAAATTTTTTAGACTTAATTGTAAACAATGGTTATTCTGTCTCAACTTATTTCTTTTATTCGGGGTTAAATTTTTTTGGTATTTTAACTAAATTTATTCCCCTTTCTTTCTTGCTATCATTAACTTTTTTTATTCTAAAACAGCTACATGAAAATGAATTTGTTATTTTGTGGACGTCCGGTGTGGCTAAATTTGAAATTGTTAAGTTGTTATTTATATCATCTTTATTTGTTATGTTTTTTCATCTCCTTTTATCAATTTTTATTACACCGTATATTTTAAATGAGTCTAGAAATTTACTTAATAAAGAGAACTATAATTCTTTTGTACCAACGATTAGAACACAACAATTTAGTAACTCTTTTAAAGGTTTTACTTTTTTTGTTGATGAAAAATCAGAAAATCAAATTAAAAAAGTATTTATATTTGATAATTCTGGAGTTCTTGAAAAATTTAATAAATATAAAGATAGTTCTTCCGAAACTATAGTAACTGCAAATGAAGGTATAGTTAAAAAAAAACAATTGATTCTTTTTAATGGAATGATTATTTCAGTAGATAAAAAAAATAATCAGAACGACTCAATTGTATTTGATCAATTAAATATTGAACTTGAAAATCTAAAATCAGATGTAAAAAAAATTCCAAAAATTCAAGAAACAAGTACTGCTAAGCTCTTTGAATGTTTTTTTGGAAATGAATGTGATGTGAAAGCAAAAAAAGAAGTTTCAATCCAACTTAATAGAAGAATTATATATCCTTTTTATATTCCAGTAATTTCAATCATATGCTCTTTCATGCTATTAAAAATTCAATCAAAGAGAGAAAACCTCATTATAAATAGATATAATATATTTGGTTTAAGTTTTTTGGTTTTAATCTATGCCGAATTAATAATCAGATATAGTGGAAATTCTAAATTACTTACATCTATATTTTTCATAACCCCTTTTCTAATAGTGTCATTATCTGTTCTATTATTAAAAAATAGATTTAAAACTGAATACAAAAATTTATGAACAAAATAATTTTAAATTATATATTAAAAGGATATCTAAAAACATTGTTAAAGGCCTTTTTAATTTGTTATTGCTTTGGTTTGATTTTAAATTTGTTTGAAGAAGTTGAGTTTTTTAAAAACACTGAAGAAAAAGTATTTTTACCATTATTATTAACGTTTGTATTTGTCCCTAATTTAATTCTAAAATTGTTACCTTTCATAATATTTATATCTAGTTTGTGGTATTTTTTAGATTTAAAAAATAAAACAGAATTATTAAGCTTAAAAGTTTTTGGTTATTCAAATTTTAAAATTTTTATTACATTAGCCATTACATCGTTTATGTTAGGTTGGCTTGTTTTATTAATTTTAAATCCGATTTCTTCAAATTTAGTTAAGTTCTATGAAAAAACAAAGGCGGAGTATTCAAGAGATTTAGATCATTTAGTTTTTATAAACGAAAATGGTTTATGGATTAAAGAAAGAATTGGTAATGATCATAGAATAATATCTGCAGACAAGTCAAGAAATGTAAATTTAAAGAATATCATTGTTTATATAATGGATGATAACTTTAAGATAAAAGAAAAAATATATTCAAAAAGCGCAAATATTGAGAACAATCAATGGGTTTTAAGTGACGTTGTTATTGATAAATTCAATAAAGGTATAAATGATAGAGTAGAGAGAGAAAATCTTATTATTAATTCAAAGTTTACACATGAAAACATATTTGATCTTTATAAAAATTTTGACACGATGTCGTTTTTAGATTTATCAGTTAATTATAATATCTTAAGAGATAAAGGGTACAGCAAAGATCATTTAAATCAACAACTAAACTCTTTTCTTTCATTGCCGTTCTTTTTATTTATAATGACCTCTCTTGCGGCTATTCTTTCTATGGGCACTTTAAAAAAATCTAATAATTTTCACCATATTCTTGCTGGAATAGTAGTCACAATATTGGTTTATTACTTTAAAGATCTTTCTATTGCTTTGGGGCAAACAGATCGAATACCTCTTGCTGCAGCCTCTTGGATGCCAGTAATTGCTCTTGGTCTTTTATCTTCTGTTGGAATATTACAAATAAATGAAAAATAAAACTTTTATTTATATTTTCTTTTTTTTTTATTTATGCTCTCAAGCAATAGCGGAAGAATTAAACATAAAATCTAAAAAAATTACTATTAATAAAGAAAATAACTTAACTGTGTTTAGTGATGATGTAATTGCTAAAGATAAGGTTGGAAACACTCTAAAAACAAACTTTGCTGAATATAATAAGAATGAAGATGTTTTAATTACAAAAAATGAGACTTCAATAGTTACGCTTGAAAATTATATAATTAATGGCAAAAATATAACTTTTGACAACAAAAATAGGATTATATTTTCTAAAAATTCAGCCACTTTAAAAAGTCCTGATAACAAATTGATATATTTAGAAGAATTTGAATATTCTCTAAAAAATAACTTTTTAAAATCTATAGGAAAAATAAAATTAGTTGATAATAATAAAAATATTTTAGAATTTGCACAGATTTATGTAGATATCGCATCTAAAGAAATAATTGGTACAGATGCGAAAGTTTTTTTAAATGATAATCAATTTAAAATAAATAGCTCAAACGATCCTAGAATTTTTTCTAATACTGTAAAGATTAAAAATAATAAAACAGAATTTTCAAAAAGTGTGTTCACCATGTGTGGATACCGAGAAAACAAAAAATGTCCACCATGGGAATTAAGAGCAGATAAAATGACACATGATGATATAAGTAAAACAATTTATTACGATAATACTGTTTTAAAAATCTATAACGTGCCTATTTTTTATTTTCCAAAAATTTTTCACCCTGACCCGACAGTTGAACGTAGATCGGGATTTTTACCACCAACATTAAATGATAGTAAAAACCTTGGAACAAGTTTAAAAATTCCTTATTATTGGGCTATATCAAAAGATAGAGACTTTACTTTTACGCCAAAAATATTTACTTCGGAAAATCCAATTTTTCTTGGAGAATATAGAAGAGCATTTACAGACTCTAATTTAATTTTTGATTTTGGTTTTACCGAAGGCTATAAAAAAACAGATGCGAAGAAAAAATCAGGAGATAAAATGCATTTCTTTTCCGACTTCACAAAGATTTTTAAAAATAACAATTTTGAAAATTCTTTAAGCGTAAAACTTCAAAATGTAAATAATAGGAAATACTTAAAATTATATAATATTGATACACCTTTAGTGAATAGTAAAACTGATACACTTGAAAATTCGATTAAATTTAACCATCAAACAGATGATTTACATTTAGGTTTTAATTCAAGTGTTTATAGAACGCTAAAGGATGATTATAACGATAAGTACGAATATATTTTACCAGAAATATTATTAGACAAAAATTTGATAAGTGACTTCGAAATTGGTGAAATAGACTTACAATCTAATTTTAAAGTTCATAACTATGATACAAATAAATTATCTAAATTTTTAACAAATGACATTTTTTGGAAAAAAAATAAAGACACTATAGTACCTGGAATTAATTCACAATTATCTGCACAATTAAAAAATGTTAATTATGAAATTTCTAATATTGATGGATATAAAGAAGATCATACTAATGAATTACATGGTGCGTTCGGATATTTATTAGAAGCAGATTTTGAAAAAAATAACTTTAATGAGGAAATTAATCATTCATTAACACCAAAGATATTTTTGCGTTACGCTCCTGGGCAAATGAGAGATCAAAAAAATGGTTCTAGATTAAATTCAAAAAAAGCTTTTAATTTAGAACGTCTAGAGGATAAAAATAATTTTGAAACTGGATTAAGCGCATCCATAGGTTTAGATTATGAGATGGAAAGCAGTAACAAAAAATTAGACTTTTCTCTAGCTCAGGTAATTAATGATAGGAATAACAACAAAATGCCACTTAAATCAAGTTTAGACAAAAGATTTTCAGATGTTGTTGGAGAAACTAATTATCAAATTTTGGATCAAAATTTAACCATGAATTACAACTTTTCTTTAGATCAAAATTATAAAGAATTAAATTATAATGAATTAGGATTAAATTTTAATTATAATTTATTTAATTTTGACCTAAAGTATTTGCAAGAAAAAAACCATATTGGGAACAATGAATACTTTAAAGCAAAAATGAACCTATTTAAAAAAGATAACTTTACTTTATCAGCAGAAACAAAAAGAAACATTTTAACTAATTCAACTGATTATTATGACCTAAGTTATGAATATCTAAACGACTGTTTAAGAGCAGGTTTGGTATATAGAAGAGAATTTTATAACGATTCAGAGCTAGAATCTGAGAATTCATTAATGTTCAAAATTACTTTATCTCCTTTTGGTCAAATTAACACTCCTTCATTTGAATAAATGAAAATTCCAAAAAAAGTACTTTTGTATAATTTTATAATTATCTTTTTTTTATTTATTTCAAATGCAAAATCAGAGGTAAAAATTATTGCACAAGTTGGAACAGAAATTATAACAAATTACGACTTAAAAAATAAAATTAGAACAATTTTATTTTTGACTAATCAAGAATTGAACCAACAAAACATTAATAATGCTAAAAATAATTCTATACAAGATTTGATAAATTTGAAAATAAAAATTTTAGAACTTAAAAAATATAAAATAAATTTAAGTATAGACAACATTGCTACTCAAAATTATCTCAAAAATTTATCTTTAAAATTTAATACTGACACGAAAGGATTGGAAAAAAAATTTTTAGAAAATGGTTTAGATTTTAATTTTTTTAAAAATGAGGTCTTAATTGAATATTCATGGCAAAATTTAATATACAATTTGTTTAAAAATAAAATAGCTATTGATGATGCCGAAATTGAAATAGCTGTCAAAAAAATCATTAACAATCAAAATCCAATCTTAAGTTACAAACTCTCGGAAATTGAATTTTTTCAATTATCTGAAGAAGAAAATAAAATAAAAATTAATGATATCTTAAACTATATAAATAAAACAAGCTTTGAAAAAACAGCGGTAAAATATAGTATATCTGATACGGGACTAAATGGTGGAGAAATAGGTTGGGTAAAGGAACAAGCATTATCAGACGAAATTAGATTGCTTCTAAAAAACTTAAGTGTTGGAGAAATTTCTGAACCTCTATATAAAACAAACACAATTTTAATTTTTAAAATTCAAGATAAAAAGAGTCAGCCTCCTCAAAAAATTGATAACGAAAAAGTTATGGCAGAAATACGAGAGGTTAAAGAAAAAGAACAACTAAATTTTTATTCTAGAAGTTATCTTTCGCAGGTAAAATCAAATTATTTATTGCAAATAAATGACTAAAATAATTATAGTATCAGGAGATCCTAACAGTATTAATTCAGAAATTATTGCAAAATGTTGGGGGAAATTAAATAAAAAGATTAAAAAAAAAATTATTCTTATTTCAAATTTTCAGCTTATCTCTAGCCAATTCAAAAAGTTAAAATATAAGATATTATTAAATAAAATTGACTCAATTAACCATGAAATTTTAAATAATAGAATCAATATTTTGAATGTGAAGTTAAATTTTAAAAACCCTTTCAATATAACGAAGAAAGATGCATCAAAATTTGTTTTAGACTGTTTAAATAAAGCTCATTCCTTAAATGTAAAAAACAATCTTAAAGGATTAATTAACTGTCCAATTAATAAAGAACTTTTACCTAATCAAACTGGCGTGACAGAATTACTAGCAAAAAAATGTAAAATTAAAAATCATAAAGAAGTTATGTTAATTCATAATAAATATTTATCTGTTTGTCCAATAACAACACATATAAATATAAATAAAGTGTCTAAAAATATTACTAAAGAGAAAATAATAAATAAAGTTTTGACAATAGATTTTAACTATAGAAAGATATTTAAAAAAAAACCTCGTTTTGGTATTCTTGGGTTAAATCCTCATAACGCTGAGCTTAAGATTAATTCCGAAGAAAAAAGAATTATTATACCGTCTGTTAAAATTTTAAAAAAAATGAAAATAAATATAAATGGACCAATAGTTCCAGATACTGCCTTTATCAATAAATATAAGAAATATAATATTATTATTGGTATGTATCATGATCAAGTTCTCACCCCATTTAAAAGTTTATATAAATTTAATGCAATTAATCTTACACTTGGGTTAAAATATTTGCGCGTGTCTCCAGATCATGGAGTTGCAAAAGATATAGTAAAAAAAAAGATAGCTAGTCCTGATAGTTTATTTGAGTGTATAAAATTTATTTATAAGAATTGATAAAAAATGAAATATCCTAAAAAATCATTAGGACAAAATTTCCTAATAGATAAAAATATAATACGAAAGATAGTAAACTCTTTAAAAATAGAGGGGAAAAATGTTATTGAAATTGGACCTGGTACAGGTAATTTAACTGATGAAATTTTAAGAAAAAAACCTAAGAGCTTAACTTTAATTGAAAAAGATTTTTCTTTATATAAAAATTTAAAATTAAAATATAAAAACAATAATTCATTGATTATATTAAATGAGGATGTACTAAAAGTAGATTTAAAAAAAATTCAAAAAAAAGAATCTATAGTTTTTGGAAATTTACCTTATAATATTTCTTCGCAGATACTCATTAAATTTATCAAAAATGAAAAGTGGCCACCTTGGTTTAAAGATTTAATTTTTATGTTCCAGAAAGAGTTAGGAGAAAAAATAATTGGCAAATATTTATCAAAAAACTACAGTAGACTATCAATTTTAACAAATTATAGATTAGAAGTTAAAAAAAGATTTTTAATTTCTTACAACTGTTTTTTTCCAAGACCAAAAGTTACATCTATATTATTACACTTTAAGCCTAAAATTAAATTTATGTATAAAATAAAAAATATAACTAATCTTGAGAAAGTGACTAATATAATCTTTAATAATAAAAGAAAAATGATTAACAAAAAAATTAAAACTCTTTTAGATGAAAAGAAAATAAATAAAATAGAGAACCTAAAATTAAATTCAAGACCAGCTGATATCAGGCCAGAAACTTACTATAAGATTACTGAGCTTTTGGAGAGTTGATAAAGATTTTATTTTTTTGACTAAATATTATTTTTTCTATTTGTTGAAAACAATTTTCCAGATTTTGATTAAGAACAATATAATCATAATCTTTCCAATGCTTTATATCATTATTGTATGATTTTAATCTTTTTTCTAATTCTAATTTTGTATTTTGATTACGATTAATTAATCTATTTTTTGAGTCTTCTTTACTACTAGTAATTAAAAAAATTTTTATAAATTTTAAATTTTTAAAATTTGTAAGTTGTTGCGTTCCTTGCCAATCTATATCAAAAATTATATCATTTTGCTTTAACATCATGTCAACAGTATTTTTTAAAGTACCGTAATAATTGTCAAAAATTTTTGCGTATTCATAAAATTTTTTATCCTTAATTAAAGTTTCAAATTTTTTTTTTGATACAAAATGATAATCTATTCCATCAACCTCATTAGATCTAGGCGGTCTTGTCGTGTGGGACACGGATATTTTAAATGATTGGTATTTTTGTTGTAGTTTTTTTGTTATTGTTGTTTTGCCAACACCAGAAGGAGAAGATAATATAATCATTATATTCTCCTTATTAGACATTAAAATTTATTCACAATTCTTTAACTAGATTTACTCTCAATAAACTTTACGGCGTCGTTAATAGTTAATATTTTTTCAGCTTCACTATCTGAAATCTCAGATCCAAATTCTTCCTCAAAGGCCATAACTAATTCAACCGTGTCTAGACTGTCTGCTCCTAAGTCATCAATAAAACTTGACTCGTCCTTAATTTTTTCTTCTTCAATACCTAAGTGATCTGCAACAATTTTTTTTACTTTGCTTTTAATTTCTTCTGACATGAATTCCTTTCTTAAAATATTTTAATTTCTTAATAAATTATTAATTAGAATTGTCAAGCCATATACATTCCACCGTTAACATGTATAGTTTCTCCATTGATATAACTTGACATATCTGATGCTAAAAAAACTACACAATTCGAAACATCTTCAGTAGAACCTAGTCTTCCTGAAGGTATCTTGTCTATTAATTTTTTTCTAAATTCTTCATTAATTTTATCTGTCATTTCAGTTTTAATAAAGCCAGGAGAAACACAATTTATATTTATATTTTTACGACCATATTCAATAGCTAGACTTTTTGAAAAACCAATGATGCCAGCTTTAGATGCAGAGTAATTTGATTGACCAAGATTTCCTGTATGCCCTACTACAGAAGTAATGTTAATTATTTTACCATACTTTTTTTTTAGCATTTTTTTTATTACATACTTACACATAAGAAAACTAGAAGTTAAGTTAACGTCAATTACTTTTTTCCAATTTTCATTTAGAAGTCTTATTGATAAATTATCAAGTGTAATTCCTGCATTATTTACAAGAATATCAATACCATCAATTTTTTTTTCTACTTCGTCTATAAAGTTTTCGATTTCTTCGTGTTGATCTAATTTAAATTTTTTTGTTTCAATGTTGGGAAAATTTTTTTTGAGATTAGAGATTTTCTCATCATTAGTTCCACTCGCTAAAATTACAGCTCCCATTTCATTAAATTTTTTTACAAGCGAATTTCCAATCCCTCCAGTAGCACCAGTGATCAAAACTTTTTTATTTTTTAAGTTCATTTTGTAAAATATTTATATCATCTAATGAATTTACAGAAAAGCAATTGACTGGTTTTTTTTTCACCGTTCTTTTAACCATTCCAGTTAACGCTTTGCCAGGTCCAATTTCAATAAAGTTTTTTACACCAAGATCAGATGCATCTAAAATTGTTTCTCTCCATTTAACAGTCGAGCAAATTTGGTCAATAAGCAATTTTTTTATTTTAGATGTGTCATCTTCTGATCTCGCATTAACGTTGTTTATTATTTTTACTTTTGGTTTATTAAAATTTACATTTTTTATTTTTTCTTTCATTGTTTCAGCAGCTGGTTTCATTAAAGAACAGTGAAAAGGGGCACTTACTTTTAAAGGTATTGATTTAATTTTTTTTTCCATTAATTCTTGTTGAAATTTATTAATACTTTTTACATCACCACTAACAATTACCTGGCCATCGGCATTATCATTAGCTGCTTCACACGTACCGTTGTCATTTTTATTATTAAATTCTTTTATTAATTTAATTAGTTCATTAAATTCTAAACCTAAAACAGCAACCATCGATCCTTCGCCTATTGGAACGGCTTGTTGCATCGCGTTCCCTCTTTCTCTGAGGAGAAAAATGGCATCTGCGAAATCCAATGATTCTGCACATACATAAGCAGTATATTCTCCTAGAGAGTGTCCAGCAAAAAATTTAAAAGAGCTAAAATCAAAATTAAATTCATCTTTTAATACTCTAAATATCGAGTAGCTAACAGTAAGTATAGCTGGCTGGGTATTTTTAGTAAGTTGCAACTCATCAGTTGGGCCTTCTAAAATTAGTTTTGTGATTGAAAAGTTTAATTTTTCATCTGCTTCTCTAAAAATTTTTTTTACAATTTCGAATTTATTGTAAAATTCTAATCCCATCCCAACTGTTTGAGATCCTTGACCTGGAAATAATAAAGCATTCATATTGAATTTTTACTTATAAATATTGGTATTGCTAATATCATTCAATATAGTATAACCCAGCTTTTACAAATAAAATATTTAGATTTATGGCTTTTTACGAGAATACTATTGTAGCAAAACAAGATCTTGCAGAGAAAGAACTATCAGAGATAAAGGACAAGTATAACAATTTAATTAATAAATCGGGGAAAGTTGTTAAAGTTGAAAATTGGGGTTTAAAAAATTTATCACATAAAATCAAAAACTATAGAAAAGGTTTTTATTTACATTATAAATTTGAAGGCAATAATGAAACTTTAGATGAAGTAAAAAAAAAAATTAAATTAGATAAAGACATTATCAGGTACTTGATAGTTAAGTATAAAAAACTTGATTTAAAAAATGAATTTTTCAATAAAAAATAAAAATGAAAAGAAGAAATAAAAAGTTTCAAAAAAAAAAAGGCTCTTCCTTAAATAAACTAAGTTTGTTTCAAAAAAATGATTCAAAATTTTCAAGAAAATGCCCTTTATCAATTAAAAATAGCCCAATAATTGACTATAAAAATATTGAAGTCTTAAAAAAATATATCTCAGAAAATGGAAAAATTATTTCTACTAAAATCACATCAGTTTCTTATGGAAAACAAAAAAAATTAACTAAAGAAATTAAAAAAGCAAAAATTTTAGCTTTAATATAAAATGGAAATAATATTATTAGAAAATATAATTAATCTTGGAAGAATCGGAGATAAAGTAATTGTAAAAAATGGTTATGGAAGAAACTTTCTTCTCAAACAAGGTAAAGCACTAAGATTTAATAAAGAAAATTTTGAATTAGTAAGAAAAAAGAAAGATGAACTTAATAAAAAAAATATTGAAGTCAAAAACAAATTTGTAGAAATAGCCAAACAAATTGAAAATAAAACTTTTGTATTTTATAAAGAATGTAAAGAAAATGGTGAGTTGTACGGTTCTATCAAACCAAAAGAAATCACAAATATGATAAAAGAAAAATCAAATGCAGATGTATCTCCCTCTCAAATAATTTTAAAAGAAGATCTTAATAAAATTGGAACTTATAAAATTAACGTAAATTTTCACGCTGAAGTAAAAACAATTTGTTCTATTAAGATTGATAAAATAAAGTCTAAATAACTTTTCCACAGTCAAAGAAAAAAAGTGTGTAACTTTTCTCTTTGAAGTAAATTTTCTAGTCTTATTATGTTGTAGTGGAAGAAATAAAACTTAAAAATAAAAATAAAAATACTCAACCTTCTAATTTAGAGGCAGAACAAGCTCTTTTAGGATCAGTCTTAGTAAATAATGATATAATTGATGAAATTTCTACTTTGATAAAACCTCATATTTTTTACGATCCTGGTCATATCAAAATTTATGAAGTTATTGAAAGTTTAAATAATAAAGGAATGATAGCAAATCCAATAACTCTCAAAAACTTTTTTGAAAAAGATGGAATGTTAAATGAGGTTGGAGGTACAGAATACTTGGTAAAACTTACAAGATTTTCTGGTTCAATCAAACAAGCAATTGATTACGCAAAAATTATTCATGAAATGTATTTAAGAAGAGAATTGGTAAAAATATCTGATCAGTTATCTTCGGATACTTTAAATGCAAACTCTCAAGAACAAAACGCTGAAAATATAATTGAGTCTACAGAAAAATCACTTTTTGATTTAGCTGAAAGGGGGAGTTTTTCGCAATCTTTTTTAAAATTTAATCAAGCTTTAGATCAAACTATTGAAATGGCAACTTTAGCAATGCAAAATGATCAAGGTATAGTAGGTGTTCCTACAGGTCTTAGAGATCTAGATGAGAGATTAGGTGGGCTACACAAATCAGATCTAGTAATCATAGCAGGAAGACCATCAATGGGTAAAACTGCTTTAGCCACAAATATAGCATATAATGCAGCCCAAAATTTATTTAAACGACAAGAAAAATCCTCTGTTGCCTTTTTTTCTTTAGAGATGTCTTCTGAACAACTGTCTACAAGAATATTGTCTGAGCAAGCTAGAATTAAATCGGATGATATTAGAAGAGGTAAAGTTACAGAAGAAGAAGTAAATAGATACATAGAAACTTCAAGAAATATTTATGATCTTCCGTTATATATTGATGAAACACCAGCAATTACTATTGCTACATTAAGTAATAGAGCAAGAAGAATTAAAAGATTATTTGGCTTAAGTCTGATAGTTGTAGATTATATTCAACTGATGAGATCAAACTCATTAAAAAATGAAGGACGTGTTCAAGAAATATCTGAAATAACTCAAGGATTAAAAGCATTAGCAAAAGAATTATCTGTTCCAATTTTAGCACTATCTCAATTATCTAGAGCAGTCGAACAAAGAGACGATAAACAACCTCAACTAGCAGACTTAAGAGAGTCAGGCTCAATAGAACAAGACGCAGATGTGGTAATGTTTGTTTATAGAGAAGCTTACTATCTTGAGAGAAAACAACCAAAACTTGGATCCATAGAACATGCAGAATGGCAGTCAAAAATGAATGATGTAAATGGTTTAGCAGATATAATAATAGGAAAACAAAGGCATGGTCCTACTGGTACAGTTAAAGTAGAGTTTGAAGGAATTTACACAAAATTTAAAGATTTATCCAAAAATTAGCATTAATTTTTCTTTAGTTATAAAATAATTAAGATATATCTGAAATATTCACATGCTTGCTGCTATTTATAAAAAAATTACTACTGATTTTTCGAAAATAACAATCTTTTTTTTAACTATTTTTATTGTTTTTGCACTTTATCAAGCTAAAAACTTTAATTTAGATGCTTCTTCAGATGCACTTTTACTTGAAGGCGATCCTGATCTTAAATATTTAAGAGATGTAAACGAAACTTATGGTTCTAAAGACTTTTTAGTTTTAACTTATACACCTGTAACAAGTTTTACACAAAAAGAAACAATCCTGAATCTTCAGTTACTTAAATCCAAAATTGAAAAATTAACTTGGGTAGACAGCGTAATTACCGTAATTGATGTTCCTCTCTTAAAAAGCACAGACGAGGGATTGATGGAAAGACTAAAAAACTACAAAACTTTAGCTTATCCTGAGATAGATAGAGAAAGAGGTTTTGATGAAATTATAAATAGTCCAATTTACCAAGAATACGTCATCAGCAAGGATGGTAAAACATCTGGTATCGTTGTTTATTTAAAAAAAGATGAAAGATTAGCAGAATACATAAAAATTAAAGATAAATACTTTGAGCAATCTAACGAAACAGGATTATCAAAAGAAGAAAAAGTAAATTACAAAAAATTTATTAAAGAATATGAAGATTACAAAAACTTATACAATATTAGAAATCATCAAAATATAACTGAAATAAGAGATGTAATAAGTAAATATGGAGAAAACGCTAAAATTTATTTGGGCGGAATTCCCATGATTGCAGACGATATGATGAGTTTTATAAAAAGTGATATAGTGGTTTTTGGTATTGGGGTATTCATTTTTATTGTGCTTACACTTTGGTTTATATTTAGAAATTTAAAATGGGTATTAATGCCTTTATTAGGATGCGCTACCTCAGTTATAATAATGATTGGTTTATTAGGCTTTATAGGATGGAAAGTAACTGTAATTTCATCAAACTTCATTGCATTGATGCTTATTCTAAATATGGCTATGAATATTCATTTGACTGTAAGATTTTTACAATTGAAGAAAGAATTTCCTGATCTAACAAAAAACGAAGTAGTGTTTGAGGCTAGTAAAAAAATGATGTTGCCAATTCTTTACACTGCCCTTACCACAATATGTGCTTTCCTTTCTTTAGTATTAAGCGGTATTAAGCCTATAATAGATTTTGGTTGGATGATGACCTTAGGACTGATAGTTTCATTCTTAGTTACATTTTTATTGTTACCTTCATTAATTACCATCCTTGCCTCTCAAGACGAAATAGGTATTAAGGATACAGAAAAATCTTTAATAACATCCACCTTAGGTTCTTTTACTAAGAATAATAAAATTATTATTTTTGGTTCTACTTTTTTAATAATAATTTTTAGTATCGTTGGCATTACAAAGCTTGAAGTTGAAAATAGTTTTATAAATTATTTTGACAAAGAAACTGAAATTTATAAAGGTATGAAAAAAATTGATGATGACTTAGGTGGTACAACCCCATTAAATGTTATTCTTAAATTTCCTGCAGGCATTAAAGAAACTAAAAAAGATAAAGATAATGATGAATTTGATGAGTGGGATGAGGATGACAGAAACAGTGAAGAAGATAAGTCTAAATATTGGTTTACAAGAGATAAAATGGATAAAATTATAAAAGTTCATGATTACTTAGACTCATTACCTGAAATCGGAAAAGTTTTATCTTTTGGATCAATATTAAGAGTTGCTGAAGATTTAAATAATAAACAATTACAAAGTTTAGAAATCGCAGTATTATACAGTAAAATACCAGAACCAATAAAAGAGGAGATTGTATCACCTTATATATCTGTTGAAAAAGATGAAGCTAGAATAAGCATAAGAATTAAAGACTCCTTAAAAGATTTAAGAAGAAACGACTTAATTAATAAAATAAATTCTGAATTAAACACAAAATTAGGTTTAAATAAAGATGAGTACAAATTAGCCGGTGTTTTGATATTATTTAATAATTTGTTGCAAAGTCTATTCAAATCACAAATATTAACTTTGGGTATCGTTATTGTTGGAATTTTTTTAATGTTTTTTATTTTATTTAGAAATATAACTCTTTCATTAATAGGTATTGTTCCGAATTTTTTAGCAGCTTTTTTTATTCTTGGTATTATTGGCTTACTTGAAATTCCTTTAGACATGATGACTATAACTATAGCCGCTATTACAATCGGTATAGCAGTAGATAATAGTATTCATTATATTTATAGATTTAGAGAAGAATTCAAAAAAATAAATAACTATAATAAAACTTTAGACCGATGTCATAGTACTGTTGGAATAGCAATTTTAAATACTTCTATTACTATTGTTTTTGGTTTTTCAATATTGGTATTATCTAACTTTATACCTACAATTTATTTTGGTGTGTTTACGGGAATAGCTATGCTTTTAGCAATGATTTCGGTCTTAACGTTACTTCCAAAATTAATTCTTACATATAAACCGTTTGGAGAAGAAAAAAATAATCTTGCTATATGATTGATGTATTGCAAGATTTTGTATCTAGCATAAATTTTTTTGATATCTTTGTTTCTATTATAGTAGTTTACAACGTTATACATTGTTTTTATAAAGGTTTTTCTTTAAGTTTAATTTCATTTTCTAAATGGATTTTGTCCACAATTGTAACAATTATTTTAGTCCCAAAGTTACAACCTGTAGTAAGTGAATATATTCAATCTGAATTTATAAACAACTTAGGTTTAGGTATTACGATTTTTATATTCACACTTTTTATAACAATTATTATTGGAAAAACTTTAAGTAAAGCAATTACCTGGACTGGTGTTGGTTCAATTGACAAAATATTTGGATTTTTATTTGGTTTTTTTAAAGGTTACGTTGTGTCTATATGTATTTTTTCAATATCAAATTGGTTTTATCCATATCAAAATTGGGGTATATCAGCTGAGGAAGCAATTTCATTTGATATAATTAAAAAAGGGAATGAGGTATTAATAGAAGAATTTCCGTCAAACGAAGATTTTATTGATACTAAAAAGAAAATTGAAAAAATTTAAATCTGATAAATTAAGAGAAGAGTGTGGTATTTTTGGAATATCTAACCATAAAGATGCTTCGGCTATGGTTGCCCTAGGCTTACACGCGCTACAACATAGAGGGCAAGAAGGATGTGGAATTGTATCTTATGATGGAAAAAACTATCATTCAGAAAAAAGACAAGGTTTAGTAGGCGATCATTTTACGGATAATAAAACACTTGAAAAATTGCCTGGCAGTTTTGCAATTGGTCATAATAGATACTCAACAACAGGTGAAACATCACTAAGAAATATACAACCTTTTTTTGCTGATTTGTATTTGGGAGGGTTGAGTATTGCTCATAATGGAAATTTAACCAATGCACTCTTACTAAGAGATATTTTAGTGAAAGAAGGTGCAATTTTTAGAACGACTAGTGATACTGAAACTATTGTACAATTAATAGCTAAATCTAAAAGAGAAAAGTTTTTGGATAGATTGATTGATGCTCTTTTTCAAATTCAGGGTGGATACTCTTTAGTAATGATGACAAATAAAAAACTAATTGGGGTTAGAGATCCATATGGTATTAGACCTCTAGTAATTGGTAAGCTTAATAATTCATTTATATTCGCTTCAGAAACATGTGCACTTGATATAATTGGTGCTACATTTGTTAGAGAAGTTGATAATGGTGAAATAGTGATTATTGAAAATGGAAAACTTGATTCTATAAAACCTTTCCCAAAACAATTAGCAAGACCTTGTGTATTCGAATATATTTATTTTGCAAGGCCGGATAGTTTAATTAATAATAAATGTGCTTATGAGTATAGAAAAAATTTAGGAATCGAGCTAGCAAAAGAAACTGATATAAAAGCTGACTTGGTAGTGCCCGTGCCAGACTCAGGAGTTCCAGCGGCTTTAGGATATGCTGAATTTTCAAAAAAAAAATTTGAATTAGGTCTTATTAGAAATCATTACGTAGGTAGAACTTTTATAGAACCAACACAAAATATAAGAAGTCTAGGAGTAAAGCTTAAGTTAAGTTCTACAAGATCTGTTGTTAGGAATAAATCAATAATTTTAATTGATGACTCACTTGTTAGAGGAACTACATGTAAAAAAATTGTGAAAATGTTATATGAAAGTGGTGCTAAAGAAGTACATGTAAGAATAGCTTGTCCTGAAATAAAATACCCTGATTTCTATGGGGTAGATATGCCGACTAAATCTGAATTATTAGCTCACAAAAATAGTAATAAAGAAATGTGTGAAATAATAACTTGTAAAAGTTTAAAATTCTTAAGTTTGGATGGTTTGTACAAGGCTTTAATAAATGACAAAAGAAAAAATGACTATCCTCAGTTTAGCGATCATTATTTTACAGGAGAATACCCTATTAAACCAAGAGATAATTTAGAAAAATCAAATTTAAATCAACTTTCATTATTAAGTGTTAAATCTATTTCTTAATTAAGAATAACTATTTTATTATTATTCACATATATCAAATTATGATTAATTGAAATAATTTTAGAGTTTATTTTTTTTTTAATTTTTTTTAATTCTAAAAGATTGCCCTCTAAAGAAAATATGGCTAAGTAACTGTTGTTTAAAAAAATATTTATTTTACTATTCAATATCTTCATTTCGGTTACATATTGTTTACTTATTTTTTCGTTATTAAAATTTTTTATCTGTTCATTTATATAAAAAGAATTAATAATTTTTCCAGAATTTAGTTCTATTGTTACTAATAGATTGTCATCGGTTATTATAAATATATAGTTATTTATTACTATTGGAGAGATATTTGACTTGATTGGTATCCTAAATCTTAAATTTCCAGTCTTTGAATTTATAACCTCTAAAATATTATTGTGAAGAATAATCAAATTATCATTTAGAGATTTTATTTCAAAAGATGTAAAAAGATTTTTATAATTGTCATCTATGTTAGGATTTATATTTAAGATCCATAGTAATTCTATTCTTTCTGGATCAAAAGCGTATAAAGTTCCAAAAGTATTGAGGAAAAAAACACTTTTATTAACTGATAGATTGTTAACAAAATCTCCCTTAACGAGAGACTCTTCGCTTGGAATTTTTTTTATTATATTGCCATTAAATTTATTAGTAAAATAAAGATTATTGTCCTGATCTGAAGCGATTAAAGTATTTTTGTAAATTTTTATATTAGACCTGAAGGGTATTTTAAAATTTTTAGCCCAGATAATTTTTTGTTTAAAAATGTCATATGCATACAAGTATCCTATATTATCTGAAACATATAAAATATTATTCTCTGCTTTATAATATAGTTTCTTTTTTATTTTTTTAATTTTTTTTTTATAAAAGTTGAATTTATTTAATATTTTATTTTCTGCTAATGAGTAAGTAATTATATTACCATTAGAATCTGATAAAATTAAAATATTTTTTACAAATAAAATATTCTGATTTATTTTAAATCTTGATATTCTTTTGCTTATGAATTTGATTTCGTTTAAATTTTCATAACTAAAATTTTTAGGTATATTATTATTTTGATAAAAAAAATCGCTCCACTCTAAATTCTTGTTGGGTTTATCTAAAAAAAATTTATAATTTTTATTTATTGCAACAGTTTTATTAAAAAAAACTCTGTTAGATAAATTGATATTTTTAAATTCTTTTAAGCTTTCTTTTTCCTTTTTGTTGATTGACTGACTGTCTTGCCAAATTCCTGATCTATTATCAAAAGAGCAACTAGTTATGATGAATAATAAACTTAATGCAAATAATGATTTCATTTATTTTATTATTTCTTCTGCTGCTGATTTTAAATTTGACTTTTTGTTTATTAAATTATTTAAAATAGTTGTTCCAGATTCAATTTCATCATTTTTCATTAAATACAGTGCTTTTTTAAAAAGTATTAAATCTGCTAAATTTGAAGAGGTAGTTTTCTTTTCTAATTCTAAAAAATACTCAAGTATCTTTGATTTGTTATTTATAAGTTTTTTTTCAAGAACTTGATTTAGAGCTAGCAATGAATAAAATTCATTATTTTCGAAAATAATCTCTTCATAAGAATTCTTAGCTTCACTTATCTTTTCATTAGATAATAGAATTCCAGCTTTAATATATTTCTCAGCAAGCAAAACGTTTTTTCTTTTTTTTTTTTCAATGAAAACAAAAAAAGTGACTAAAATAATCAATACAATAGTAGTTAATGAGATAAATTTTATTTTATGTTTTTTAAAAATAGAAATTAATTTTATTTTAAAATCTATTTTTTTATCTAAATCTTGGTCCATTTAAAAAATTTTTTTTAGAGGGAAATTTTACTAATTTTACATCTCTAGTATATTTTTTTGTAGCTTTTTCAATTATTCTTTCTAAATTTGCATATTTTTTGATAAATTTAGGGTAAAATCCACTTAAACCTATCATATCATCTGTAACTAGTATTTGACCATCACAATAGGAAGAAGAACCTATGCCAATTGTTGGAATTGATATTTTACTTGATATAAGCCTAGCAGCGTGAGTAGTTAAACATTCTAAGACAATAGAGAAAGCACCTGCTTTTTCAATAGACTCTGCTTCTTTTAATAGAGAGTAAGTTTCTTTTTCAGAAAGACCCTCAATTTTAAATTTTTTCTTAAATTGAGGTGTGTAACCAATATGTCCCATCACTGGGATATTTTTTTTTACTAAAAGCTCTATGATTTTAAAGTTGCTGTTGTTGCTTTCTAATTTAACAGCATCAGCTTTTGTTTGATTTATAATCAATTTTGCATTTTTCAATGCTTTTTTTGAATTGCTATAACTTCCTTTTGGCATATCTACGACTAACAAAGATTTTTTTACACCCATCTTTACACTTAGGGTGTGCTGAATAATATTTTTCATATTTAATTTATGAGTATTTTTATGGCCATAAAGAACATTAGCCATGGAGTCTCCTACTAAAATTATATCACAGTATTTATCTAAAATTTTAGCAAAACTTTTTGAATAAGCAGTTAAACTTACAATTTTAGATTTATTTTTTTTTAAAAGGATTTTTTTAATCTTAGAGTTCATTATTCTAATTCTATAGTACTTGGTGGTTTAGATGTAATGTCATATACTACTCTGTTTATTCCCTTTACATTATTCACAATTTTATTTGATATTCTATCTAAAAAATTTTTTGGGAGGTTGTAATAATCTGCAGTCATGCCATCATTTGAAGTGACCGCTCTTAGTAGACAAATATATTCATATGTTCTTGAGTCTCCCATTACACCTACTGTTTTAATTGGTAATAATGCAGCGTATGCTTGCCAGATATTATCATAAAGATTATTTTTAATCAGTTCTTCAATATAAATATGATCTGCCTCTTGAAGAATTTTTATTTTGTCTAAAGTAATTTCTCCCACAATTCTTATACCTAATCCTGGTCCAGGAAATGGATGCTTATAGTTTATTTCATTTACTAAATTCAATGATTTGCCTAAAACTCTTACTTCATCTTTAAAAAATTCTTTTAATGGTTCAATAAGTTTTAATTTCATTAATTTTGGAAGACCCCCTACATTATGGTGAGATTTTATTTTCGATGTTTTGCTGCCTGTAGAAGATCTACTTTCAATAATGTCTGGATAAAGCGTTCCTTGGGCTAAATACTTTATATTATTATACTTTTTTGCTTCTTTTTCGAAAACTTTAATAAATAAATTTCCAATAATTTTTCTCTTTTTTTCTGGATTTGTGACACCTTTTAATTTTTTAATAAAAATTTTTGAAGTATTAATTAGTTTTACGTTCAATTTATATTTTTTTTTGAAAATATCAAAAGAGCTTTTAAATTCATTCTTTCTCATTAGTCCTGTGTCAACCATTATACAAATCAGATTTTTTTTTATTGCCTTATTAATTAGTAAGGCGGCTACACTACTATCTACACCGCCAGACAATGCACAAATGACTTTATCATTCTTGACCTCTTGTTTTATCTCATTAATAAGTCTTAATTTTTGTGAACTTACATTCCAATTTTTTTTAATTTTACAAATTGAAAAAATGAAATTTTTAAATATTTGTTTACCGTTTTCTGTGTGTGTTACTTCAGGATGGAATTGTACGCCATAAATTTTTTTTTGAGTGTTTTCTATTATTGTTAGTTTGGAGTTTTTAGTTGAGGCAATAATTTTAAAAGATTTTGGCAATTTTATAACTGCATCTTCATGGCTCATCCAAACTGTTGTTTTTTTTTTAAAAAATTTTTTTGTTAGCTGTGAATGATTTTTTTTTGTTAAATAGGCTCTACCAAATTCTCTTGTGCCTCTTGAAGGTTTTATTTTACCTCCAAATAATTTAGCTATGAGTTGCAAACCATAACAAATACCTAAAATTGGTATATTTTTCTCAAATATTTTTTTTGATATTGTTTGGTAGTTCTTCGAAGTGACAGATGATGGTCCTCCTGACAAGATTATTCCTTTTATTAAATGAAATTCTTTAACTTTTTGAAAATCTT
Source organism: uncultured Pelagibacteraceae bacterium (assembly GCA_902613915.1). GTDB lineage: Bacteria > Pseudomonadota > Alphaproteobacteria > Pelagibacterales > Pelagibacteraceae > Pelagilacustribacter. Next base: position 29,957 of record CACMJB010000003.1, on the reverse strand, counting down.
TAATAGTTAAAATTTCTGAATAAACTCCAAGCTCTCTAATATTTCTTCCAATTAGTTTTGTAACCTGAGAACCAAAATCAATAATTAATATTTTTTCTCTCTTTTTATGAAATTGCATTTATTTCTTAGATAAATTCTCAATTTCAATTTTTAATTCACTATTTTTGTTGCAAAATTTTTTACAAATTGAACTAAGTATATTATTTAATTCTTTACTTTTTTTATAGTCAGACGAGGCAAGTTTAAGTTTAGCTAAGTTGTATATAGCTTCCTCATTTTTAGGGTTAAGTAACATCACTGTATTTAAATTCTGTTCCTCTAAGTCTTTTTTATCTAATTTATTAAAAATTTTTGATAAATATAAATATGACAACTCACTTTTAGGATTGAAAACAATTTCTTGTTCAAACTTAAATTGAGCTTCTTTGAATTTTTCTTTTTTGTATAAGTTAATCCCCTCACTAAAATATTCAGACTTAGCATGTAAAAAATTTATTAAAAGAAAAAAAATTAATGTAAATTTAAAAACTATTGTTTTCATAATTTATAATTATTTGATTTTTGAGTTACTTCCACACTATGTACCATACTTTCATAAAAACCTGCTTTGGTAATTTTAACAAATTTTGCTTTTTTATTAATCTCTTTTAAAGACTTAGCTCCAATGTAACCCATAGATGATCTTAATCCACCCTGTAATTGATAAATTATTTTAGATACCTTTCCTTTATATTCTACTCTTCCTTCAACACCCTCTGGTACAAACTTAGATTTATCTTTAAAATTACTTTGGAAATACCTATTTGCTGAGCCAGCAGACATAGCACCTATAGATCCCATTCCTCTGTATTGCTTAAATGTTTTTCCTCCACTTTTAAATTTTTTACCTGGACTTTCATCTGTGCCTGCAAATATAGACCCCATCATTATCGCATCTGCACCTGCTGCTAGAGCTTTAGCAATATCACCAGAAAATTTTATACCACCATCAGAAATTATTTTAATATTTTTTTTATTTAATGCTTTTTTTACATCCATTATAGCTGAAATTTGAGGGACTCCTATACCAGCTACCATTCTTGTAGTACAAATTGATCCTGGTCCTATACCAACCTTAATAATATCGGCTCCAGAATTATATAATTTTTTTGCAGCTTCTCCTGTTGCAATATTTCCTACACAGAAAGGGATTTTACTTTTAATTTTTTTTAATTTTGACAAAGTTTTTAAAACTTTTTTACTGTGGCCATGAGCGGTATCAATGACGATTATATCTGCTCCGCTATCTATTAATGCTTTGGCTCTTTCAAAATCTTCTTTATTTGTACCTACTGCTGCTCCAACTAACAATTTTTTATTTTTAACTTTTTTTACTTCTGATGACTGTTTTTGTATATTTAAATTTCGATGTATTACTCCTATCCCGCCTTCTTGTGCCATAGCTATAGCCATATTGCTTTCGGTAACTGTGTCCATCGCAGAGGATAAAAATGGAACTTTAAGTTTTATATTATTTGTTAGTTTTAAGCTTATATCTGTATTCGAAGGAAGAATTGACGAAAAGCGTGGAAGCATTAAAACATCATCAAAGGTTAAGGCTTCTTTTATTGATACCATATAAATTTATATACGATTATTGTAATTTATAAAGTTTTTAATGTATCGCAGTGTATATAAGTTTCTTTTGACTCACTTCTGCTAGAGTCAGGTTTAAAAAAATTAACCGTTTTAAATATAGATTTTGCAAGATTCTTTACTTCAATAAAATCTTCGCCCATAAATACCTTTGAAACTAATACACCTTTGGGTTTAAGCATATCCTTTGACAGGTTAATAATTTCTGCACTTAATTGATTTGTTCTTATTGAGTCTAAAGATCTATTTCCAGTGGTATCAGCAGCCATATCTGAAACTATTATGTCTAGTTTTGATTGAAAAAAAGCAATTATGATGTCTTTGGTGTCATTTTGTAAAATATCAGCTTTTACAAACTTTACATTATTTATTGGCTTCATATCCTTAATATCAATAGATAATATCTTTCCATTGGTGATTATTTTGCTAGCAACCTGGGACCAACCTCCTGGATAAGAGCCTAAATCTAGTAGATTTGAGTTTTTCTTTATAAACCTGTATTTTTCATTCAACTCGATTAATTTAAATGATGCTCTAGATCTATAACCTAAAGTTTTTGATTTTTTAAAATAAGGGTCTCTATGTTGTTTTATTTTCCAAGAATTACTTTTCTTGGTTCTTTTTGATTTTTTCATTATAAAATATCTTCATGGCTTTCTTCAGATATTTTTGAGTTTTTTTTGTTTTGTGCTCTAAAAAGAACTACGCTTATTGGTATTGAAATTAAATAAATTAATCCAAAAGCTAAAAGGGTTTCTAAAGTATAAAATAATAATGCGATAAAAACTAATCCAATCCCCAAAAGAAGGAAAACTGTAGTTTTAGGCGAAATTGAAATCCTTTTTAAAGCCAAAGTAGGAACTTTGCTCACAAGCATTATTGCAACTAAAATTGTGAAATAAGGAACAACTTTTTTTACATCAAAACCAAAGTTAAGGTTAGTTAACTCATATATTAATGGCATTAAAATTAATAATCCACCAGCAGGAGAAGGTATCCCCTCGAAAAAATTATTCTTCCATTCTTCTGATGTTTCAATTTTAGTTAAGTTAAATCTTGCCAATCTCAACACGCAACAAACTGAATAAATTAGCGTAATTGCCCATCCAAGTTTACCATAATTATTTAATTCCCAAAAATATAAAATAAATGCTGGAGCGATACCGAAGCTTACAAAGTCAGTTAAAGAGTCTAATTCTTTTCCAAATTCAGATGTTCCTTTAATTAATCTCGCAATTCTTCCATCTAAAGCATCTAAAATTGCAGCAATCAAAATTAGTGTTACTGCTAGACTATAGTTTCCATCAATAGAAAATTTAATAGAGCTGATTCCTAAACAAACTCCAGCTAAAGTTAAAATATTTGGTAATAAGTATCTTGTTTTTTTTGATGATACTAATCTAAACTTCTTATTTTCTTCCATCACACTCCAGCAATTAAACTTTCTCCAGCAACTACGTTTTGACCTAGTTTAGCCAAAGTATTTTTATTCTTAAAATATATGTCTACTCTGCTTCCGAATCTAATCATTCCAATTCTTTCACCTTGTTTTAATTCTTGATCTTGCTCAACCTGACAGACAATTCGTCTAGCTATTAATCCAGCGATTTGAACTATAATTATTTCTTCACCGTTAGAAGTTTTTATTTTAAAGTAATTTCTTTCATTTTCTTCACTTGCTTTATCTAAAGATGCATTTAAAAACTTTCCAGGTTTGTAATATATCTCTTCAACTTTTCCTGATATTGGAGTTCTATTTACGTGACAATTAAATACGTTCATAAAAATACTAATTTTTGTATATGTAGTATTTTCAAGTCTTAGCTCCACTGGCCCTGAACGCTCTGAGATATCAGTTATTAAACCATCAGCTGGGCTGACTAAAAACTTATCGTCATTAATAGAATATCTCTCGGGATCTCTAAAGAAATAATAAACCCAAACAGTTATTAAAATTAAAATGGATCCAAAAAAATTAGAGAAAAGCAAAACTATAAAAGTTATTAAAATTGAAATCGCTAGGAATTTATATCCTTCTTTATGTATCTTTGGAAAAATTGTGTTAAACATAATTATTTAATTTGCTAATTTTTCTTAATATGTATAAAAACCGTTAATTATCAATTAATATTTTATGGCAAAGATTAAAGTAAAAAACCCTGTAGTTGAGCTAGATGGTGACGAAATGACTAGAATTATATGGTCATTTATCAAAGATAAGCTGATTAAACCGTACCTAGATATAGATCTCAAGTATTACGATCTTGGAATGGAAAGTAGAGACAAAACTGATGACCAAATAACTATTGATGCAGCTAATGCAATTAAAGAACATGGTGTTGGAGTAAAATGTGCAACTATAACACCAGATGAGGCAAGAGTTGAAGAATTTAAACTAAAAAAAATGTGGCGATCTCCCAACGGAACAATAAGAAACATTTTAGGCGGAACTGTTTTTAGAGAGCCAATTATTTGTAAAAATGTTCCAAAATTAGTTCCAGGCTGGACACAGCCAATTGTTATAGGAAGACACGCTTTTGGTGATCAATATAGAGCTACAGATTTTTTAATTCCTGGTGAGGGAAAAATGGAAGTTAAATGGACTTCTAAAGATGGAAAAAATAAAAAAGAATTCGAAGTATTTAATTTTACAGGTCCAGGTACTGCATTGGCTATGTATAACTTGGATGACTCAATTAAAAATTTTGCACGTGCATGTATGAATTATGGTTTAGAGAGAAAATGGCCAGTATATTTATCTACTAAAAACACAATCTTAAAAGCCTATGACGGAAGATTTAAAGATTTATTCCAAGATGTTTTTGATAAAGAGTTTAAAGATAAATTTGATAAAGCATCAATTACTTATGAACATAGATTGATTGATGACATGGTAGCGTGCGCGATGAAATGGAGTGGCGGGTACGTTTGGGCATGCAAAAACTATGATGGAGATGTTCAATCAGATACCGTTGCACAAGGTTTTGGTTCTTTAGGATTAATGACAAGTGTTTTAATGACGCCAGATGGAAAAACTGTTGAGTCAGAAGCAGCACATGGAACTGTTACAAGACATTATAGAATGCACCAACAAGGAAAGGAAACTTCTACAAATCCAATTGCTTCAATTTTTGCGTGGACAAGAGGTTTAGCTCATAGAGGTAAATTAGATAGCAATGATGAGCTTATTAAGTTTGCTTCAACTCTTGAAAAAGTTTGTGTTGAAACTGTCGAGAGTGGTTCAATGACAAAAGACCTTGCTATCTTAATTGACAAATCAACAAAATATTTAACTACCAATCAATTTTTAGAAGCTATTGATGGAAATTTAAAGAAAAAACTTAATTAAGTTTTTTTCTTACTGTCTCGAAAGCTTGTTCAATTTTACTTTGATCAACACCACCAGCTTGGGCAAAGTCTTTTCTTCCACCTCCACCTTTTCCTCCTAAAATTTCAGATGCAATCTTTACAAGTGTAACAGCATCAAATTTAGTTGTAAGATCTTGGGAAACTCCTATGGCAACTCCTACTTTACCCTCAAAAGTAGAAATGCTTATAATGACGCCTGATTTAATCTCTTTTTTACCTTGATCAATAATTCCCCTTAATTCTTTAGAAGGGAAATCTTTTAAGATTTGCTCTCGAATTAATATATCTCCAATTTTTTTGTCCTGTATTATATTTTTACTTTTATCGTTCTTAATGTTTTCAATTTTTACTTTGTTAAGCTGTTTATTTAAATTTTTTAAATTTTCAATTAAATCTAAATTATCTTTATAGTCTGGCTTTATTTTAAGTTTTTGTAATTCCATTTTAATTAATATTATTTCATCTTTTAGATTTGACTCTTTTTGTGATTTATCTTGTTTTTGCGTTTTTTCATAATCTTCTAATTGTTTATCTCTTAACGCCTCAACTCTCCTAACTCCTGAAGCAATTGAAGACTGACTTATAACTTTAAATTTGCCTACCTCTTTTGTATTTTTAACGTGAGTGCCTCCACACAATTCTGTTGAGAAAAAACCATTATTTTCTTTTCCCATAAAAACTACTCTCACTTCTTCACCATATTTTTCACCAAATAATGCTAATGCGCCCATACTTACTGCTTCTTTTGGGGTCATTATTCTTGTTTGTACTTCAGTAGAACCAACTACAATTTCGTTTACAATATTATTTATTTTTTCCATTTCATCTTTTTCAATGGGCTTATTATGGCTAAAATCAAATCTTAGCCTGTCTGGTGAAACTAATGAACCTTTTTGAGTAACATGTTTTCCTAAAGTTCTTCTTAATGACTCATGTAATAAATGAGTTGCTGAATGATAAGCTTTAGAATTATTTCTTTTTAAAATATCTATTTCTAAATTAACGCTTTGCCCAATTGAAATTGAGCCTTTTTCGATTTTTCCATAATGAACAAACAAATCACCCATTTTTTTTTGGGTATCGTTAATTTTTATTTTACAATCTGAATTAAAAATATAGCCCTGGTCACCAACTTGACCTCCTGACTCTCCATAAAATGGGGTTTGATTTGTAATAACTTCTACCTCATCTCCAGTGCTTGCTGAATCTACAAACTTGCCATCTTTTGAAATTTTAATGACAACACCTTCCGCTTTATCAAACTCATAACCTAAAAATTCAGTCGGATTTATTTTTTCTCTTATTTTAAACCATCTTTCTTCAACTGCCTTGTCTCCTGAGCCTTTCCAGTTAGCTCTGGCTAATGCTTTACTTTTTTCCATCTCCTTTTCAAAACCAACATTATCTACTTTAATTCCCTTACCTTTTAAAATGTCGGCAGTTAGATCTAAAGGGAAGCCATAAGTATCATATAATTTAAATGCTGTTGATCCTGGAAAAGTTTTATTTGAAACTTTAGTTAAATTTTCGTCAAGTATTTTCATTCCTCGTTCTAAAAGAGAAGAAAATTTTTCTTCTTCATTTTTTAAAGTCTCAATTATTAATTCTTTACCGGTAATTAATTCAGGATAACTGCTTTTCATTTCACTTAATAAAATATCAAATAATTTATAAAAAACAGGAGCCTTACTTCCTAAAGAATGAGCATGTCTCATGCCACGTCTCATGATTCTTCTTAAAACATATCCACGGCCTTCGTTAGAGGGCAATATCCCTTCAGCAATTAAAAAACTGCTTGCTCTTAAATGATCCGCAATAACTCTATGACTTGCAATAGTTGACTCATTCAAAGATGACTTTAATAAATCGGAAGATGCACCCATAATTTTTTTAAAGTGATCGATCTTGTAATTATCATGGGTCCCTTGAAGGACAGCTGTCATTCTTTCTAGACCCATTCCAGTATCTACTGATGGTTTTGGTAAATTTATTCTTTTGTCTTTGGTTATTTGCTCGTACTGCATAAATACTAAATTCCATATCTCAATAAACCTATCTCCATCTTCATCTGGGCTTCCTGGAGGTCCTCCTTTTAATTTTTCACCATGATCGTAAAAAATTTCTGAACATGGGCCGCATGGTCCTGTGTCACCCATTGACCAAAAGTTATCTGATGTTGCTATTTTAATTATCTTATTATCACTTAAGCCTGCTATTTTTTTCCAAAGTTTAAATGATTCTTCATCTTCATGAAAAACTGTTACGGAAAGTTTTTCTTTAGGTAATCCGAAATCTTTAGTCAACAAGTTCCAAGCATGAATAATTGCCTGCTCTTTAAAATAATCTCCAAAAGAGAAATTTCCCAGCATTTCAAAAAAAGTGTGGTGTCTTGGTGTGTACCCTACGTTTTCTAAATCATTATGTTTTCCGCCAGCTCTTACACATTTTTGAGATGTCGTTGCTGTTTTGTAATTTCTTTTTTCTAAACCAGTAAAAACATTCTTAAATTGAACCATGCCCGAGTTAGTGAACATCAATGTCGGATCATTATTTGGAACTAAGTTACTAGAGTCCACAATCTTATGATTATTTTTTTTAAAATAATCTAAGAATTTTTTTCTAACATCAGTAAGTAAAATTTGGCCCATATTTAATTAAATACAGATATTTTAGAACTTGTCTATAAAGAGATTAATTAGCAGTTTTTTTATCGTTGTCTACTACAACACAAATTTCAGATTTTGTTAAAAATCTTTGCCCTGTTCCATTATCAAGGGAAAACATGCCTCCGATACCTTTTACAGCATCAATTGTTAGATCTGTGTGCTTCCACTTTTCATATTGATCTTCATTCATATAAAAAGGGGTTCCATCTACCTCTCCCAATTTTATGTCGCTGTTTCCAACTTGGTATTCTTTTGCTGGAAAACACATTGGCGCACTTCCATCACAGCATCCACCTGATTGATGAAATAAAAGATCTTTTCCGTGGACTTCCTTGATTTCACTTAGTAATTTTTTTGCTGATAATGTAAATGATACTTTCATTTGAATATTTCGGCCCATGATTTTGAATCATGGGCCATTATATATTATTGGTTAAAAGAAGCCTAATTTTTTCTCACTATATGACACGTGTAAGTTCTTTACTTGTCTGTAATGATTTAACATCATTTTGTGAGTTTCTCTTCCGATACCAGATTGTTTGTATCCGCCAAATGCAGCGTGAGCTGGGTATGCATGATAGCAGTTCGTCCAAACTCTACCTGCTTGTATACCTCTACCCATTCTGTATGCAACGTTACCATCTCTAGTCCAAACACCTGCTCCAAGTCCATAAAGAGTGTCATTAGCTATTTCTAATGCTTCTTTTTCATCTTTAAACTTAGTAACTGATACTACAGGTCCAAAGATTTCTTCTTGGAATATTCGCATATTGTTTTTACCTTCAAAGATAGTTGGTTGGATATAGTTTCCTTTTTCTAATCCGCTATTAATTTTAGCTGCGCTACCACCACAAAGAACTTTGGCACCTTCTTTCTTACCTAGATCTAAGTAAGATTTTATTTTTTCCATTTGTTCTAGTGAGGCTTGAGCTCCAATCATAGTTTCCATTTTTAAAGGATTGTCTTGTTTTACAGCTTTCGTTCTTGCAATAGCTCTTTCCATAAATTTATCATAAATAGATTCCTGAATTAGAGCTCTACTTGGACAAGTACAAACTTCTCCCTGGTTAAGCGTAAACATAGCAAAACCCTCTAAACATTTGTCAAAGAAGTCGTCATCTTTAGCCAAAACATCTTCAAAGAAAATGTTTGGTGATTTTCCGCCTAATTCTAAAGTGATTGGAATTAAGTTTTGAGATGCGTACTGCATAATCAAACGTCCAGTAGTAGTTTCACCAGTAAAAGCTATCTTCTTAATTCTTTTAGAAGATGCAAGTGGTTTTCCTGCTTCAAGACCATATCCGCTTACAACGTTGACAACACCTGCTGGTAATAGATCTCCAATTAGTTCCATTAACAACATGATTGATGCTGGCGTTTGTTCAGCTGGTTTTAATACAACACAGTTTCCTGCAGCCAAAGCTGGTGCAAGTTTCCATGTTGCCATTAATAATGGAAAGTTCCATGGTATTATCTGTCCTACCACACCTAATGGTTCAGGTATGTGGTAAGAATATTCACTATTGCTTATTTCCGCAACTGAACCTTCCTCTGCTCTTATTACTCCTGCAAAATATCTCCAATGATCAATTACCAAAGGTAAATCTGCAGCCATACATTCTCTTATAGGCTTACCATTGTCTAAACATTCTGCTGTAGCTAAAACGTTAAGATTTTTCTCAATAACATCAGCAATCTTTAAGAGAATATTTGATCTCTCTCCAATTGATGTTGTTCCCCATGCAGGAAATGCTGCGTGAGCTGCGTCTAGAGCAAAATCAACGTCTTTCTCGTTCGATCGTGGCACCTTACAGATAACTTCATTAGTGATAGGAGAAGTATTATCAAAATACTTTCCAGATTTAGGTTCTACAAATTTTCCGTTAATGTAGTTTCCATATTTAGCTTTAAATGGAAATTTAACCTTCAAATGAGAGGTATCCAAAGATGAAGACACTTTCGAGCTTGTTGCTTGTTGTGTACTCATTTTTCCCCCTTTTGTTCCTATTACTAATTAGAACCAATATGGACTAACTTGTCTACGATTAATTTAGTCGCGTTTCTCGCGAACTACTAAATGTTGATTAGATCAATTTGAAGTTGTTTGGGAAACGGGAAGCGAAAGCTTCCCGTTTAAAATGATGGCAGAGGATTATTCTTCCTCTTTTTTATCGCTAATTTTTTCGTTTGGTGATGGATTTCCCTCTAGCTCTTTGCTGATAGCATTAGCTTGATCTCTGATCACTTTTTCTATTTCTGCTGCTATGTTAGGGTTTTTTTGTAGGTAAACTTTTGCATTTTCCCTACCCTGTCCAATTTTTTCACCTTTGTATGCGTACCAAGCGCCAGATTTTTCTACCACCCCCGCTTTAGTACCTAAATCAATTAACTCACCAAGTTTACTGATCCCTTTTCCATACATTAAATCAAACTCAACTACTTTAAATGGTGGAGCTACTTTATTCTTAATTACTTTAACTCTTGTTGAGTTACCAATAATTTGATCTTTTTCTTTAATTGCACCTATTCTTCTAATGTCCATTCTTACGGATGAATAAAATTTAAGTGCATTTCCTCCAGATGTTGTTTCTGGGTTACCAAACATTACTCCTATTTTCATTCTAATTTGGTTAATGAATATTACCATTGTATTAGATTTAGAAACTGAACCAGTGATTTTTCTAAGCGCCTGACTCATCAATCTAGATTGTAATCCAACATGATGGTCTCCCATTTCACCTTCTAATTCAGCTTTCGGTGTTAATGCTGCTACTGAGTCCACTACCAATACAGAAATAGATCCTGACTTAATTAACGTATCAGTTATCTCTAATGCTTGTTCACCAGTATCTGGTTGTGAAATTAAAAGTTCTTCAGTTTTGACACCTAATTTCTTAGCATAAACAGGGTCCATAGCATGCTCTGCGTCTACAAAAGCACATATACCACCAGCTTTTTGAGCTTCTGCTACTACTTGTAAAGCTAATGTAGTTTTCCCTGAGGACTCTGGGCCATATATCTCAATAATTCTACCTTTTGGTAAACCGCCTATTCCAAGCGCTAAATCTAAGCTTAATGATCCTGTAGAAATGGCTTCCACATCTAAGGCTTGTTGTTGCCCTAGTCTCATTACTGAACCTTTACCGAAATTCTGATCTATTTGGCTAATAGCTGCTTCTAAAGATTTACTTTTCTCTTTTAATTCCTTTTGTTTCTTATCGTCTGTTTTTACGATTTTTAAGTTATTTTTTGTCATTTTTTATCCTTTTTTTATTGTTCGAATCGTACCTATAAATGTACACATTTTGTTCTTTTTATCAAGAAGTTAAAATATACGCTTAAAATGAGCTATTTAATTGAATTAATAGATAATGAGCCAAGCTGCTTAGAAAGCTCAAATTGTGACACCATAAAGTCTCTTTCTGATCTGGCGAAAGCTATTCTAGCGTCTAAAAGTAAACTTCTAGACTGAATTAATTCAAGCGTGGTTCTAGTGTTACCTGAGTCGTACTCTAACGTAATACCTTCATTCGCTATTTCAGCAGCTTTTAATTGTGCTCTAGTCGCCTCAAGTACACTTTTAGAGGATTGATATTTTGACCAAGCATTAGAAATTTCAGAATTAATTCTATTTTTAGTATCTTGAAATATTAATTGGTATCTTTGTTTATTATAAGAAGATTTTTTTATAGAAGAGATGTTTTCACCCCCTTTAATAATAGGCCAAGTAATAGTCGCTTTGACGGTTTCTTCATCAGTTTTATCTATAGTTGAGCTGAAATCATCATTTTCAGATTTTGAGTAATTCAATGATGCCGATGGAGAAAATCTTGATTTTTCAATATTTAAGTCTTTAACAGCTATTTCATAGTCTAATTTTGAAATTAAAAGATCTACATTATTTTTTTCAGCTAATATAAGAGACTCTTTTAGAGAATTAGGTAAAATTAATAATGCCCTTTCTTTTAAGCTTTTTGAGTCCGGCGATTTTTCTCTAGTAACCCTCTCAAAATTTGTTTTAGACGCTAAAAGCTCGGTTTTTGCTTTAATTAAATTAGCTCTCGCTCCAGCTAAAGATGACTCAGATTGAGCTAAGTCTGTTAAAGTGATTTCTCCTTTTTGAAGTCTAGCGCTATCTGAGTCTACTTGCCTTTCAAATAAATTTACATTGGATGAATTAAATTCTTCATTTTTTGATTTAAAAATTAAATCAAAATATGCTGAAGTAGCATCCAATATAGTTTGTTGTTCAACTTTTTTAAGGGATAAGTTAGCTTTTTGAGTTTCAAGTTCAGATTTTTTAAAAGTATTTAAACCTTTAAAGCCAGAAAATATTTTTTGATCAACTGAGATTTTTTTTCTTTCACTATCTGAGTTAGAGTCAGCTAAATTTGCGCCACTTTGATTAGTACGGTTTGTAGAAGTGGTACTTGTTTGATCGCCTGAAAGCGTAATGCTCGGTAAAAATTCACTTCTTGAAATAATTTTACTTTGCTTTGCTGATTCAAAATTTTTTCTTTCAGCATTTAATTGTAAATTATTTTCTAAAGCTTTCTCAATAAAAAACTTTAAATTATCTTGAGCATGAAGAAATGTTGAGTGAAATAATAAAAAGATTATAGGTAAGTATTTTTTCATTTAATTAAACTTAATTGATTTGAGTCTGTGTTTTTCATCAATGCCTATTACTGTATCAGCAGTTTTTGGAAGAGTTTTTAACATATGTTTTGTTATCCTCTCGTAATACATCACGAAATTTTTTATTTGCTTATCATTCATAATTTTACTTCCCTTGCCAGCAATTCTTAATTTTTTTTCTTGCAATAATCTCCATTTAAAAACATATTTAAAACTAGGCACTTTTAAAAAAATTAACTTATCTATCAAATTAAAAATTTTATTATAATTTTTTTTAAGCTCTGAATTTACTTTTTGTCTCCAAACTTTTTTATTATCTTTCTGCTTTTCTAGTTTATTTACAGGAGTATTTAAATCTTTATTTTTCTGTGCTTTTGCACCAACGCACCATCCTTCAAAGATAACTATATTTGGTTTTTTTTTAACTTTTGACCATTTTTTTTTTATACATCTATCATCGACGGACTTATCAAACCTAGGAATAATCATTCTTTTAAAATTATTGTTTTTTAAATTTTTTATGCAATGAAGCAACATTTTAGTATCATGAGTACCGGGTACGCCTCTTGTTAGAAATAAAGAGCTTATTTTTTTTGAAATTTTTTTTCTCTCTTTTAAAGTTTTATAAAAATCATCAATTGAAAATATTACTGTTTCTAATTTATAAGCCTCTTTTAATATTATTTTTAAGATATTAGAAATTGTTGATTTTCCAGTTCCTTGGCCTCCAGTTAAGCCAATTACTTTTGTTTTTTTTTTCTTAAGATAATCTTCTGCAATCATTTTACTTATTGGTAAATAAAACTTATTTAATTGTCCTAATTTATCTCTAAATGGCTCAGACATAACTTCCTGTGAATAAAGAAATTTTAAATATTTTTTTTTTACTTTATGATAATTAAAACACTTATCTTCCATTCTTTTATTTTTTATCTAATGGATGATTCTGACCATCAATAACTGCAATATTTTTAAGATCAAAAATATTTATTTCATCAATGCAGCCTAAATTAAAACCTGTCATTGCTGGATTAGATCTAGGGTTGTGATGTGTATAAACTCCACATACTGAACAAAAATAGTGTTTTGCAACTTTTGAATGAAATTGATACAGCTTTAATTTATCTTTACCTTTTACTGTTTTAAATTCCTCATTTTTTACCATAGACATTACTGCTCCTCTTCTTTTACAAAATGAGCAATTACATCGCAAAGTTTTATCAAAATTTCCCGTGGTATTTATTTCTGCTTCGATTGCCCCGCAATGGCATTTTAATTTTTGCATCAGATATCCTTTCTAAAATTTTTCTTACATTACGCATCTTTATTCTTATCCACAATACGTCAAAATCACATACAAATGTTCACGTTTTGATTCCTTTTTGATTCTATTTGAGACTCTTATTACAACTTTTAGTGCGTAATCTTTTTTAAGTCAGCAAGATTATTGTGGCTGTTGAGTAAATCTTTTTCTTTTTCTCTTTGAGAAACTATAAAAATTAAAAGATTGAAAATCACGATGAATATTTGAAAAAATATAGAAAGAATTCCTAAATAAGAATTTAAGAATACTAATGTAATTAACATTAAAGTAGATCTTAAGAAAACCTGATATTTAAAAACTGCTATAATAGAAAGTGAGTGTATTATAAGTTTTAATAAAGACATTTGAGATGGACCAAAATATCTTTGCCCTCTAATTGAATTTATTTCATTTAAAGGTTTAAGATTTTTTTTAACACTTCCAGAAAAACTGCTCCACAAACTTGTTTTGGTGTGGAGTTTCTCAACATCATTTCTTGTTAGCAAACTATAATTTCCAAAGTTAATATTTTGTCCAGTGAATACAAATGTAATGAATTTATGAATTTGATATAGTAGTCTGAAAAGAGCTCCTTCAGATCTTTTTACTCTTTTTGCAACTACCGATGAACTTGGATCTTCTTTTACTTTTTCAATAAGACTTTTAATCTCTTCTGGCCTATCTTCACCATCTCCATCCATTAATATCAAATTATCAAATTCTTTATTTTTAAAAACATACCTGATACCAAATGCATTGCATCTAGCATGACCCCTATTCTCTTTCATGTTTAAAAGCTCAATAGACCAAAAATTACTTGGTTTTTTTAATTCTGTAGGTTGAATTGTAGATGCATCATTAACAATTAAACATTCAAAATTAATTTCTTTAAAAGATTGAATATTTTCATTAATCTCACCTAAGAGTTTGTTCAATGACTCCCAATCATTAAAAACAGGAATTAAGATAATAATTCTTTTCATCTTTTTCCAATCATGCAATAACCAACCGGTTTAATTATTCCAAAAACACCAGGACATATTTCTTTAAGAATTTTTGGGTTCCCAGTGTATATTACACCCTGTTCTTCGGTAATATTAGAAGTCTTATTTTTTAAATCATTTATCCAAATAGGTCTTGAGTGTAAATGATAAGATAAATTACCAGCTGACCATTCATCACCAACAACAATTTTAATTTCATTAATAAAATTATCATTCCATTTATTTTGAACCAGTTTAGCTATTTCTTTTCCAGGATAATCTGTTCTTTTAAATTCATTAGAAATTGAAATATAAAAATAAGTAATTGGGCTTAATAAAAATAAAAAGAAGAATATGAATAAAAAATTTTTTATTTTTTTAAGATCTATACTATCTTTAAGGTAATAAAAAAATAATACACCGAAAAATAAATAGAATGTTGAAATCCACATTGTTCTTACTTTTGCACCACTTAATAGAGAAACAAGAAAAACTATTAGAATAGGTACTAGATTAATTGAAAGTAAGAAAAATTCATTTTTCTTAATTTCTTAATTGATATTATTGATAAAAAAATCAAAAAAAATAATGATAACATGCCTAATTGTTTTAAAAGAAATTTTATTGGATTAATTAAATGTTTAATTAAACCTTTTTCCCCTACGCTAGCTCTGCCTAAAGCATAATTTATTGTTTGAAAATCATTTTCTATTAACCAAATGAAATGAGGGGATAAAATTAATAAAAAAATAAATAAAGAAATAAAAAAGTTAGTAATCTGTTTTTGATTTTTTTTTATAAAAAAAATAAAAAATATGAATAAAGAAAATATCAAAAATATAAATGAATAATGTGTCAAAATTCCTAAAGCACAAAGTATTCCAGTAACTAACCAATTATATAAATTTGTGCTATTTATTGATTTCCAAAAATAATAGACTGCTGCAGCCTTTAGAGGAAGTTGGCAGACATAAACATTGAACTCTGGTGTTGTATAATTAAAAAAGACTATAGTTTCTAATATTAATAAAGATAAAAATAAATATATCTTATGAGAAAAAAAATCCTCAGCTAATTTCCAAACAAAAATAAATGAAATTACAACACATAATTGGCTTAATAAATAATATGCCCAATCATTTGATCCAAACAAAAAATAAAAAGTATTAGCTATAAAAGCGCTAAAAGGTGGATGTTTATTGTACCCCCAGTCTAAATTAGACCCCCAAGCTAAAGCCTCAATTGTATCTAAGGGTAAATTTACATTCGATAGTGAAGGAACTAATGTCCACAACAATAAATGTAAAAATAGGAATAAATAAAACGATTTGTGAATATTTTTTTTTGGTATCATTTATTCAAACATTATTACAGTTTATAAGCTATTGACACGGCTAAAATCAAACATATACTCCCCAAATTCAAAAAATGGTAAAAAAAACCACTGCTAAAAAAAAATACACTCCAAACTCTAAGGAAAAATATATGTGTGCTAAACACAAGAAGTTTTTCACTGAAGAACTATTGAATTGGAAAAAAGATATAATTAAAGCTAATAATTTAGGAAACTTGTTAAATTCTTCCGACGATAACGTCTCCTCTGCTGATATCGTGGATCAAGCTTCATCTTACACGGACAAATCAGTTGAAATGAAAGCTTTAAATAGAAGTAGAAAATTAATTAGTAAAATAAACTCTGCTCTTCAAAGGATTAAAGAAGGAACCTATGGTTTTTGTGAGGAGACCGGAGAGCCTATCGGTTTGAAAAGATTAATGGCAAGACCAGTAGCAACACTATCTATAGAAGCACAAGAAAGACACGAACGAGACGAAAAAATTTTTGTTGACGACTAAGCTTTAGGAATTAATTCACCTTTTTTTAAAAGGTCATAACCTTTTTTAACCGCTTTCCTACTTGAAATTTCATCATACCATCTATTTAAATTTTTAAATTTTTTTAGCCCAATATCGTGCCACTCATGGCGTGCAATCCATGGAAAAGTAGCTATATCAGCAATAGTGTACTCATTTCCTGCTAAAAAATTAGATTGAGATAATCTTTCATCTAATTCGCTATAAATCCTCTCGGAGATTTTGAAATATCTATTTTCCCCAAATTCACTTTTCCCAGGATTATAATGATGAAATTGATGGTGTTGTCCTAACATAGGGCCCACGTAAGCCATTTGACCCATTAGCCATTGATTAATAACTGTCCTTTGCGCCTTGTCGTAAAGCTTGCCACTTTTTTCTCCAAGATAAATCAATATCGCCCCAGACTCGAATAAACTAGTATTTGCCTCATGATCTATAATGACTGGAGTCTTGCTAAACGGGCTTAATTTTTTAAACTCAGGTTTAAATTGTTCATCTTTGTTAATATTAATTTTCGTTATTTTATAATCATAATTTATCTCCTCAAGCATTATTGAGATTTTTTTTCCATTTGGTGTATCGGCAGTTAGAAGTTCGATCACTTTTTTCCAAGTCTTTCTTGAATATTTTTTGAGGATGTTGTGAATTCAAATCTATATTTTTCGTTAGGTCTAGCTCTTCTGAAACATTCGACTGATGCTAAGGCTACTTCATGAAAACCTGATAAAATTAATTTTAATTTACCTGGATAGGTACAAATATCTCCTGCAGCAAAAATTCCTCTTTTATTTGTTTGAAAATTTTCAGAGTTCACTTCGATAGTCTTTTTATTCATATTCAGACCCCACTCTGCTATAGGTCCTAATTTCATTATTAAGCCAAAAAAACTTAAAACAATATCTGTTTTAATTTTTTCAGTTTTTCCATCATCAAATTTTAAGGTAATTGACTCAATGTTTGTGTCTCCTTCAATTGAGTCAAGTTGGCACGGTGTTTTAATTGATATTTTTCCATCTTTTTCCAGTTTTTTAATTTCTGACAAAGTATGTGGTGCACCTCTAAATTCTTCTCGTCTATGAATTAAATTTATTTTTGAAAATTTTGAAAGTTCTAAAGCCCAATCTAAAGCTGAATCTCCTCCTCCAAATATTGAAATATTTTTATTTTTAAATTGTTCTTTATTTCTAACTGCATAAAATAAAGATTTACCTTCAAATTTTTCAGCTTCTTTTACAGACAATTTTCTAGGTTCGAATGAGCCTACTCCTCCTGCAATAATTATATTTGGAGCTAAAAATTCATTTTTATCATTAGTTTTGACTATCCAATTTTCTTTATCTTGTTTTACTTCTTCCACTCTCTCATTTAAAAAAAATTCCGTATTAAAAGGTTTGATTTGTTCTAATAATTTTTTTGTTAATTCCTCTCCAGTGCACTCGGGTACCGCTGGAATATCATAAATTGGCTTATCTGGATAAAGCTCAATACATTGTCCTCCAGCTTTATCTAAATTATCAATAACTATTGATTTAAGTCCTTTAATACCTAATTGATGAACAGCAAATAATCCGACTGGTCCGGCTCCAATAATTACTGTATCAGTTTTTTTCATTAAGATTGCTTTTCAGGTGTTGTAACCGTTAAGCCCTCAAGTTCATCCGAAACAATTAGTTGACAGCTTAGTCTGCTATTTTTTTTTGGTTCATAAGCCATATCAATCATATCAACTTCTGCATCTTCTGCTTTAGGAAGTTTATCTAACCATTTTTCTTCGACATAAACATGGCAAGTTGCACAAGCCATTGAACCACCACAATCAGCATCAATGCCAGGTAAATCATTTTGAATAGCTCCCTCCATTACAGACAAACCATTTTCAACTTCAATTACTTTTGAATTTCCATCTTTATCTTTATATGTAATTTTAGGCATTAGTGAGCTAAATAAATTGAAATAATAATTATCCAAAAAAATGCGTAATATAAAATATAACCTTTAACTGTAAATGGCATTTTCTTTATTTTTCTTTTTCCCTTACCTTTATAGGGTTTTGATAGTTCCATTCTTCCAATATATGTATCTAAAGAAAAAGGGCAAGTATGCAAAAACATACCTGCCCTTTTTTTATAAATTATTATCTATTATCTAGATGCTAATCTTGTATTTTGCATTGCTGCTGCCCATATAACTAGACCAAAAGCGATCTTGTTAACAAAGTCAGCCAAATTGTAAATTATGTTTAAAGCATTTGCATCAACACCACCAGTTAGGTAACCGAAAATATATCCTAGAGGATATATAGCCCAACCAATAGTTACGATTATTCTCATTGCACTGAAAGCAGTAGACATAGCTTTATTACCAGCTTTTGCTGCTAAAGTTCCAGCTTCACCTGAGAATATTTCAAACAAGATGTAAATCCATCCAGCCATTCCAATTACGAAACCTACAAATGGTTGAATATAACCAGCTTCACCTAAGTATCCACCGATTAACATTACTAATGAACCAATTAATAGCTTCCAAAATATAGAAGTTGGCACCTTTCTTACAGCTGCCAAGATTAGATAGAATTCGATCATCTGAAGTGGCACTGTGATTAACCAATCAATATATCTGTATACTGTTGGTGTATCACCTGTAGTCACCCAAACTTCTCTCATGTACATGTAGTGAACGAATGCAACACCAGTTACAAGTCCAGCTACTGTTAAAGATGTTCTCCATGACGCAGCTACTGTGTTTCTTTCAGCAAAAAAGAATACTGTAGTTGCAATCATACCCATAGACACAAGCCAAAATGAAATTCCTACGAAATCATTTGTCTCAAGCATGGCAGTCGCAGCATTAGCTGAACTAGTAATACCTAAAAAGGCAATAGTTGCTAAAGCTATAAGACCTAATTTTCTCATGAAAACCTCCCTCGTTTGTTTAGTTTTCGTTTAGTTTATATATAAACTACTCGGACAAATGGAATAATTACCCATCACCGAATAACTTGTCGGGAACCATAGTAAAAAACGATGTTACAGTGAAGTGTTTTTTTGCTCAAAAAACCGCTTTTTTATTGGTTTTTTTATTTTTTTTTGGGGATATTTATGGAATACTCTCTAAATAATACAATTTTAGAGGGATATAAATTGAATCAAAAATATAAAGATATTTATCAAAAATCTATACAAAATAGAGAAGAATTTTGGAAAAATATCTCTAAAAACATTTTTTGGTACAAAAAACCTACAAAAATTTTAAATTCAGATAAACCTCCTTTTTATAAATGGTTTGAAGATGGTGTAACTAATACTTGTTACAATGCTATAGATCTTCACATCGATGAAGGAAGAGGTAATAAGCTCGCAATTATCTACGATAGCCCAATTACAGGAACAAAAAAAAATATAACTTACAATGAATTAAGAGATAGGGTTGCTTTATTCGCAGGTGCTTTAAAAAATCAAGGCATAAATAAAGGTGATAGAGTTATAATTTACATGCCAATGATACCTGAAGCAGTTATAGCCATGCTTGCTTGTGGTAGAATTGGTGCAGTGCACTCGGTTGTGTTTGGTGGTTTCGCTGCAAACGAACTTGCGAGCAGAATTGATGACTCTAAAGCAAAATTACTAGTCACTGCTTCATGTGGTTATGAACCAGGAAGAACCGTTCACTACAAACCATTAGTTAATAAAGCTTTAGAGCTTGCTAATCACAAACCTAACAAATGTATTATTTTTCAAAGAGAAAAAGATAAAGCTGAGTTAAATCCAAAAATGGATATTACTTGGGAAGATGCGCATAAAGACGTAAAACCCGCAGAATGTGAAAAAATGAATGCAAATGATTACGCTTATATACTTTACACATCAGGAACAACGGGTTTACCTAAAGGAATAGTTAGAGATATCGGTGGACACATCGTTGCACTAAAGTGGACGATGAAAAATATTTACAATATTAATCAAGATGACGTTTGGTGGTCTGCAAGTGATATAGGTTGGATAGTTGGTCATTCGTATATAGTTTACGCTCCATTATTTTATGGATGTACAACAATTTTATTTGAAGGAAAACCTGTGGGAACGCCTGATGCTGGAGTATTTTGGAGAATTATATCAGAACATAAAGTTAAATCTTTGTTTACAGCTCCTACAGCTATAAGAGCAATCAAAAAAGAAGATCCAAATGGAGAGTTCTTTAAAAATTATGACTTAAGTAAATTTGATAAATTGTTTTTAGCTGGTGAGCGAGCTGACCCTGATACTATAAAATGGTTTGAAAAATTATCTAACTCACCTGTAATAGATCATTGGTGGCAAACAGAAACTAGTTGGGCAATCACATCAGATTGTACTGGTATAGAGTCATTTCCAGTCAAATACGGTTCAGCGTTTAAACCAGTTCCAGGTTATGATTTAAAAGTTTTAAATTCAGATGGTAAAGAAGTTGGTCCAGGAAAGATGGGAGATATCGTAGTCAAACTTCCGTTACCTCCAGGAACATTTCCAACTCTTTGGGGTGCGGATAAGAGATATAAAGAAAATTATATGACTACATACCCGGGATACTATCAAACATACGATGCGGGGCACATAGATGAAGATGGTTATGTTTGGATCATGTCTAGGACAGATGACATCATAAATGTTGCTGGGCACAGATTATCAACTGGTGCAATTGAAGAAGTATTGGCTGAACATAAAGATGTTGCTGAATGTGCCGTCATAGGTATTGCTGATAAACTAAAAGGCCAACTTCCAATAGGTTTACTTGCTTTAAAAGCGGGAGTTACTAAAGAAAAAAAAGATATCATTGATGAATGTGTAAAAATGGTAAGGGAAAAAGTTGGACCTGTAGCTGCATTTAAACTAGCCATAGTGGTTAAAAGATTACCTAAAACTAGATCAGGAAAAGTATTAAGAGGTACGGTTAGAAAAATAGCTGACAATGAACCATATAAAATGCCAGCAACAATAGATGATCCTGCTATTTTAGATGAGATAAAAACAGATCTTATCGAAAATAAAATATTAAAACTTTAAAGGCTGTCCTTTAGACTCTAAAACTACTTTACCATCAGACATTACTAGATTTCCATTAACAATAGTGCCAACTGGAAAACCTTTAACTTTGTAGTTATTAAAAGGTGTCCAACCGCATTTACTTGCGATCATTTCATCTTTTATAACTACCTCTTTATTCATATCAGCGATTGTTAAATCAGCATCAAAACCCTCTTTAATATATCCCTTATTTTTAATACCAAAAATTCTACAAGGATTTTCACACATAAGGTTTATCAACTGTTCTAGTGAAAGTTTTCCACT
The DNA here is from genome assembly GCA_902613915.1 of uncultured Pelagibacteraceae bacterium. Lineage (GTDB taxonomy): Bacteria > Pseudomonadota > Alphaproteobacteria > Pelagibacterales > Pelagibacteraceae > Pelagilacustribacter. The sequence continues at coordinate 8,164 of CACMJB010000003.1, read as the reverse complement.
ATTTACATGGTCAAGCATGACAGGAAAAATTGTTTGAACTCCTGGCATTCCAGATGGTGTGTCTGGATAAACTTTATCTTTATTTACTTTTAAATGAGGAGCGTGGTCAGAACCTAATACATCAACAATATTATTTTTTATTGCTACCCAAAGACGATCATAATGTTCTTTGGTTCTTAATGGCGGGTTCATCTGAGCATATGTTCCAAGCTTATCGTAACAATCAGGTGCATAAAGAGTTAAATGTTGAGGTGTAGTTTCAAAAGTAACATTTTTTTTATGCATAGCTAAAAAATCTACCTCGTCTTTTGTTGTGACATGTAAAACATGGATTTTTTTATTGTATCGCTCAGCTATTTTTACTACTCTTCTTGTTGATGACATGGCACACTCAACGTTTCTCCATTCAGGATGTGAATGTACATCACCTTTTTTTATAAATTTTTTTCTAAGTTTAATTATATCTTCATCTTCAGAGTGGATTGAAACTATTCTGTTGCTACTTGATATCACTTTTTCTATGTCCGCTTCCTTATCAACTAATAGATTGCCAGTAGAGGATCCCGCGAATAGTTTTACCCCGCAACAACCTTCAACATTTTTTAAATCTGCGAGCTGATCTGTGTTATCCGGTGTTGCCCCAAAATAAAAAGCATAATTACTGTGCATCCTGTTTTTTGCTGCTTTTAATTTTTTGTCAAACTCTACTAGATTGGCAGTTGGAGGATTAGTGTTAGGCATCTCAAACAAAGAAGTTACGCCTCCAAGCACAGCAGCTCTGCTTCCGCTTTCTAAGTCTTCAGCATCTGTAGATCCGGGTTCTCTAAAATGAACTTGAGTGTCGATAATTCCTGGCAAAATAACTTTATCAGTAGCATCGTAAACTTTAGAATTATTGAGTTCTATTTTACCGATCTTTTTTATTTTTCCACCAGATAAACCAATGTCAGTTTTTGTAAGCTTACCATTAATGTAACAAGAGCCGTTTTTTATAATGAGACTAAAATTATCAGACATGATTTTAAAAAATATTATACAATATATCCTGTATTTATGAAAAAAGATCAAATTATTTTATTAGAAGATCGTGGATTAATTTCTATTACTGGAGATGATGCTAAAAATTTTCTTCAAAATATAATTACTAACGATATTGAAAAAGTAAATAATTCTTGCTCTATTTTTTCTGCATTATTTACTCCTCAGGGTAAATATCTCTTTGAATTTTTTCTAATTCAATCTAAAGACGGCTATTTATTAGATTGTGATAGTAAAGCTACAAATGAAATCATAAGTTATCTTACAAAATATAAATTAAGATCAAAAGTTCAAATAGAAGATCAATCTAATGAATATATCATAGGAATAATAAGTTTAGAAAAGTTCAATGAAATACAAAAAAGTGAAAATAAACAAACTGATACTATAGAATATAGAAACAGTTCTATTTTTATTGACTCAAGAAACAAAAAATTAGGTGCTAGAATATTATCATCTCTTGAAAAATTACATCTAACAATAAAAAAATTGGGATTAAAAATTGTTAAGCCAGAAATTTATTTTAAGGATGCGCATGCCTTAGGGGTGCCAGTAAAAGGTGTTGAAAGTTTAAAAGAACAATTATTTGGTTTAGAAGCTAACTTTGAAGAGTTAAAAGCAATAGATTTTAAAAAAGGGTGTTATATCGGCCAAGAAAATACAGCACGTATGAAATTAAAAAATAAACTAAGAAGAAGATTATTACCCATTTCCTCAACTGAAAAATTAAATTTAGGAGAAGAAATTTTTTATGATAAGATTAAAATAGGCAAAATACTTATCGAAAAACCTTATCCATTTGGTTTAGTAAAATTAATTGATCCAAATGTTGAAGAATTTCAAAATAAAGAACTTTTAGTAAATAATAAAAAGTGTAAAATTTTAAAGAGCGTTTAATAATCTTGAAAGAGAAGCTAAGATCCCATAACCACTCAATTCAATAAAGGCAATCACTAAAATAATAAGCACTATTCTTTTATTTTTTTTTAAATAATCAATCATAATTAAGCTTTTTTTTGGTGCGGTCGGAGAGACTCGAACTCTCACGGGAAACCCACACGCCCCTCAAGCGTGCCTGTCTACCAATTTCAGCACGACCGCAATAATTATGCGACAATAAATGAATGACAATTTAACCTCAAGTTGATAAATTGGATTTAGTATGTCTGTACAACAACCAAATTTAAATGGTTCACAGGAGATTTATAAGAAAATCTCAAAATTTGTGCCTGAAAATGAATGGAAAATTCATGCTCCATTAATTGAAAAAATTAATAAATTAAAAAAAGAGAAAAACGCAATTATTCTCGCTCACAATTATCAAACACCTGAAATTTATCATGGCGTTGCGGATATATCAGCTGACTCTCTTGCTCTTGCAATTGAGGCTTCAAAAACTTCTGCAGATAAAATTATTATGTGCGGAGTTCACTTCATGGCCGAAACTGCAAAGTTAATGAGTCCAACTAAAAAAGTTTTTTTACCAGACATGCAAGCAGGATGTTCACTTGCAAGCTCTATTACAGGAGGAGATGTGAGGTTATTAAAACAAAAATACCCAGGTGTACCTGTTGTATCTTATGTTAATACTTCTGCGGATGTAAAAGCTGAAACAGATGTTTGTTGCACCTCTGCAAATGCTGTTAAAGTTGTTGAGTCTTTAAATGTAGAGAAAGTAATTTTTCTTCCAGACCAATATTTAGCAGACTACGTTGCTAAAAATACAAAGGTGAAAATTATTTCTTGGAAGGGTACTTGTGTAGTTCACGAGCAATTTACAGGAAAAGAAATTCAAGATATCAAAAATCAAAATCCAGGTATTAAAATTATTGCACATCCAGAATGTCCACCAGATGTAATTGAAGCATCTGACTTTGCAGGATCAACTTCCGGTATGATTAAATATGTTAAAGACAATCAGCCTAAAAAAGTGATGTTAGTAACTGAATGTTCAATGAGTGATAACGTTGAAGCAGATAATCCAAATGTATCTTTCATCAAGCCTTGTAATCTTTGCCCTTACATGAAAAAAATTGATTTAGAAAAAATCTTAGATTGTTTAGAGAATGATACCAACGAAATCGTTCTGGATAGTAAAACTATAGAAGCTGCAAGAAAGTCTGTAATAAGAATGACCGAAATTGGTCGTTAGATCAGTGCAAAAATTAAATCAATCTTATATTAATACAATCGTAAGAAAAGCCCTAGAAGAAGACCTTGGGCCTAGAGGAGACATCACCACCAACCTAATTACTAGCAAAGACAAAATAATAAAAGCTAAGATCATAGCCAAACAAGATGGAGTCGTAGCTGGTTTAGATTTTTGTAAAACTGCTTTTAAATTAATTGGTAAAGAATCAGTTTTTACTAAGAAAATTTCTGATGGAAAAAAAATTAAAAAAAAAAAAGTAATTGCTTTAATAAAAGCTAAAAAAAAAACTATCTTAACCGCTGAAAGGACTGCTTTAAATTTTCTTAATCATGCATCAGGTATCGCAACACTAACTAATCAGTTTGTTAAAAAAATTAGTAAAAAAACTAAGATCTGTTGTACAAGAAAAACCACACCTAATTTAAGAACACTTGAAAAATATGCTGTCAAAAAAGGTGGTGGCCATAATCATAGATACAATTTAAGTGATGAAATTCTTATTAAAGATAACCATATTAGTGCATCTAATAATCTTAGAGAGTTAGTTAAAAAAGCAATTAAAACAAAAAAAATTGTTACAGTGGAAATTGAAAGTATCAATCAACTCAAACAGATTATGGGTTTAAAGTTTAAAAGAATACTTTTTGATAATATGAGCTCTTCGCAATTAAAAAAATGTTTAAAACTTTGCAAAAATAAATATCAAACAGAGTATTCAGGTAATGCTACTTTAAAAAATATTAAACAAATATCAAAAACAAGGATAAATAGAATTTCTGTAGGTGTGATTACTCATAGCGCCAAATCGTTTGATACGACTTTATTATTTAGATAATTCTGCTTGAGCGGCAGCTAATCTTGCTACTGGAACTCTAAATGGAGAACATGAAACATAGTTTAGTCCTGTTTTTGAACAGAATTCTATACTCTTCGGGTCTCCACCGTGTTCACCGCAAATACCTAGTTTAATATTTTTATTTGTTTTTCTGCCTCTTGAGGAAGCTATTTCCACTAACTCGCCCACTCCATTTTGATCAATACTAACAAACGGGTCAACTTCAAATATTTTATTATCAATATAATCGTTTAAAAATTTTCCTGAGTCGTCTCGACTTATTCCTAAAGTTGTTTGAGTTAAATCATTTGTTCCAAAGCTAAAAAAATCAGCATGTTTTGAAATGGATTTCGCCTGTAAAGCAGCACGAGGTAATTCGATCATAGTGCCTACCATATATTCAAGTTTTAATTTATTTTCTTTTTCTATTTCTTTAGCAATTTTATTAACTAAAGCTCTTAAAATTTTAAGTTCGGAGTCCGTTGAAACCAAAGGTATCATAATTTCTACAAAAGCTGCTTTTACTTTTTGTTTTTTTAGTTCAACTATAGCTTCAAATATAGCTCTGCATTGCATCTCATATATCTCTGGGAAAGAAATACCAAGTCGGCAACCTCTGTGTCCTAACATAGGATTTTCCTCATGGAGTTCTGCAATTCTGTCTTTAACTTCTTTTGCTGATAGATTTAAAGATCTCGCTACTTCCTCTATGTCTTTGTCAGCTTTTGGTAAAAATTCATGAAGTGGTGGATCTAATAATCTTACTGTTACAGGTAAACCTGACATGACTTTGAATATTTTTTTAAAATCTTCTTTTTGATGAGGTAAAAGTTTATCTAGCGCACTATTTCTGTCTTCTTTTGATTTAGATAGAATCATTTGTCTTACAGATAAAATTCTTTCCTCATCAAAAAACATATGTTCTGTTCTACATAACCCAATCCCTTCAGCGCCGAACTCTCTAGCTGTTTTACTATCTGCTTCTGTTTCAGCATTCGTTCTTACTTTTAATTTTCTAAATTCATCAGCCCATTTCATTATTGTAGAAAAATAACCAGATATTTCTGGTTGAACTGTTGGCACCAACCCTTTCATTACTTTTCCGCTTCCACCGTCTATAGTAATTATATCGCCCTCTTTTATAATTACGTCCCCGGCTTTAAACTGTTTTAATTCATAATCAATTGTAATTTCACTAGAACCTGAAACACATGGTCTACCCATTCCTCTTGCTACTACTGCGGCATGACTTGTCATTCCACCTCTTGCCGTAAGAATTCCTTTTGCAGCATGCATTCCGTGTATATCTTCTGGTGAAGTTTCTAATCTTACTAGTATTGTATCTTGCATCATTCCATTTAATTTTTCTGCTTCATCAGCGGTAAAAACAACCTTTCCACTCGCAGCTCCTGGGGATGCAGGTAATCCTGAAGCGATTACTTCTTTTTTAACTTTATCATCTAAAGTTGGATGTAGTAATGTGTCTAAAGTATTTGGATCAATTCTTTTAATTGCTTCTTTTTTTGAAATTAATTTTTCTTTAACCATATCTACTGCAATTTTAATTGCAGCTTTTGCAGTTCTTTTTCCTGATCTTGTTTGAAGCATCCAAAGTTTATTATTCTCAACTGTAAACTCGATGTCTTGCATATCTTTGTAGTGCTTCTCTAATTTAAGAAATACTTTTGCTAATTCTTTATAAACTGTAGGCATAGCTTCTTCCATTGAAGGATCTTTTGAACCGGCATCTTGTTTAGCTTTCTTTGTAATGTATTGAGGTGTTCGCGTTCCTGCTACTACATCTTCACCTTGTGCATTAATTAAAAATTCTCCAAAGAAAGAATTTTCTCCTGTTGATGGGTTTCTCGTAAAAGCAACACCTGTTGAACAATCGTTACCCATGTTACCGAAAACCATTGCTTGAACATTTACTGCTGTCCCCCAGTGATCAGGGATTTGATTTAATTTTCTATAAGTTTTTGCTCTTTGACTATCCCAAGATAAAAATACTGCATTTACTGCTCCTAGTAATTGCTCTTTTACGTCTTGCGGGAAATTAATTTTTTTTTCTTTTTTTACTAGGTCTTTAAAATTTGTTATCAACCCGTCCCAATCACTCTCATCTAAATCCGTATCTAGTAATACACCTTTTGTTAATTTGTAATTATCAATCAATTCTTCAAATAAATGTCCTTCGACACCAAGAACAACGTTGCTATACATTTGTATAAACCTTCTGTAACTATCTTTAGCAAATCGACCGTTTGAGGTTTTCTTTTTTAATGACTCTACTGTTTTATCATTGAGACCAAGATTTAAAATCGTATCCATCATACCCGGCATTGAAATTCTAGCACCAGATCTAACTGACACTAATAATGGATTTTTAAGATCACCAAACTTCTTTTTAGTTTTCTTTTCAATATTTTTAAGCTCTACTTCGATATTTTTAATAACACTTTTAGGAAGTTTTTTTTTATTTTTGTAAAAAAGATCACAAACATCAGTTGTAATAGTGAATCCAGGAGGAACAGGTAAGCCTAATCTTCCCATCTCCCCGAGATTGGCACCTTTTCCACCTAAAATATTTTTTTTATTCTTTAATTTTTTTGCAGATTTATCATCAAAACTAAATACAACTTTTGCCATTACAGACCTTCTAATTTTGAAAAATCGATAAAAGTATCAAATGTGTTACAAAACATTTTTAAAAGCTCTAATCGATTATTTTTAATATCTTGATTTTCATCATTTACTACCACATTGTCAAAAAAATTGTCTGTAGATTCTTTGGTATCAGATAACTTTATTAACAAGCTTTCGTAGTCTTTATTGTCATCTTTAACAGTAAAAGCTTTCCTAATTTCATTAATTTTTTCATGAAGAACTCTTTCTTCGTCCTTTCTAAATAAAACAGCATCTGGTCTTCCTGTGATTCCTTTTCCAACTTTATCCAAAATGTTTGATGCTCTTTTATAAGAGCTAATCGCATTAAGCCCAACTCCTTTATTTTTATATTTATGAATTAAAATAGTTTTTGCATAAAGATCTAAAAAATTATCTCCAGCATGTGAACTGACTGAGGCTTCTATAATATCAGGTTTAATATTTTTTAACTTTAAAACGTTTCTCATTCTTTCTTTAATAAAATCTAAAACCTCTTGTTCAGTTTTCTCATTTTTTATCTCAACACCTTGTTCCTGGTATATTCTTATTGCATAGCTAATCAGGTCTCTTAATTTAAATGATAATTTATTTTCAATTATTATTCTGAGCAAACCTATTGCTGCCCGTCTTAAAGCAAAAGGATCTTTTGAACTTGTAGGTTTTTCATCAATAACAAAAAAGCCAACCAAAGTATCAATCTTGTCTACAATCGAAATTGAATAGCTAAACGGTTTTTTAGGTATCGCAGATGTTAAACCAACAGGTAAATAATGATCACTAACTGAGTTAGCGATATCCTCTTCAAATCCTTGAGCTAAAGCAAAATATTTTCCCATTACTCCTTGGAGTTCAGGATATTCTCCAACTAAATCTGAACATAAGTCAGATTTTGAAATTGAAGCTGCAACTTGAACTTTTTCTTTACTTATATTTAAATCATCAGAAAGAAAGCCTGCTAATTGTCTTAATCTTTGAGTTTTGTCATAAATGGTTCCAAGTTTTTCATAAAAAGTAACTGACTTTAAATTTGCTATTTGTTTAATTAAATTTTTAGATCTATCTTTATCCCAAAAAAATTTAGCGTCAGCTAATCTCGCTTCAACGACCCTCTTATTTCCCTCTGTAATGAATTTTTTTTCATCCTTTTTGTTCGCTACAACAAAAAAATTATTTGTTAATCTTTCTCATGTAGCGGTATCGATTAATTCTCCTGGAGGATCTCCAGTGCAATCTCATTTAATTTATAGCTATATAAGACAATTAGCTGAAAAAAATAAAGTTAAAGTTATCATCTTTGCAGAGGATGTCGCAGCATCGGGTGGTTATTTAATTTCATGTGCGGGTGATGAGATTTATGCAAACTCAAGTTCAATAATTGGCTCAATCGGTGTGATTTCAGCTTCATTTGGATTTAAAGATTTAATACAAAAAATTGGTGTAGAGAGAAGAGTTTATACTGCAGGAAAAAACAA
>CACMJB010000002.1:10000-141606 GCA_902613915.1 uncultured Pelagibacteraceae bacterium | reverse complement strand
ATTCCTTCAATTGAAACTTTTAATAACATTCAAAATAAAAAATTTAGACATTTTAAAATCAATAAAAGATATGCTGACTACCCTTTACCAAAAACAAAAATAGTTAATTTAAATTTAAAAAAAATAAAAAATAGTTATGTCTCTGATGAGAGTATTAAAATCGTCAAAAAGTTTCTTGAGAAAAATGAGCAGGTTTTATTTTTTTTAAATAGAAGAGGCTATGCTCCATACTTAATTTGTAAAAACTGTGGATATAAACAAATATGCAATAATTGTTCAATGTATTTGACATTTCACAAAAGTAAAAACAAAGCTGTCTGTCATCATTGTTCTTCTGAAAAAAAAATATCTAATAAATGTAAAGATGAAAAAAAATGTGATTTTATAATGTATGGGCCAGGTGTTGAAAAAATTTATGAGGAAGTAAGTAAATTATTTCCAAATAGTATAATAGAAATTTTTTCAAGTGATTATATGAAAAAAAAGGATCACACTAATTCTTTGTTTCATAGAATAAGAAATAATCAGGTAAATATTTTAGTCGGAACTCAGATGATTTCAAAAGGTTTCAATTTTCCTAAGTTAAATTGCATTGTTGTCATTGATGCAGATTTTTCAGGAAGAGGTTATGACCTAAGGACCACTGAAAAAAATATTCAATTGTATAATCAATTAAGCGGAAGAGCTGGTAGATTTAGCTCTGAGTCTTTAATTGTGTACCAAACATTATCTCCAGAGAACGTCACTTTAAATGAGTTGATAAAAAACAATCCTGATGAAATTTTAAAAAAAGAGCTTATTTCGAGAAAAGAAAATTCTCTACCTCCTTTTTGTAGACTTATTGCAATAATCATATCAGCTAATAATCAATCTTTAAGTATTGAAGGAGCTAGAGAAATTAAAAAACGTCTTAATAAGATTAATGGTTTAGAAATTATGGGCCCTGTAGACTCGCCTTTACTGAAGATAAAAAAAAAATTTAGATCAAGACTATTAATTAAGTTTAATGAGAAAAGCTTAAAGCAAAAAAAGGTTTCTCACCTCCTAAATTCGTTGAAAATCTCAAGCAAAATTAAACTTACGGTTGATGTCGATCCCGTAAATTTTGGTTAATTTATTATTTGGAAACTTGATCAAGGTATACTCTTATGATACGACACGCTCATTATTTCATAATAAATTCAATAAAAAATGAGCACAAATAAATCTTTCTCAACAGAAACTTCAGAAAGATACTCTCGTGCACTTTTTGAAGTAGCCCAAGAATTTAGTGAATTAGAGAAAATAGAAAATGACATCAAGAACTTCGCCTCTCTATTGAATAATAGCCTAGAGATAAAAAATTTCATACACAACCCAACTCAAAGTAAAGAAAATCAAAACAACGTATTAAAACTATTAGCTGAAAAGCTAAACTTTTCAAAAAACTTAAAAAATTTTATGTTTTTATTAATTGAAAAAAGAAGGATATTTTTTGTTGAAAAAATTATTGATAGTTTTTTAAAATTATGTGCGCAAAAAAGAGGTGAAGTAAAAGCTTCTTTAATATCTTCTAAAGAACTATCAGAGACTGAACTTGAGAATATAAGTAAAGAATTATCTTCTTCAACAAGCTCAACTATAAAATTTAACTATAAGGTTGATAAAGAACTTATTGGAGGATTAAAACTTCAACTCGGAAGCTTTATGATTGATACCTCGATTAAAAATAAATTAAATAAATACAAACAGGAAATGTTAGAAAGTTAATATGTCAATAAATCCTTCAGAAGTTACTAAATTACTTAAAGATCAAATAAAAAATTTCGGTGAAAAAGCTGAGGTTTCAGAAATTGGAAAAGTTTTATCAGTAGGTGATGGAATTGCACGAGTTTACGGTTTGGATAATGTTCAAGCTGGAGAAATGGTTGAGTTTGAAGATGGCTCTAAAGGTATGGCATTAAACTTAGAAAATGACAATGTTGGAGTTGTAATTTTTGGAGATGATAGAAAAATTAAAGAAGGTGATACAATTAAAAGAACCAACGCAATTGTTGATGTTCCGGTTGGAAAAGAATTATTAGGAAGAGTTGTAGATGGTTTAGGAAATCCAATAGATGGAAAAGGAGCTATCTCTTCTAAAGAAAGAAAAAGAGTTGAAGTAAAAGCCCCAGGTATAATTCCAAGACAATCTGTTAGTGAACCAATGCAGACAGGTTTAAAATCTATTGACTCACTTATTCCTGTAGGTAGAGGCCAAAGGGAATTAATTATTGGTGACAGACAAACTGGTAAAACTGCAGTTGCGATTGATGCAATTATAAATCAAAAAAAAATTAACGAGTCATCTGATGAGAAGAAAAAACTTTATTGTGTTTATGTAGCAATAGGACAAAAACGTTCAACTGTAGCTCAAATAACGAAAACTTTAGAAGAAGCAGGTGCACTTAAATACACAACAATAGTTGCCGCAACAGCATCAGACTCTGCACCACTTCAGTTTCTAGCTCCCTATACTGGCTGCACAATAGGTGAATATTTTAGAGACAATGGAATGCATGCTTTAATAGTTTATGATGACTTGTCAAAACAAGCAGTCGCATACAGACAAATGTCACTTTTACTTAGACGACCTCCAGGAAGGGAAGCTTACCCTGGTGACGTTTTCTATCTACACAGCAGACTTTTAGAAAGATCTGCAAAATTAAGTGACGCTAATGGAGGTGGATCATTAACTGCATTACCAATTATTGAGACACAAGCAGGCGATGTTTCTGCTTATATTCCTACAAATGTGATTTCTATTACTGATGGACAAATATTTTTAGAAACTGAATTATTTAACCAAGGAATAAGACCTGCGGTTAACGTTGGTTTATCAGTATCACGAGTAGGATCTGCAGCACAAACTAAAGCGATGAAAAAAGTAGCTGGCTCTATTAAATTAGAACTTGCTCAATATAGGGAAATGGCAGCCTTTGCTCAATTCGGATCAGACTTGGATGCTTCTACTCAACAACTATTAAATCGAGGAGCAAAATTAACAGAGTTATTAAAACAAGACCAATATTCTCCAATGACTGTCGCAGAACAAGTAATTTCAGTTTTTGCAGGAGTGAAAGGATATTTGGATGACGTTGATTTAGGAAAAATTAAAGGATTTGAGAAAGATATAATAGAAAAAATCAAAAATGATAAACCAGAAATTATTGAAGCTATTCAATCATCAGGAAAACTGGATGAAGATACAGAAAATCAATTAAAACAAGTTATAGAGGAATATAAGAAAAAATAATGCCAAGTTTAGACGATCTAAAAAAAAGAATTAAAAGTGTAAAATCTACGCAAAAAATTACTAAGGCAATGAAGATGGTTGCTGCAGCAAAATTAAGGAAGGCACAAGAAAGCGCAGAGAAAGGCAGACCTTACAGTCAAAAAATGCAAAACATAATATTGAATTTGACCAAATCTATTAATGATCCTCAAAATGCACCAAAACTTCTAGTTGGAACTGGAGAAGATAAAAAGTATTTGTGTGTAGTTTTAACCGCTGACAGAGGTCTTTGTGGAGGATTTAATTCGAATATTTGTAAATTAGCTAAGACTAATTTTAAAAAAATTCTAGGTGAAGGAAAAGAACTTAATATTATTACTGTTGGTTCGAAAGGACATGATCAAATTAAAAGAGAGTACGGAAAATACGTTATTAAAAAATTTAGTTTTAAAGATAAAAAAAACATAAGCTTTAATGAAGCGGATGAGGTAGGGAAAGAAGTAATATCTTTATTCAATCAAAATAAATTTGATAAGTGTATTATATTTTACAATAATTTTAAAAATGTGATTACTCAGATACCTCAAGCTCAACAAATAATTCCAGCAGAAACAAAAAATTTAAAAGAAAGCAATGGTGAAAATTTTTCATATGAATTTGAACCAGAAGAAGATGAAATCTTAGAAGACTTGTTACCAAAAAACATTTCAACTCAAGTTTTCAAAGCACTGCTTGAAAATGCAGCAAGTGAACAAGGATCAAGAATGACCGCAATGGATAATGCAACAAGAAATGCTGGAGATTTAGTAGACAAACTTACAATTGATTATAATAGAAGCAGACAAGCTTCTATTACAAAAGAATTAATAGAAATTATATCAGGAGCAGAAAGTTTATAATTATGAGTAAAAAAGGAAAAATTACACAAATCATTGGTGCAGTAGTTGACGTAAATTTTGAGTCTGACTTACCAGAAATTTATACAGCACTGGAAGTAAACAATTCAGGAAATAAATTAATCTTAGAAGTTGCCCAGCACTTAGGAGAAAACGATGTTAGAACTATTGCAATGGACGCAACAGAGGGTCTTAAAAGAGGTGATGAAGTAATAAATACTGGAGCACCAATAAGCGTACCAGTTGGCCCTGAAACACTAGGAAGAATTATTAATGTTGTTGGTGAATCTATTGATGAAAAGGGTGAAGTTAAAACAAAAGAAAAATGGCCAATACATAGAGCAGCTCCAAAATTTACAGATCAAGCAACCGAAACTGAACAATTGGTTACAGGCATAAAAGTTATTGATCTTTTAGCACCATATGCGAAGGGTGGAAAAATCGGATTATTTGGTGGAGCCGGAGTTGGAAAAACAGTAACAATCATGGAACTGATTAATAACATTGCAAAAGCACACGGAGGATTTTCAGTTTTTGCAGGCGTTGGTGAAAGAACTAGAGAAGGAAATGATTTGTATCATGAAATGATTGAGTCGGGAGTAATTAAAACTGATGGAAAAGGATCAAAAGCCGCACTTGTTTATGGACAGATGAATGAACCTCCAGGAGCAAGAGCAAGAGTTGCTTTAACAGGTTTGACAGTTGCCGAATATTTTAGAGATAAAGAAGGTCAAGACGTTTTATTCTTCGTCGATAATATATTTAGATTCACTCAAGCTGGTTCAGAAGTATCAGCTCTATTAGGAAGAATCCCTTCAGCTGTTGGATATCAACCAACCCTTGCCACAGATATGGGTAATTTGCAGGAGAGAATTACTTCTACGGACAAAGGTTCTATTACTTCAGTTCAAGCTATTTATGTTCCTGCTGATGACTTAACTGATCCAGCGCCTGCTACATCTTTCTCTCACTTAGATGCAACAACAGTATTATCAAGACAAATCGCAGAAATAGGAATTTATCCCGCTGTAGATCCTTTAGATTCAACTTCAAGAATTTTAGATCCAAGAGTGGTAGGAGAAGAACATTATAGAGTAGCTAGAGATGTGCAAAAAATTTTACAAGCGTATAAATCTCTTCAAGATATCATTGCTATCCTAGGAATGGATGAGCTCTCTGAGGAAGATAAATTAACTGTTGCTAGAGCGAGAAAAATACAAAGATTTCTATCTCAACCTTTTTTTGTTGCTGAAGTATTCACAGGTTCTCCTGGAAAACTAGTAGACCTAAATGACACGATAAAAGGTTTTGACGCTATATGTAAGGGAGAATACGATCATTTGCCTGAAGCAGCATTTTATATGGTGGGTGGTATAGAGGAAGTAATTGAGAAAGCAGAAAAATTATCAAAAGACAGCGAATAATGTCAGATAAGTTTATAGTTGAAATAATAAGTCCAGATCAAACAATTTTAAAACAAGAGACGAATGAAGTAATAATTCCTTCTTTTGAAGGCCAAATGGGAATTTTAAATAACCATATCCCCCTAATTACATTTTTGAGACCTGGGATCGTTACAATTAAAGCTGAAGTTGAAAAAAAATATTATCTAGAAGAGGGAACAGTTGAGTTTTCAAATAATAATTTATTAATTTTAACTTCAACCGCAAAAGATTTAGACCATCTAGATAAAAGTAAAATTAACGAACTTCTTCGAAAAGCAGAAGCAAACCTAAATACTCAATCTACTGATAAAGAGAGATACGTAGCATCTTACAAGTTAGAAACTTTAAAAGAAATTAGCCAATAACAAGATTAATTTCTTTTAGAAGATTAATATATAAATCTTTTTTAAAACTAACTATTACTTCAGGTAAAAATTTAGGCTCAATCCACTTCCAATCTTTAAATTCGGCGTGTTTAGTATTTAAATTTATCTCTTTTTCCTCACCTAAAAATCTTGTGATAAACCATTTTTGTTTTTGTCCTCTGTATTTACCTTTCCAAATTATACCAACTAAATTTTCGGGTAATTCGTAATGATAAATTTTGTCAATTTCTTTGATAATTTCAATATTTTGAATACCAGTTTCTTCCAACAATTCTCTTCTCATTGCAGTGATATAATCTTCTCCTGCTTCTACACCGCCTTGTGGCATTTGCCATTTGTCTCCAGGATTATCTTTCCTTTTTCCTACAAAAATTTTATTTTGTTTATTTAAAACTATTATGCCAACTCCTGTTCTTAATGGGAGTTTTTGCTTTATCATCTTAAGAATTGAACAGTTTAATAGCGTAATTTAATTGATTATCTTTTTCTGATTTAATTTTAAAATCCTCTCCAATTTCCTCTACCAAGATATCAGGTGTGACACCTACTTCAGAAATAGATTTACCAGATGGAAGATAGTATTTTGAAATTGTTAATCTAATACCACCACCATTTTTTAGTGGTATTATAGATTGAACAGATCCTTTACCGTAAGAGTTTTCTCCTAAAATTATTGCTCTCTTGTGATCTTTTAATGCTCCAGCGAATATTTCAGCTGCAGATGCTGAACCATTATTTATTAGTACTACAATTGGTTTTCCCTTAACTTCATCACCTTTTCTAGCAAAAAATTTTCTTGTTTCAGAAACATTTCTACCTTTTGTTGAAACTATTTCACCATCGTCTAAGAAAAAATCAGTTATATTAATAGCTTGTGTTAGAAGTCCTCCAGGATTATTTCTTAAATCAAGAACATAACCCTTAATTTTTTTATTTTTCTCAAAATTTTTAATTGATTTTAAGAATTGTTTATCACTATTTTCATTAAAAGATTTTAATCTTATGTATCCAATATTTTTTTCTTTACTTATAATTTCAGAGTTAACAGATCTAACTTCTATTATTTTTCTGGTTATTTTAAATTCTAAAGGTTTTTTTACATTTTTTCTTCTAACTGTAAGATCAATTGAAGTTCCAACTGGTCCTCGCATTAATTTAACAGCTTCCATTAAAGTTTTGCCTTGAACTTGATCTTTACCAATTTTTACAATGTAATCGCCAGCTTTTATTCCTGCTTCAGCAGCCGGTGTATCATCAATGGGTGAAATAACTTTTACTACTCCAGCTTCCATTCCAATTTCTATTCCAAGACCACCAAACTCACCTTTTGTATCAGTTTGCATTTCTCTAAAAAGCTCAGGAGACATATAAGCAGAATAAGGATCCAAAGACTGCAAAACACCATTAATCGCTGAGTCCATCATTTCAGCTTGATCTACTTCATCTACATAATCTTTTTTAATATTTTCTAAAACTTCACCAAACAAATCAATTTTTTCATAAAGATCATTTTTGGGGAATGCAGCTGTGTTTAAATTTAATATAAAAATTAAAAAGAATAAAAATTTTATCATAATGTAGCTCTCTCTTTAGGTATTTCTTCAGACCACATTTTTTCAAGGTCGTAAAACTCTCTTTTTTCAGGATGAAAAATATGAACTATTACATCATGGGCGTCGACTAATTTCCAATCATTACTATCCTTTCCTTCTATTCTGCAATTTTGAATTCCTTTTTTTTTAAGTTCATTAACAAGAATTTCTGAAAGTGATTGAAGATGTCTCGAAGATGTACCTGAAGCAATTATCATGTAATCAGCTATATAAGATTTATTCTTAAGATTTATTGAAGTGATGTTTTGAGCTTTATTATCGTCTAATATTTTTTCGATATTTTTTTTAATTTCAACAACTTCCATTAATTATTTAAAATTTTTTGGTTTTTTAATTGTGTAGATGAAATTGTAATATGTTTGTTTTTGATGAATATGATTTTATTTTTAAAATTTTTAACCACAATTGATTTCATTCCCTTTCTATCATATCCCTTTCTAGAAAAAACTATTAATTTCACCAATTTTACAATCTTTTTCCAGCTTTTCCACTTGTGAAATTTGATTAAATTATCAGAACCAATTATAAAATATATATTTTTAATATTTTTATTTCTTATAAAGTAATTAATAATATCAATAGTTCTGGGGGATTTGATGATATTTTCTAGATGTATTGTTTGAATTTTTCTTTGTGTTCTAGATATTTGTTTTGCTAACTTAACTCTTTTATCTAAAGAATAAAAAGTTTTATTCTTGAAGGGGTTTTTTTTGGTTATAACCCAATAAATTTTTTTTAATTTTAATTTTTTAATAGCAATTTTTGATATACCCAAGTGACCTTTATGTGCAGGGTCAAAGCTACCACCCAATATTCCGACGTGTTTTTTTTGGATATTTGCCATTAGTTTATGGTCTAATAATTCCTTTTCCAGATACAAGATACTTATATGAAGTCAATTGATTAATCCCTACAGGACCTCTCGGTGGAAGTTTGTTAGTAGAGATACCAATTTCACCACCAAAACCGAATTCACCACCATCAGCAAATTGAGTTGAAACATTATGCATAGCTATTGAGCTGTTTACTCCATTTAAAAAAACTTCAGCATTTTTTTTGTTATTAGTAATGATACTATCGGTATGCATTGTGCCGTATTTTAAAATATGTTCGACAGCACTCTTTACATTTTTGACTGTTTTTACTGAAATAATTGCATTTAGGTATTCTGTCTTCCAGTCTTTCTCAGTAGCTTTTTTTAATTTTCCTTTAAAAATTTTGTTAATCTTTTTATCAGCTCTAACTTCGCAACCTGAGTCTAAAAGAGCGTTTATTATTTCTTTAGCATGTGAACCTAAAGCTTTTTCTTCGATTAGAAGAGTTTCAACCGCACCGCAAATACTTGTTCTTCTCATTTTTGCATTAATAATTAAATCCCTTGCCATTTTAATATTTGCAGTACTATCAACATAAATGTGGCATAATCCTTCAAGATGACCAATTACATGCACATTAGAAAATTTTTGTACTTTTGCTACAAGTCCTTTACCTCCTCTTGGCACAATTACATCAATGTATGCACTCATTTTTGATAATAATTGATCTACTATTTTTCTATTTTTATTTTCAATAAATTGAACACAGTTTTGGTTGATATTATTTTTTCGTAAATTATCTCTAAACAAATTAGCTAATAATCTATTTGAATTGAAAGCTTCGGATCCACCTCTTAATATAGAACAGTTTCCTGATTTTAAACATAATGCTGCAACATCAGCAGTTACATTAGGTCTGCTTTCATATATTACACCTATGATACCGATTGGAGTTGTAACTCTTTTAATAGTCAAATTATTTGGCCTGTGCCATGTTTCTAGAATTCTTCCAACCGGGTCTTTAAACTTCGCTATTTCATTTATTGAGTGTCTAATACCTTCTATTCTCTTTTTATTTAAAATAAGTCTGTCAACTAAATGTTTTCTTTTAACATTTTTTACATCTTTTAAATTTTCTCTGATTATCTTATTTGAATTTTTTAGTAGAGATTGATTGTAATTATCTAAAACTTTTTTTATTTTTTTATGTTTTACGTCCTTTAAGTCCTCAAAGGCTTTTTTTGCATTTTTGCCGACTGTTTCTAAATAATTCATTTATAATAATACCATATCATCTTTATGAATGACCTCAGTTTTACTAAGATATCCAAGAATTGTTTCTATCTCTCTACTTTGTTTGCCTTTAATTTTATCAATTTCAACAGAGCTAAATGATGATAGCCCTCGAGCTAGTTGATTATTATTTTGATCCAAGATTATTACATTTTCTCCTTTTTTGAAATTTCCTTTAATCTTAGTTATGCCAGCTGCGAGCAAGCTTTTACCATTTGATAATGCCTTAGCTGCTCCATTATCAATACAAATTGTTCCATTGTAGTTAAGGGAACCTATAATCCATTTTTTTCTAGCGTCTAATGTAGAAATTTTTGGCAAGAAATGGGTATATTTATTATTTTTAATCATATATGCAATTGGATTATTTACTTTACCATTAGCAATAAACATATGACTGCCTGAATTCATACAAATTTTAGCGGCATCCAACTTTGTAGCAATTCCTCCTGAACCAAATTTGTTTTTCTTGTTATCTATTAAAGACATTATTTTTTCATTAATTGAAGTTACTTCTCTTACAATTTTTTTCCCTTTCGATTTATCGTATAGTCCATCAACATCAGAAAATAAAATCAGCATATCTGCTCCAATAATTTGAGCTACTCTTGCAGCTAGTCTATCATTATCTCCATATTTTATTTCACTAGTTGCCGTTGAGTCATTTTCATTAACTACAGGGATAGCTTTAAGTTTAAACAGATTATCAAATGTCCTTCTTACATTAATAGCCCTTCTTCTTTGCTCGGTATCATCTGGGCTAATTAAAATTTGACCAGTTTTAATCTTATATTTATCAAATAGTTTTTGAAATTCTCCTGCTAGATGAATTTGGCCAACAGCTGCAATAGCTTGGCTCATTTCTAATTTAATTTTTCCTTTTTTAATCTTTAGATATTTTTGGCCAAGAGCTATTGCACCTGATGAGACAATTACAAAGTTTTTTCCTTTTCCGTATTTTTTTAAATCTTTAATAAGAGAAGTTACCCATTTTTTTTTGAAAATACCTTTACTGTCAATTACAGTTGTAGATCCAAGTTTTAAAACTATTTTATTTGCGTTTTTAATTAGCATATTTAATTAATAATTTTTTAATTTTTTGAAGATCTTTGTTAGAATTAACAGACACAACTTCATATTTAGTTTTAATTTTCTTTTTAAATTCTTTTAATTTCTCATTTATCTCATCTTCATCTAATAAATCTGATTTATTAAAAAAAATTATTTCTTTCTTTTTTATTAAATCTTTATCATAATTAGATAACTCTGATTTAATTTTCTTATAAGAATTTAATAAGTCATCTTCTGATAAATCTATTAAGTGAAGTAAAATTTTACACCTTTCTATATGTCTTAAGAATTTATCTCCAAGACCAACGCCTTTATGTGCACCCTCTACTAAACCAGGAATATCAGCTAAAGTAATCTCTTTTCCTCCATAGTAAGATACTCCTAAATTTGGATTTACTGTTGTAAATGGATAGTTTGCTATTTTTGGCTTGGCTCTTGTTAATGCTGCAAGCAAACTAGATTTACCAGCATTTGGTTTACCAATAATTCCAATGTCAGCAATTACTTTTAATTGAAGCCATATCCAAAATTCTTCACCTAATTTTCCATTAGTTTTTTTTCTTGGCGCTCTATTTGTTGAACTTTTAAATCTTACGTTACCAAGTCCACCTTTACCACCCGATGCTACAAGATATTTTTCTTTATTCTTGGTAAAGTCATAAATTAAAGTATTATTGTCTTCTTCAAATACTTGGGTTCCTAAAGGAACTTTTAAAATTAAATCTTCCCCATTAGCTCCAGTTCTATTTCTTTTGCTTCCAGGTTTCCCATGTTGAGCTTTAAAATGTTGAGCATACCTGAAATCAATTAACGTATTAAGGTTTCTGTCTGATTGTACAATTATAGATCCACCGTCTCCACCATCGCCGCCATCTGGTCCGCCATATTCTACAAACTTTTCTCTTCTAAAGCTTGCAGAACCTGAGCCGCCATTTCCAGCTTTAATATAAATCTTTGCTTGATCTAAAAATTTCATTCTTATTATAATATAAATAACTTAGGTTATTTATATAGATTTAATTGGGGATTACAGAAACAAAAGTTCTGTTTAATTTAGATTTTTTGAATTTTACTTTTCCTTTGATTAAAGAAAAAATTGAGTGATCTTTACCCATGCCAACATTATCACCAGGATGAATTTTCGTACCTCTCTGTCTCACTATGATGTTTCCAGGTATCACTACTTGATCGCCATACTTTTTTACTCCGAGGCGTCTACCTTTACTATCTCGGCCGTTCTTCGATGATCCACCTGCCTTTTTAGTTGCCATTTAATTTCCTATATTTTTGCTTCCTTTTTTATAACTTTTTTCTCTTCTTTAATAGGTTTCTTTTTTCCAACAATTTTAGCTTCATCTATAACTTTTCCACCTTTTGCTAAAATTTTTGTTATTTGTATCTTAGAGTGACGTTGTCTATGACCATTCTTTTTTCTTGAATGTTTTCGTCTTCTTTTATGAAAAATTAATACAGTTCTATCTTTAACATTTTCTAAAAGTTTAGCTTCTACTGTAGCTCCATCAACTTTAGGGCTTCCAACTTCAGTGTTTTTATCGTCATTTAAAAGTAAAACGTTATCAAATTTTATAGTTTCACCAACCTTAGCGTTAAGTTTTTCTATTTCTAATATTTTACTTGCGGTCACTTTGTATTGTTTTCCGCCGGTTTCAATTATAGCAAATGACATAAAAACTCTTTTTTTAATTTCCACGCAATATAGCCCTCAGTGCTCGCAAGTCAAGATTATTGAAGCTAAAAAGAATCCTTTAAATCTCGTAATTTTGAAAAAACTTCAATATCAGATGAACCTTTTAAGCCTAAGCTATGCTTTATCTCAGGATCATCACACCTTAAGAAAATATTTGTTTTAATTTCTTCAGCTATAGTAGACGGAATAGTTGGTTGGTTTGAGTTTAGTTTTTTTTCGATATCAATTATTTTATCTTTTAAATGGATGTTTTTTGGATCATGCTCTAAACAGAAATTCAAATTTGAATTTGTGTACTCGTGTCCACAATAGATTTTTGTATCAGAAGGAAGATTTTTTATTTTATTTAAAGAATGAAACATTTCTTCATGAGTACCTTCAAATACTCTACCACACCCTAAAGAAAATAATGTATCTCCGGTAAAGGCAATTTTTTCTTTTTTAAAGAAAAAAGCAATATGACCCTTTGTGTGACCTGGAATAAAAATTACTTCAAATTCTAAATTTCCAATTTTATGCTTTTGATTTTCTTCAAGGCATATATCTATTCCTGGTATACGATTTTTGTCTAAACTTGACCCTAAAATTATTGAGTTATATTTTTTTTTAAGTTCAAGGTTAGCCCCAACATGATCTGTGTGATGATGAGTATTTAGAATAAAATCTAACTTTTTATATTTATTAATTATTTTATCACAAGCGTTAAATTCAGAAGGATCTACTATTGAAACAGTGCCTGTTTCTTCTTCATGAATTAAATAACTGTAATTATCACTTAAGCATGGAATAATTTCTACAATCATTTACCCTATTAAAAAAATCCCTAATTTTGAAAAGAGATTTTTTATTTCTAAATTACTTTTTTTTATTAATGAAGTTTTATCTTCATTTACACCAACTACTTGTTTAATATTTATATTTTTTTCATCACAAAACTTAAATAGATCTTTAATAGTGCACATATGTAAGTTAGGAGTGTTGTACCAAGTATTTGGTAATGTTTTTGTCACTGGCATTTCACCAAAAAATAAAAGCTTCATTCTTACTTTCCAATATCCAAAATTTGGAATTGAAACAATTACTGCTTTACCAATCCTCAAAAGATTTTTTAAAACTTCCTCTGGGTTATAAAAAGCTTGTAACGTTTGACTAAGTACAACATAGTCAAAAGATTGATCGGGAAATTGATGAAGCTCAGTTTCGGCGTTTCCTTGTATTACCGGCAAACCTTTGCGTATGCACAGTTGCACATTTTCTTGATTAAGTTCTAATCCACGAACCTCTATATTTTTTTCCTCTCTAAGGAAATTCATTAGAGATCCATCACCACAACCAACATCTAATACCCTTGTGTTGTTTGGCAACAATTCAGCTATTACTTTAAATTCTTTTTTCATTTTTAAACTTTTCATGCATTGAGTCTATAAAACCCTTAAGAGTTTTTAAAAATTCTGGTTCGTTTAATAAGAAGGAGTCGTGTCCCTTGTCTGTTACTATTTCTGAGTAGGAAACATCAGCGCCAGATGCATTTAAAGCAATTACTATATCCTTATTTTCTTTTGTTGTATAAAGCCAGTCTGAAGAAAATGATATTACTAGAAATTTTGTATTTTGATTTTTAAAAGCTTCAACTAACCCACCTTTGTATTGCTTAGAAAGATCAAAATAATCCATTGCTCTAGTTATATAAAGAATTGAATTCGCATCAAATCTTTCTACAAAAGCATAACCTTGGTGCCTTAAATAACTCTCTACCTGAAAATCTGCGTTAAAACTAAATTCATAATCAGCTTTTTCTTGTAATTTTCTTCCAAATTTTTCTTGCATACCTTTTTCAGACAAATAACTTATATGCCCAACCATTCTTGCAACTGCTAAGCCATTTTTAGGTTGCACATTTTTTGATACATACTTTCCATTGTCCCACACAGGGTCAGCCATAATAGCTTGGCGTGCTAGTTCATTTAGTGCAATATTTTGAGCACTATGACTCGAACTGCAAGCTATTGGAATAGCCGAAAAAGCTTTATCAGGAAACGTTGCGCAAAATTGTAATAACTGCATTCCACCCATAGATCCGCCAGTAGCACATAAAAGTTTTTTTATACCAAGGTGTTCCAGTAAAGACTCTTGTGCTTTCACCATATCCTTAATGGTGATTACTGGAAAATCTAAACCGTAGGGTTGGTTGTTTTCAGGATTTGTATTTTTTGGTCCAAGAGAACCCATACATCCACCAATTACATTTGCGCAAATCACAAAATATTTATCTGTATCAATAGCTTTGCCAGGACCGACAGCGGTGACCCACCAGCCCTCTTTATTAGTAATAGGGTTAGTACCGGTTACAAATTGATCGCCTGTTAAAGCATGAAAAACAAGAATAGCGTTATCTTTATTTGCATTTAATTTTCCGTAGGTCTCATACGCTAGTGGAAAATTATTTATTGTTTTACCACAATCAAGTTTGAGTGGTTTTTTTACTATAATCTTATTTATATCTTCAGTTTTTATATTCATCCAAAAAAAAAGCCCAGCTAAACTGGGCATCTCCCTTTTTAGCTAAATTTATTATGCGCTTGCAATACGGTTAAATCAGCGCGATATCTATTTACTAAATCAACACAAACTTGTCAATTTTATATAAGATAAAGACTTATAGAAAAACTCTTACAATTTAGATATTACATAAAGAAATGAAGTTACCCAAACCAAATAATATAAATGCTCAAAAATACGTAGCTGGAATGAGCTTCTTTAAAAAGAAACTAGCTAGGATTAAACTATCAGCCAATGAGTCCGCACTTGGCCCAAGTCCAAAAGCAAAAAAAGAGTATATAAAAGTTTCAAAAAGTTTTGCTAGATACCCCGACTCAGATGGCAGCTACTTAAGAGAGAGTTTAGGAAATAAATTTAAGCTAGATAAAAATAGAATAATTCTAGGGGCAGGATCTGACCAAATTTTTGAATTAATTTGCAAAGCTTACCTTAAGAAGGGTGATGAAGTGATTGTACCAAAATTTAGCTTTATCATTTACAGAATTTACAGCCGCATGAATAGCGCAAAGGTTATTTATTCTAAGGAAGATAACTTTAAAGTTTCAGTGCGAGATATTTTAAAAAAGGTTACCAGAAAAACAAAAATTGTTTTTATCGCTAACCCCAATAATCCTACTGGAACTTACGTAAGTAAAAAAGATTTATTATTTTTAAGAAAAAAATTAAGGAGTGATATTTTGTTAGTTGTTGATGATGCTTATTTCGAGTATGTGAAACAAAAAGATTATTCTTCAGCATTAAAATTATTTTCAAAATTTAAGAATGTAGTTATGACGAGAACATTTTCAAAAATTTATGGTTTAGCCGGACTACGTGTAGGCTGGGGTTATGCATCAAAAGAAATTATTGATATATTAAATAAAATTAAACCACCTTTTAACATTAATAGCGCAGCTTTATTTGCCGCTTCTGCAGCGATTAAAGATACCACATGGCTAAATAAAGAAATTAAGCACGTTAATAGCTGGAATAAAAAAATGTTTAATGAATTTGAAAAAATGAAAATTGAAACTAACAAAAGTTACAGTAATTTTTTATTAGTTAATTTTGATAAAGTAAAAATTAATTCATCAAAAGTTTTTAAATTGTTAGCTAAAGCAGGAATTTTAGTTCGTAAGATGGACATTTATGGTATTAAGAATTCACTTAGAATAACAATTGGAAAAAGTGAAGAAAATAGAAAATTAATTTCAAAAATGAAGAAGATATTAAATGTTTAGTAAGATTTGTATTATTGGTTGTGGTTTGATCGGCTCTTCAATTTTAAGAGCTGTAAATGAAAAAAAATTAGCATCTAAAATTAGTGTTTATGATAAGTCTTCAAAAGTAACTGATTATTTAAAAAACAACTTTTCAGTTGAAACAAGTAATAATATATCGGATGTAGTTAAAGACTCTGATCTAGTAATTATTGCTTCTCCATTAAGTGGCTATAAGGAAATACTTCTTTCTATTCATTCTAATTTGAAAGAAAACGTGATTTTAACTGATACAGGCTCTGCTAAAAAAGAAGTAAATAAAATTATTAACAACTTAAATCTTAAAAATGTTAATTGGATTGCATCACATCCTATAGCAGGAACTGAGTACAGTGGACCCGAGGCTGGTTTTGCAAGTTTATTTAATAATAGATGGTGCATCTTATCGGCTGATAAAAAAGCTAATAAAGACAAAATTAATGAACTAGAAAAGTTTTGGTCTAGTCTTGGAAGTAAAGTAAAACTCATGTCATTTGAAGATCATGACTATATTTTATCACTAACAAGTCATTTACCACATGCAGTAGCTTACAGTATTGTTAAAACTGCAATTAACAATGAAGATAAATTTAAAGATGATGTTATTCAGTACAGCGCTGGTGGATTAAGGGATTTTACAAGAATTGCAGCATCTGACCCTTTAATGTGGAAAGATATTTTTATAGATAACAGTGATAACATTTTAAAGGTACTAGATAATTATTCTAAAAATCTTGAAGAAATTAAAAATGCTATTAAAAATAAAGATAGTAAAAAACTTCTAGAAATATTCTCATCGACTAAAAAAGTAAGAAAAGAGATTATTGAAGCTGGGCAAGATACAGATAAACCTGGTTTTGGTAGGAATTAATTTATGAAAGAATATAATATTGCATCAATACCGGGCGACGGAATAGGAAAAGAAGTAGTTCCTGAAGGCTTAAAAGTTTTAAAAGATGCTGCAGAAAAGCATCAATTTAAAATAAATTTTACAGAATATGATTTTGCCTCTTGTGATTATTACGAAAAACACGGGAAAATGCTTCCAGATGACTGGAAAGAAAAATTAGAAAAACATGATGCTATATTTTTTGGAGCAGTTGGTATGCCAGACCAAGTTCCTGACCATATTTCTTTATGGGGTTCTCTACTTCAGTTTAGAAGAGAGTTTGATCAATATATTAATCTTAGACCTGTAAAATTATTTCCTGGGATTAAACCGCCATTAGCAAACAAAAAACCAGGTGATATCGACATGTTGATTGTCAGAGAAAATACGGAGGGTGAGTATTCTTCAGTTGGTGGAAGAATGTTTAAAAATACAGAAAGAGAAATAGCCGTCCAAGAAACAATAATGTCTGCACACGGAATAGACAGAGTTCAAAAATT
Organism: uncultured Pelagibacteraceae bacterium; assembly: GCA_902613915.1. GTDB lineage: Bacteria > Pseudomonadota > Alphaproteobacteria > Pelagibacterales > Pelagibacteraceae > Pelagilacustribacter. The sequence continues at coordinate 123,940 of CACMJB010000002.1, read as the reverse complement.
TGCTTTTGAACTAGCTAAACAAAGAAAAAGAAAAAAATTAACCAATGCAACAAAATCAAATGGAATTTCAATAACGATGCCATTTTGGGATGAGCGTTTTAATCAGATGAAGAAAAATTATCCAGATATTGAAACAGATCAGTTTCATATAGATATTTTGGTAGCAAGATTTGTACTTAATCCCGAATGGTTTGATGTAGTAGTCGCATCTAATTTATTTGGAGACATCCTTTCTGATTTAGGACCTGCTTGCACTGGAACTATTGGAATTGCTCCATCTGGTAATATTAATCCAGAAAATAAATTTCCATCTCTATTTGAACCAGTGCATGGCTCAGCCCCCGATATTGCTGGTAAAGGAATTGCAAACCCTGTAGGTCAAATTTGGTCCGGCGCAATGATGTTAGATTATTTAGGAGAAAAACAAGCCTCCAATTCAATCGTTCAAGCTATTGAAAAATCTTTAAGTGAAAAAAATAACAGAACTAAAGATTTAGGCGGGAACGCTGATACCATTAAATGTTCTAATTCTATACTATCTAATCTCTAATTTTTTTATCTCAGTATAAATTTTATCTTCTATTTCTTTGACAAATTCATCGCTTTCTTTACCAGGCATGATGGGTTCTAAAAATGAAATATGTATATCACCTGTATATTTCATAAAACTATTTTTTGGCCAAACTTTTCCAGTGTTTAAAGCCACAGGTATGCAGGGTAAATTTAAGGCTTTATAAATTCTACCGGCCCCCTTCTTAAACGGCGGTCGTTCATCAAGTTTTACTCTAGTCCCCTGAGGAAATATAAGTAAAGGTCTTTTACTTTTATCTATTGTTTTTTTAATTTTATCAAAAAAGTTTAAATTTTCTTTTGTAGTTGTTTGCCTAACTATTGCGATTGATCCTATTTTTCTTAAATACCAACCAAATAGCGGAATATTTAATAGTTCTTTTTTTAAAATAAATACTGGACCATCTAATGGAATTTGAAAGGCAAAAGTCTCAAACATAGATTGATGAGCTGAAGCAACAAAAAAATTATCTACCTTTTTTAAATTTTCAACGCCATGAAATATTACTTTTGAATGAAGAATAATTTTTATTAGAAAAACTATGTACTTAGCTGACACTCTACCAAAAAATATTGTGAATTTACTAGGCAGAACTAATGTTGGTATAGCTAGGATAAAAATTGTTATGAGCCCAGCAAATAAAAAAATATTAAAGATTAAAGATTTTAAAAATTGCATTAAGAATTAATCAATTTTAGTAAATTTTGTTTCTTTCTAATATATCTTAATTTATTTTTATTGATTAAAATTTCAGCAATTAATGGTCTAGTATTATAGTTAGAGGATAATGATGAACCGTAGGCTCCTACATTAGTAATAGCTATAAAGTCGTTTTCATTTATTTTCTGATAATTTTTATATATTCCAAATTTGCAAGTACTTTCACAAATAGGTCCTACAAATTCTATTTTACCTTTTGACTTTGCTGAATTTTTAGAAACAGGAATAATTTGGTGAAATGCATCATACAAAGCAGGGCGCATAAAATCATTCATACCAGCGTCTAATATAATAAAGTTTTTATTAGCTCCTTTTTTTATGAATTGTACTTTGCTTACTAAAAGACCAGTATTTCCTATTATTGATCTACCTGGTTCAAAAATTATTTTACAATTTAATTTTTTTGAAAAATTTTCTACAAGTTTAGAATATTTATTAAGATTAATTGGCCTTTCTTTATTTGTATAATTTATTCCAAATCCACCTCCTAAATCTACATAATTTAAATTAAGTCTTAATTCTTTAATTAGATTACTCATCACACTTAGAGTTTTTCTGAATGGAGCGTCATTTAGGATCTGGCTTCCAATGTGAACACTTAGAGCATCTAGCTTAATATTTTTTAGAGAATTAATTGTTTTAAGAAAAATCTTAAAACTCTTAATTGACAATCCAAATTTATTTTCAGCCTTACCAGTTGATATATTTTTATGTGTTTTTGCGTCAACATTAGGATTTAATCTAAATCCTATTGAAACTTTTTTTCTTAATTTTTTTGCTAAGTTATTTACTAATTTGGCCTCACTTTCTGACTCACAGTTAATTAATAAAATATTTTTATTAATAGCTATTTTCAATTCTTCCTCAGTTTTTCCTACACCTGAGAAAACAATTTTTTTTGCTTTTATACCTGCTTTAAGAGCTTTCAATAATTCACCACCTGACACTACATCAGCACCAGCACCTAATTTTCCAAGTACTCTAAGTATATTCAAATTACTATTAGATTTTGCCGCAAAGCAAATTAAAGGATTAGTTTTTTTAAATGTATTTTTAAATTTTAGAAAATTTGTAATTATTTGATTTTCTGAATAAATGTAAAAAGGTGTTTTTTGTTTTTTTAAGATATTTTTAATTGATAACTTTTCAATAAATAAATTTTTACCAACATATCTTAAGTTTTGCATTTGATTATGAGATTATATTTATCTGATTAATTTTACCTTGATATTTAGGTTCAGATTTTTTTCCACAACTTGAAAGGACAAATATTATTATGAAAAATGTAGCAATAATTTTCATTAAATTTCCTTTTTATATTTTTTTATCATTGATTTAACATTAATTATAGATGTTCCTCCATGAGATTTTTTCATATTCATAGAATTTTTAACATCAAATACTTTTAAAACGCTTTTATCTAAATTTTTATAAAATTTTTTGACTTCTTCCAGACTTAATTCAGATAATAATTTTTCGTTTTTTTCTGCAAAATTTACAAGTTTAGCTGAAATAGAATAAGACTCTCTAAAAGATAAATTTTTATTCTTAACAAGATAGTCTGCAAAGTCAGTAGCCGTCGTATGACCTTGGTTAGCCATAAAAAGCATGTTTGATTTATTTGCATAAACTGAATTAACTAATTCAGCGCTCATGTTTAGAGTATCTTTTAAAGTATCAAAACCACTGAAAACTAATTCTTTATCGTCCTGCATATCTTTAAAATATGACATAGGAAGACCTTTCATGATTGTTAAAATTGCATTCAGTTTCCCATAATTAATTCCAACTTTCCCTCTTATAAGTTCTGCAGGATCAGGATTCTTCTTTTGTGGCATTATTGAAGAACCTGTCAGCATGCTATCTTTAAAAGAGATTAATTTAAAAGCATCAGAATTATAAATAATAAAATCTTCTGCTAATCTTGAAAGATGCATTGCACAAACAGCCGAAGCGTATAAAAAATCTATTGCAAAATCTCTATCAGATACAGAGTCGATAGAATTATCAGTCGGTTTTTTAAACCCGAGTTTTTTTGCAGTATAAGTTCTATCTATCTTATACGATGTTCCAGATAACGCAGCTGATCCAAGAGGACATTCATCCAAAAGGTTTAGGTTATTTTCAAATCTTTTTTTATCTCTCTTTAACATTTCAAAATAAGATAAAAGATAATGTGCAAATGAAATTGGCTGTGCGTTTTTTAAATGAGTTAATCCAGGCATCACTGTGTCTGTATTTTTTTCTGCTTTTTTAAGCAAATTTTTCATTAATAAAGAAATATCTTTTAAAATTTCTTTAGACGCATCTTTGATCCATAATTTAAAATCAGTAACCACTTGATCATTTCTTGATCTAGCAGTGTGCATATATCCAGCTGAAGGACCTATAATATCAAATAGTGCTTTTTCAATGTTTAAATGAATATCCTCAAATTTTTCTTTAAATTCAAAATTACCTTTATCTATTTGTGCTTTAATTTTTTTAAGACCATTGATAATTTTGTTGGCATCCTCACTTTTAATGATCTTTTGTTTTGATAACATTTGAGTATGCACAATAGACGCAGCTATATCTTGTTCATAAAGTCTTTTATCAATATGAATTGAAGACCCTATCTTTTGAAAAGATTGGGACGTTTTACTCTTAAATCTATTTGACCAAACAGTTTTGTTTTTATTTTTCATTTTACTGTGTTATTTCTAATTTAAATTAATATGAAAATTAGTAAATCTTTTAAAATCTATATTCACATAATCCTTCTATATTTGCTTAGCCATAATCTTTATGGGGCAGAAGATTTTTCAAAAAATATAGTAATTCACGAAAAACCGACTCAAATTAAAGAATTAAAATTTAAAGATTCAGATCTTAATGATGTCGATTTAACTAATAAAAAAGGCAACATCATGATCTTGAATTTCTGGGCAACTTGGTGTGCTCCTTGTAAAAGAGAAATGCCATCGCTTGAAAAATTAACTAATCAATTCCCACAAGTTAAAGTTTATGCCATTAATATGGAACAACCTAATAAACTTAAAGTCAGAGACTTTTTTAGAAGTATTGGTGTAGCTAGTTTAGATACCTACTATGATCCAGAATTGAATTTGGTAAAACAATTTAAAATGCGAGGACTACCAACAAGTATTTTGATCGATAAAAATGGTGATGAATTTGGTAGGGTCATCGGTGAAGTAGATTTTGTCAGCGATGAATTTATTAACTTAATTAAAAAATATATTTAATTTTTGAAAAAATAAGCCAAAAGAACCAAAACTATAATTGCAATAAATTGAAGTAAGACACGTAATTGCATTAATTTATTAGAATATTTTTTACTAGTACTTCCACCCTTAAATAAAGTATATATACCCATTATTAAAACAACGGCTACAGCACCTAATAAAGTGAAACCAATAAAATTAAAAAAAAATTCAGACATTTAATATTCTACTATCATGACCTATTCATTAAATACAATTGTTTTAGAACCTCTTTCTAAAAATAAACCTAAAAATGCTGTAATTCTTTGCCACGGCTATGGAGGAGATGGGAATGATATCTCAATCCTTGCAAATTATTGGCGCGCTCATTTGCCTGACACAATATTTATTTGTCCTGATGCTCCTGAAAAATGTGCAGCAAGTCCTTCCGGGTTTCAATGGTTTGATTTAATGGATCAAACACCAGAACAAGTTTTAGCTAAATCCTTGGTTGCTGAGAATAAATTAAATAAACTTATAGATGAAGTTAAAGAAAAAAATAATTTAATCGCAGATCAAATAATTATCGGAGGATTTAGTCAAGGATGTATGATCACATTACAAACTGGATTAAAACGAAAAGATAAAGTAAATTCTGTAATAGGTTATTCTGGTAGAATTATAGACACTAAACATTTATCAAAAAACATAAATTCTAGACCAAATATAATTTTGATGCATGGTGATCTTGATCAAGTTGTACCTATAGACTCATTTTTAGAAGCGAAAGAATTTTTTGGAAAAAATAATTACGAAATTGAAACAAAAATATTTAAAAATTGTGAACATCGTATACCCACTGAGGGATCTAGTTTAGGACTACAATTCATAAAAAAACATTTTAATACATAAGCTTTAAAACTGTAACATATTTATAACTTGATAAATTTTTTAGTATCAGTTAGCTTTAGATATGATTATTTCTTCTGTAGATAAAGTTCCATTAGAAAAATGTCCAGCTCTAGTTTTAAACGCTGATTTTAGACCTTTAAGTTATTACCCTTTATCAATTTGGTGTTGGCAAGATGCGGTTAAATCAGTTTTCTTAGACCGTGTAAGTATAGTTTCAAATTATAAAAGAAAAATAAGAAGTCCATCCTTTGAAATGAATTTACCAAGTGTAATAGCTCTTAAAAATTTTATTCAACCTTCAAAAAATCCAAACTTTACAAGGTTCAATGTTTTTTTAAGAGATAAGTTTGCCTGTCAATATTGCGGAGATAAAAAAGATTTAACTTTCGATCATTTATTGCCAAAGTCTAGAGGAGGACTAACAGATTGGAATAATGTTGTAACAGCTTGTTCAAGCTGCAATGTTAAGAAAGGCGGCAAGCTTTATAAAGATTGTGATTTAAAGCTGGCTAACAAACCCTACGCACCTACCGTAGAAGATCTTCATAGAAACGGTAGAAATTTTCCACCAAACTTTTTACATGAAAGTTGGATGGATTACTTGTATTGGGATATTGAATTAGAACCCTAATTAAATTTTTTCTGAAATCGTAATTGCTATTCTTGATGAAGTTTTAATCACTTTATCTAAAACTCCAAATAAACCTTTTTTTGTTGCCCCATGTTCATAAGCAATGTCTTTGTGATCTAATTCATCTTGGCGAAATTTCATTATCTTTTCTTTTAACTCTTTTTCATCATCACCAAGTTTGTAAGTTTGATTTTTATAGTGATCATCAATTACTTCTTCCACAGAAGCTGTGCACAGCATAGCTGCTTTTTCACCAAGCATCGCAGTACCAAAACCAAGTGTTACTCCTAAGATATCCCAAAGAGGTAAAAGTTTTGTAGGTTTAATATTTCTTTTCTGAATTTCTCCATCGAAATATTCATAATGTTCTTTTTCATGTTCTTTCATCTCTTCAATTTTTCGCTTTAAATATTCATCTTGCTTAAAAGTTTTAAGAGCTAAAAGTTGGCCTTCGTATATTTTTATAGCTCCACGCTCACCAGCGTGATCCACTCGGATAATTTCTTCTAAATATTTCTTATTAGTTTTTTCCATAATTTTTTATAACATTGATCATAATACCACTTAATAGAATTGAGATAACCGTATTAATTGTAGCAAGAGAAAGCCCAAAAAACCTAAAAGTTACATCTTTACAGCTTACTGCTGTTTTGCTTTCAAGTTGTTTTAATAATTCCGCAGAAGATAAATTTTCAGAAGACGTTCCCAAATCACACACCAACGACTCGCTAAAAAAACCTTGTTCAATCCCAACATGATAAAAAGAAACTACCGCACCAAAAATAAAAAATAACAATAATATGCCGGCAATAACTTTTTGAAATTTATTTAATATAAATATTAATGAAATTAGAATTAATGCTGAAATATATGGAATTCTCTCTATTAAGCACAAATTACAAGGTTTGTGTCCTAATTTATATTGAATAAAGTAAGCGATAGCTAAAGATAAAAAACTAAAAGCTAAAATACTATTTAAGATAAATTTATTATTATTCATTATTTGACGAAAATCATATACAGGGCGATCGCTAAAGCTACAATAAAAATACCAGTTAAAGTGAACCAAAGCGCACCTCTTTTTTCTATGAAATCACCAAACTTTTTCCCAAATAAATATGTAAAGTAAGAAACAAGGAAAAATCTTAGCCCTCTAGTAAATAAACAGATAAAAAAGAATACAGGAAGATTATAAGCAATCACTCCACTTGTTATTGTAAAGACTTTAAATGGAAGAGGGGTAAACCCAGCTAAAAACATAATGCCAAGCCAAGCTAAGAAACCACCTTTTGTTGACATCTTATCCTGCATCTCAAAAACTTTTTCTTCATAGCCATAAAATTCAATAATTACCATTGAAGCATCTAAGAAAAAAACTCCAAGCATATATCCGAACAATCCTCCAAGAACTGAGCCAGTTGTAGCGATTAAAAAGATCTTTAAGTAGTCTTCTCTTTTAGCGACAACCATAGGCACTATCATTAAATCTGGCGGAACAGGAAAAAAGAAACTTTCGATAAAGGCTACAAAGCCAAGTAAAGGCTTAGAAAATTTATGCCTAGCAAGTTCTACACATCTGTCGTATAATTTTTTTAACATGAATTTAAAATGCACAATTCTTAGATACCTCGCAAGTTTAATTTTATCGACAGTTGTGATCTACGCTATCGTAATAGTTGCGGGAATGTTTGGTGCAGACTATGGGTTCTCTCCAGGTGATACCTTTATCATTTGGATTTTAATGGCTATTCTTATTAATCAAAGCGTTACTTGGAAAAAATAATTTTTAATGAGCAAACCTGTAGATATAAAAATTGCTCAATTTACAAAGCCTGAAAATCTAGAACAATCTATAGATAGTTCTTCAGTTTTTGAAATCTTTCAAAAAAACAATAATGAAGTTTTAAAACACTTCATAAAATTTCAACAAACTTGGGTCAATCAGGCTTACACTGTATTTAAAGATTTCGATACATACCTTGTGTTACTATATTTAATTAATAAAGTTTTTCTTAATTTGTCTGATCGATTTCACTATATGTCTTTTGAGAGTTTTTATAATCAAGAGAAGCTATCAATAGATAAAATAAATTTAATTGAAATATCTAAAGACTTGAACATTCCAAAGGAAACAATAAGAAGAAAAGTAAACTTTTTACAAGATCAAGGCATAATTTATAGAGACGGTAAATCTATATTTTTAAATGTATCAAAAATTGGAATACAAAAACCAGTAACATCGATAGGTTTAATAGCTACATGTTTGGCAAAATTTTCAAATATATTATCTTCACAAAAATGGTTTGGAGATAAAATTAGTCAAGAAACAATAGTAAAATTCATACAAGACCATTTTACTGTAAGCTGGGAATATTTCTTTAGATTTCAAATATCCTATTTAGTCCGTCATAGAACCTTTTTTGGTGACTTAGAGTCGTGGAATGTATGGGGCTCAATCGCTTTAGTTCAAATGAGAGAATTAATAGAAAAAACCGAAAAACAGATTATTGATCCTCCAAGTAATTTTAAGGATTTTTATCTACATTTGTTAAAACATAAAGCGAAAAGAGGTATTAATGCATCGTCGATATCTGATATTTCAGCGATTCCTAGAGCTACAGTAATTAGAAAACTTAAAGTAATGGAAAAGAAAAAATTAATTAATAGAAATAAAAACCTAGAATATTCGATTGGCAGTCAACCAGTACACCTTAAGGGTCTAGAAGAAAATTATCTTATACATCAAAAACTTTGGTCAAATTTTACAGCAACCATGTATAATTTGATGAAACACTCAAAACTAAAAGTTAATTAAAATTATGGAAATAGCAAAAACAATAGCTCCGGTGTGTCTGGCCATAATAATGTTCGGTTTGGGCCTTGGTCTTACTTTAACAGATTTCAAAAGAGTAATTACAATCCCTAGAGATTTTATAATAGGATTTTTAGGTCAAGTAATAATACTTCCAATTATCGCTTTTATCTTAATTCATATTATTTCAATGCCACCAGAAATCGCTCTTGGTGTAATGGTAATTGCAGCAGCTCCCGGTGGAGTTACTTCAAATATATTAACTAAATTTGCTAATGGTGACGTTGCTTTATCTGTAACATTAACAGCAGTTGTGAGTTTAATTTCTGTAATAACAGTTCCTTTAATTGTCTATAATTCTGCAAGTTTTCTTGGTTTTGAAATAACTAAAGAAATATCCATGATTAATATTGCAGCTAAAATGTTTTTTGTAGTAACAGTACCTGTTATTTTTGGCATGATTGTAAGAAGTTTAATGACGGATTTTATTATATCTAAGACGCTATTAATTCAGAGATTGTCGGTAATATTATTTCTAGTTGTCTTTATCTCTATTTGGGTAGAAGAGTGGGACAGGATAGTTAGCTTTATTACAAGAGCAGGTTTAGTATCTTTCATTTTAAATATTACAATGATTCTTATAGGCTATTACATGGCTAAATTTTTAGCTTCAGGACTAGAGCAAAGAAAATGTATTTCGCTAGAATGCGGCTTACAAAATGGAACTTTAGCTGTTTTCGTTGCCACACAATTATTTGACGATATAGTATTTATGGTGCCAACCGCTGCATATGCACTGATTATGTTCGTTACCTCAATTATTTTTGTTCTCATAGTAAGAAAAATAAATTAAATTATTTCAATAAATGGGCGAATGGTGGAACTGGTAGACGCGCCGGACTCAAAATCCGGTGGTAGCAATACCTTGAGAGTTCGAGTCTCTCTTCGCCCACCAATTTATGGAAATAGATAAACTAAATAGTCTAGTAGAACTTTATTTTAAAAAGTGTGATGAAGTTGATCTTAATAAGCCTTTTTTAAAATGGTTAAAACCTAATAAACCAACTTATACTTGGGGTGATATTAAAGAGAGAATATTTAAGCTTTCTACAAAAATAAAAACTTTAATTAATGAAGGTGATCGTTGTTTAATATTATCTGAGAATAGGCCTTATTGGTTAATGTCCGATCTTGCAGTTATGAATGCAGGAGGAATTTCAGTTCCAATTTTTACAACATATTCATCAAATGATTATAAATATATCTTAAACGACTGTAAGCCATCTTTAATTATTGTCTCTAACAATGATCAATTTAAAAAAATAAAAGATTACGTAAATTTAAATGAGCAAAAAATAATCTCTTTTGAAGAAATTGAAGCTGATAGTTTATTAATTAATAATATTCTAAATGAAGATAATTATAAAAAAGAAATTAATGATAATTTAAAAAGAAATATGCCTGCATGTATTATTTATACATCAGGCACCTCAGGTAATCCTAAAGGAGTAATTTTAAGTCACGGCGGTATATTATCTAATTGTGAAGGAGCGGTTGAATTACTCGAAACTTTAACTAAAAAAAAAGACCCTAGATTTTTAACCTGGTTGCCTTTGTCACATTCTTACGAACACACAGTTCAATTCATACAGATCATTGTAGGTGCTAAAGTTTTTTATGCTGAAAGTTTAGAAAAATTAATTTCTAATATGGGAGTTGCAAAACCAACTATTATGACAGCCGTTCCAAGATTTTATCAAAATCTCTTTACAAAAATAAATATGAATTTTGAAAAACAGAATGGGATTAAAAGAAAATTAATTAATCAAACTTTATATCTTGGAAAAAAAATTCTCAACAAAGAGGAATTAACTTTAGGAGAAAAAATCATTAATTTTTTATGTGAAAAATTAGTTCGAAAAAAAATAAGAAATCAATTTGGCGGAAATCTTCAAGCCTTTGTTTCTGGTGGAGGAGCTTTAGATCAAAATATCGGAGAATTTTTAAACGCTATAGGACTGCCCACTTTACAAGGTTACGGTCTTACCGAGACATCTCCTGTAGTAAGCTGCAATTTACCAGATTTAGTAAAAGTTGAGACCGTGGGCCCTCCATTTAGAACCAATAAAGTGAGAATAGCAGATGATGGCGAAATTTTAATAAAAGGTGAAAATGTGATGTTGGGTTATTGGAATCTAAAAGAAGAGACTGAAAGAGCAATAAAAGATGGATGGTTACATACAGGTGATATTGGTGAACTTGATCAAAATAATTATTTAAAAATAACTGATAGAAAAAAAGATATTATTGTTAATTTAGGTGGAGATAATATTTCACCAAGTAAAATTGAAAATATTTTATGTTTAAACGAATTTATTAAACAATCTTTTGTTTATGGAGATAAAAAAAACTATTTAGTTGCTCTAGTTGTTACAGAAAAAGGAACTGATAACAATAAAATTAAACTTATAATTGAAAATATAAATAAAAGTTTAACTTTAATAGAAAAAGTTAAAAAATTTGTTTTAATTAATGAGGAATTTACAATTGAAAACGGAATGTTAACACCAACTTTAAAGTTAAAAAGAAAAGAAATAATTAAAAAATATAAACAACAATTAGAAAATCTTTATTAAATTTCTTTAAAAAATTAAATTTAATTGCTTAAAAAAACATTGGTATTGCTAACTTTTTTAAAATATTCAAAAAATAAAAAAATTTATTAAAAAAAATTAATTTTGAATCAATTTTGTAAAATAATTTATGTTTGACATGAATCTTTTAATAATTAATGTTGAATTAACAAACGAATCATTAAGATTTGTTTAATAACAAGGGAGAAAAGATGGCTAAAAGAAGAAAAAAAGCTAAAAAGAAAAAGAAAAAAGCTAAAAAGAGAAGAAGAAAAAGATAGTTTTCTCTTTTACTAAACGCCCTTTTTAACTATTTTAAAAAGGGCGTTTTTTTATTCTGCATTCTCTGAAATATTTGTTCTACCTAAAGCTTTATCCATTTTCTTTTGAACTTCCTCAGGACTTGTTTTTAGTACTGCCTCAAATTCAGATTTGAGTCTTTCGTACGCTTTTTCAAATAATTGTCTTTCAGAGTAAGACTGATCAGCTATGATATCTGTGTTCTTATTAAGATCTTTTACCACTTCGGCCAACTCATATATTTTACCCGAGTTTATTTTTTGATCATATTCTTGAGCACGTCTACTCCACATTGTTCTTTTTATTTTTGGCTTAGTTTTTAATATAGAAATACATTTATTAATTTGATTAATAGAGGAAATTGGTCTTAATTTTGATTGTTGATTTATAGGAACAGTTAGAGTTAATTTTTCTTTCTCAACTAGTATTTTATAAAATTGGATATCAATTTCTCCAATTTTAGCTTTTTCAATAGCTGTGATTTTACCCACACCATGCTTCGGATACACAACAAAATCTTTTAAATTATAAATACGTTTTTCTGTAGGTTGCTTTTTAATTTTTTTAATCTCTGGTTTTTCATCTTGTCCAAGAATATTGTTTTTTTTCTCTATTGGTTTGGCTGCAGATTTAGCAGAATTCTTAATTTTTACCTTTTTTACTTTTTTACTTTTTTTTGTTTTTTTTACTTTTTTCTTTTTAGGCATGTTTTTTATTTTCCAGGTTTTTCAGAGAAATGCTTATCGTACTTATTTTTAATTTCTCTAAATTTTTCATGTTCGGCCATCGGTTCTTTTTTTTTCGAAATATTAGGCCATATTGCAGAAAACTTTTTATTAAGCAATAACCATTTTTCCATTCCTTTGACGCTTTCATCAGTATCAGCCTTTATAGCATCTATTGGACATTCTGGTTCGCAAACTCCACAGTCAATACATTCATCTGGATTGATCACCAGCATGTTTTCCCCTTCATAAAAACAGTCTACCGGACAAACCTCCACGCAGTCAGTCAGCTTACATTTTATACATTCATCTTTTACTATATATGTCATTATGAATTTTGTAACTTTAGTTTAATTTCAGCACATTCTTTATCTGAAAAATATATGAGTCCACAAATACGTCTCATTAAATTAGACTCATATTGATCTACAGTATTATCAGATATTAATACTTTCCAAAGATGTTCAATAATATCTTTTTTTATCTCTAATGAATTTTGTTTTATAATATTTGTGTAATTAAGTAATTGATTTGAGTTTTTTTCAATTTCTTCAGCTTTTTTTAAAATTTCATCTGAATTCTCATCTTTAAGATAAGATTTTATAAATTCTTTAACAAGCTCCTTTTCGTGGTCTGAATAATTCTCATCAATATTAGCAGCATGCACTAATAATGCTGATATACCAATTACACTTTCCTTATCAAGCTTACTCATGATTTATTTAATATTTAAAGCACGAAGTTTATTAAATGGATTCTCTTTATTGTCAAACGTAAATAATTTCTTTTTTTTCCTCTTTTCACCTTTAAAAATGTATGTATCTTCCTCTTTATCCTTTTTATAATTCATATAATTCATTAATTTAAAGAAATTTTCTTTTGAACAACCCAATAAATTCATCATGCTTGCGTCTATTTTAAACTTCTTATCTTTTGTACTGTCTATTATCTTGATAAATAACTTCTCTAAAATATCAATTCTAATAAAAAAATCTTTAAATTTTTCAAAGCCACAAAGTAATAAAAAGTTTTTTTCTAATTTTGCATCGACCAAAAAATTTAATCCTGATTTAGGAATAGAATTTTTACCAGATAAGTTATGAAATAAATTCCATAAACTTATTCTAAATCCTACTGCTTTTGGTTTTAACATTTTAGGTAAGTAAATATGATATCTTCCTATTTTAATTCCCATTCCCCATAATTTTTTTCTTTCTTCAGCTGGAATTAACTTTACAATTTTATCAACTTCATTTCGTTTAACTACTCCATTTTTCTCATAAAGTTGAAATACTAAACCTCTTAGATACTGGTTATTAATTTTATGTTTAGTAAGCTTGATTAAATCTCCCAAAATATCGTCTATATAATTTTCTAACCATTTTGCTAAAAAATTAGTTAATTTCAATTTAGATGCTTCGTCTAAAGAATCGTCGGCAATTATATCAAACTCAGGATTTAAATAGTTGCTACCTTTTTTTAATCGAGCAATAGGATTATTTTTCCATATTATCTTATTTTCGTTATTAACTGATAAATCTGTGCTACTTAAAATATTCTCTACTCTTTTTATTAATTCTTTTTCAACACCTTTTCTTGCCGCTTTTTTAATTGATTTAATATCAGTATCTAAAGTTTTTGATGTTACTTCTATTAAAAATTTTAAACCTCTTAGTTCACCAATTAGCTGTCCATCTATATAAATCTTATTGTTATCACTAATTTTTGTGTTAAGCACTAAATCTTGTTTAAGACTACGCGAGAGAATACTAATTTTTTTATCAATAAAACTTTTAGTTAATTCTTCATGTAATTTATCTGACAATTTATCTTCAATACTTTTTGTAAGCTGAACCCAATAATCTGAATTTTCTACCCAATTTTTTTTATTAGCAACATATGACCAGGTTCTTACATTAGATAGTCTATGTGATAACAAATCCACATTCCCATGATCTTTTTCAAGACCTTTCAGTTGATCTTTCATAAAAGAACTTGGAATTCTTTTTTTTCTTGTAGATAGAAATTGGAAAACTTTATCAACAATATTAATATGCTGTCCATAAGCTTTTTTTTCAAAATCAGGTATCTGGCAGCATTCCCAAAGCAATTCAAGATTTTTATGATAAATTATATTGTTAGCACCTTTTTTTAGAAAAAATCTTAATACACTTTCATCAAGGGAGTCACTTGTTCTTAATAAATTTTTTTTATCAGGTCTAAGCTCTAGTGAAGAAATTAATTTTTCTGGATTGTTAAAATTAAGATTTGAATTTCTCCAATAAATTGATTTGGTATCTGGTAATTGGTGTTTTTCTATTTTTTCTATTTCATCCGAATTCAAAGTCTCGCAGTCACCTGTTGTTCCAAATCCACCATCATTTCTATATCTTCCTGCTCGCCCGGCGATTTGAGACATTTCAATTAGATTGAGCCGTCTAGTCTTTTTGCCATCAAATTTTTTTAAATTTGAGAAATAAATTTCATTTATGTCCATATTTAATCCCATACCAATTGCATCTGTTGCAATTAAGTAATCTACATCTCCGGATTGATACAATCCTACTTGTGAGTTTCTGGTTTTCGGACTTAAGGAACCCATAATAACAGCAGCTCCCCCTTTTTGTCTCCTTACTAATTCTGCAATTGCATAAACTTCTTCAATTGAAAAAGCAATTATTGCGACTTTACGATCCAAACGAGATATCTTTTTAATTCCTGAGTAACTTAATTTTGAAAACCTTTCCTTCTTCTCAAACTCTACGCCTTCAACAAGCTCACCAATTATATTTTCCATTACTTGTGAACCTAAGAACATTGTCAATTTTGTTCCTCTAGACTCTAGCATTCTTTCAGTAAAGATATGACCACGTTCTCTATCAGAACACATTTGTATCTCGTCAATTGCAATAAAGTCGACTTCTTTATTTTTAGGCATCGACTCAACAGTACAAATGAAATAGCTAGCAGTACTTGGAATAACTTTTTCTTCGCCTGTTATTAATGCTACCTTTTCGACACCGACTTTACCTACACATTTATCATAAACTTCTCTTGCCAATAATCTTAAGGGTAAACCAAAAATGCCCGAGTCAAATTCAAGCATTTTTTCTATTGCAACATGAGTTTTTCCCGTGTTCGTAGGACCTAGCAATGCAATTATTCTTTGAGATTGATTAGTCATTTTTTGTGTTAGAGATTTTTATTTATACTATATGTAGACCTAAGTTGAGAACAAAATAAGATTAAAACATGACCGAATCGATTTGTCAAATGTTCCAATTTTCACATTTGATTTGACTTGCAATAGGCAGTCCCCGTATAGGTAATTAAAAGTTAAAATGTCATCTAAAGTAAAAAAGAAAATTCTAAAACTCAAAGAATCCTCTACACTTGTAATTAATGAAAAGTCCAAAGAACTAATATCTAATGGAAAAAAAGTATATCAATTTGGCTTTGGACAATCCCCATTTCCAGTTCCAGAAAAAATTGTAGAGGCTTTAAAAAAAAACGCTCATAGAAAAGAATACTTACCTATTCAAGGATTGCCTGAACTAAGAGAGAATATTTCAAAATATTTAGCTAAAAGAACAGGAAATGATTACCCAAAAGAAAATATATTAATTACACCTGGTTCGAAGGAAGCAATGTTATTGATACATATTGCTTTTAATGGGGAAATTATAATTCCTGCACCTGGTTGGGTTTCTTACGAACCACAAGCAGAAATAGGCTCAAATAAAGTTCATTGGTTGGAAACTACAAGAGAAAACAATTGGTTTCCTACTGGAAAAGAACTTGAAAAAAAAATTAAGTCAGTTGGAAAAAATAAAAATTTAATCTTAATTCTTAATTCGCCAAACAATCCATCAGGATCAGTTTGTAAAAATTTAGAAGAGTTAGCCAAAGTAGCAAAAAAATATAAAATTATGGTTCTGTCTGATGAAATCTATACTGACTTAACTTTTACAAACGATTATAGTTCAATTTCAAAATTTTATCCCGAATTAACTTTTATTACTGGCGGATTAAGTAAATGGTGCGGTGCTGGAGGTTGGAGATTAGGGTTTTTAGCCGTTCCAAAGAAACTAACTGAGTTTTTAAAAAGCTTAAAGTCACTTGCGAGTGAGTCTTATTCTACAGTTAATACACCTACACAATATGCATCTGTAGAAGCCTATGCTTACGAACATGATCAATATAAGCTAAAAGTTAGAGCGATATTAAATGCCGTTGGAAACTACGTTTATAATAATCTGAAGTCAAATAAGGTTTTAATGGCTCCTCCACAAGGTGCTTTTTATTTGATGCCAGAATTTAAAAATAAAAAATATAAAACTTCATCAAAATTATGCGAAGCAATTTTAAACGAAACAGGTGTAGCAATGTTGCCTGGATCAGACTTTGGTTTTAAACCCAAAAAAATGTTAACAAGATTGAGTTACACTGATTTTGATGGAATAGAATTTTTTAGAAACGTTTCAAACTGTAAGATGATAAATGATGAAATGATAAGAAAGTATGCCCCAAATGTAGTTGAAGGTGTTTCAAAATTATCAAATTGGGTTAAAAATTTATAAGAATCTCTTTGACCTTAATTCAATTACGTAGTTAAATTAACCAACTAACAAAAGGATGTACACATGAAAAAAATGATATCAATGATTTCAGCTTTTTTAGTAATGATAGCTTTTTCAAGCCCATTCACTTCAATTGCTAAATCAGCAGAGTTCTTTACAATAGGAACAGGCGGACCAACAGGAGTATATTTCCAAACAGGTAACGCTATCTGTAAAATGTTACACAAGTCAGCAATTAGTGCTGATCATGGTAGAAAAAAAGGTACTGCCAAAGCTTACAGATGTACTGCACCTTCAACAGGTGGATCTAACTACAATATTGGACAAATCAAAGATGGTGAGTTTCAATTCGGTGTTGCTCAGTCAGACTGGCAGTATCATGCTTACAACGGTTCAAGCAAATGGGAAGGAAAACAGTTTAGTAATTTAAGAGCTGTATTTTCTGTTCACAATGAGCCTTTTCAAATTTGGGCAAGTAAAAAATCTAAAATAAAAGATTTTAAAGGCTTAAAAGGAAAAACAGTAAACATCGGTAACCCAGGTTCTGGACAAAGAGGAACTATGGAAGAGTTAATGAAAGCTATGGGTGCAGATATGAGTATGTTCAAAGCTACTACTGAACTTACTTCTTCTGAACAAGTTAAAGCTCTTTGTGATGGTAAAATAGATGCATTCGGGTATTCAGTTGGATTTCCAAATGGCGCTATGGAACAAGCAGCTACTTGTAAAGCAAAAGCTAGCCCGATCAATTTAACTGGAGCACCTGTGCAAGGTTTAATTGACGGAGCTGACTATTATGCTAAAGCAGTTATCCCAGCAGGAACTTACTCAAATCAGAAAAAAGATGCTACAACATTTGGTGTAAAAGCTACAGTTGTTACTAGCGCAGATGTTTCTGAAGAACTTGTATACTTAGTAACAAAAGCGGTAATGGAAAACTTTGATGACTTCAGAGCTCAACACCCTGCTTTTGGACCACTGGAAAAGAAAAATATGATAGCTGATGGTTTATCAGCTCCATTACATCCAGGTGCAATTAAGTACTACAAAGAAGCTGGATTAATGTAATTCAACTTTTTAGTTTAATTAAAAAAGGCCCAATATTTTTTGGGCCTTTTTTTTTAGAATAATGTATTTTAAATAAAATGAATCAAACTTTTCAAAGTAAGATTAAAAATAAAATTCAAGAAGATATTTCTCCCACACGTAATTTATCAGGCGTACATTTAAAAATAGTTTTCGGCATAGCTATTCTTTGGACATTATTTCAATTGTGGTATGCTTCTCCTTTTCCTTTTTGGTTTAACTTCGGAATGTTCAAAGGTTTACCTGCTAGAGCAATACATTTAGGTTTTGCTTTAACATTAACATTTTTAATTTTTCCTATGGTAAGAGGAAAAAAAATATCAGTTTTTGATATTCTTATAAGTATTGTCGCTGCATTTTGTTGTCTTTACATTTATTTTTTCTATGATGATCTTGTTAATAGAGGTGGTATTCTCCTAGTTAAAGAGATATTTGGATATAAAGTTCCTGTAGAGCTTATTATTGGAGCAACAGGTATTTTAATACTTTTAGAGGCCACAAGGAGAGCAATAGGTTTACCTTTAGTGATTATCGCTATCTGCTTTCTTTTATTCTCTTATTTTGGAAAATATGCACCTGATATCATTTCTCATGGAGGTCTATCTGTAAAAAGATTAGTTGGATTCCAATGGTTTGATCAAGAAGCTATTTTTGGAATTCCTATAGGTGTTTCTGTTGATTTTATATTTTTATTCGTTCTTTTTGGTGCACTGTTAGAAACTGCAGGTGGAGGAAAGTATTTTTTAGATTTAGCTTTTGCAATGGTGGGCAAGATGCGAGGAGGGCCAGCTAAAGCTGCTATTTTAGGATCTGGAATGACAGGGATGATTTCAGGCTCTTCAATCGCTAATACTGTTACTACCGGAACCTTTACAATTCCTATAATGAAAAAAACTGGTTTCTCTCAAGAGAAAGCCGGAGCAATTGAAGTTTCATCATCTGTAAATGGTCAAATTATGCCACCAGTCATGGGAGCCGCAGCTTTTGTAATGGCAAGTTTCATAGGCGTTACTTATTTTGAAGTTGTCAAACATGCTTTTTTACCAGCAATCATTTCATACATTGCTTTATTATATATATCCCATCTCGAGGCTCTTAAATTAGGACTTAAAGGAATGGATGATGCAGACGTTCCTCATCTTAAGAAAACCTTTTTATCTGGATTACATTTTCTAATACCAATTTTTGTTTTAATTTTTCTTCTTGTTTACATGAGATACACGGCGGGCTTTTCAATTTTTTACGCTACAATTTCTTTAATTATAGTGAATTTGATAAATCGTATTATTAAAAACTCAGATTATAAAACCGCCCTTATAGAGTGGTGGAACCAAACTATTGTTGGTCTTCAAAAAGGTGCAATTAACATGGTGGGAGTTGGAATAGCGATTGCGACTGCAGGTATAATAGTGGGAGCAGTTGGATCTACAGGACTTAGCACTAATTTAATTATAGTTATCGAGACAATAGCAAGAGATAATGTAATCATATTAATTTTATTAACTATTATTCTTTGTTTATTACTTGGAATGGGTCTCCCTACGACTGCAAACTATGTGGTAGTGGCTTCACTAATGGCTACCGTTTTAGTTGACGTTGGAAACGCTTCAGGTTTTATTTTTCCATTAATTGCTGTTCACTTATTCGTGTTTTATTTTGGATTAATGGCTGATGTTACACCTCCTGTTGGTTTAGCGTCTTATGCAGCAGCTGCAATTTCTGGAGGAGATCCTTTAAGAACAGGGCTTCAAGCTATTTGGTATAGTTTAAGAACAGGAATTTTACCGATCGTCTTCTTATTTAACCATGAACTTTTATTAATTGGAGTAGACAGTATCTGGCAGGCACTATTGGTAATAGTCACTTCATTAATAGGTATTTTAGTTTTTACTGCAGCTACACAGCAATGGTTTATAAATAAATTAAGGTGGTACGAAACTATAGCTTTCTTAATCATATCTTTATCTTTTTTAGCTCCTGACTATGTATTAGGTAAATTCTACCCAAAATTTAATGAACAAAAACTCTCTGCAGAAAGTATTCAAAATTTATCTTTCGATCCCTCAAAAGAAGTTCACATTAAGGTTACTCGAGTAACCGAATACGGAGAAAGATATAAATTATTCGTGATTGATAAAGGAAAATTTGAAAATGATTATAATTTAGAAGAATATGGAGTAACATTAGCAGATCAGAATGATCAACTCACTGTAGACAAATTAAATTGGAAAGGGGAGGCAAAAAAATCTGGTATTCAAATGGGTGACATCATAAGTAATTTTAAAATTGAAAATCCCGAAAGACCGAATAAAGCTATTGTTTATCCCTTTGCTTTAATTTTCCTTTTTACATTTGGTTTCATAAACTCTAAGAATAAATCCTTAAGAGCATCATAAAAGCGCAGTGCTTTTTTTTCAAAATTTAATTAAATAACCAAATGAAATTCATTTTAAAAATAACTTTAATATATTTTTTATTAATATCATTAAGTTTTTCTGAGACTAACTTTCAGCAAAAAAAATTTTACTACGAAAATCTTGTTAAAAACTGGACCAAAATTTTTCCAGACAGTAATAGAAATGCAGCTGGACCAAGATTTTTTAAATATTTAATTGACCAAGATTTAACATATGAAGAATTTATAGAGTATAATAAATTATATTGTCCCGTATCAGGTTCATTGATTAATCCGGGAGAAAAACCAGATTTTATTTTTGTCAAAGAATTAAGGACTCAAAAAAATATTTGTGGTGAACTTTACAGATGTTGTTGGCCATGTTCTTGTGATCTCATGAATTACACTAAGGTTAAAAAAATCAAACATAAATTTAAGGATGGCCCAAAAACGATTGATGTCCTCTTAATAGATAATCCATGCACAAAAAAAGATTTTCCAAAGGAAGTAAACAGAAATTATTTCTGTAATGGTCAAAAGTTAAATAAAGAAGAAGTTTATGTGGTTGATAGTAAGTTAGTAATAGGAATTTTATACGAAGCAAGAAAATGTCAAAAAGCGGATATTAAAAAAATAGAGTCTAATGAAATCACCGGAAAATTCTGTGCTTTCAAAAATGATATTCCTTTAGAAGAAATGAATATTGGAATGGGTGATATATTTATTAAGATGGCGAGATAGTCATATTACTTTGTTTAAAAATATATGTTCTTCCAGTTTTTTTAATATTGTAATTATTAGTCTTTCCGTTTGTCCACTTAATTGAAACTTTAAAATCTTTTTCACCTTCCCGAATTCCATAATGAGCAACAGGCTCCATTTGACATAAATATCCTGATCCTGCATCGATTGTTTTAGAGTGTTCTCTTAAATTAGAAGTAAGCGTTACCGTAGCACCTCTTGCCGGCGCGCCATTTTTGTTTAATGGTTTTATTCTTAAAAAGTTATTACTTTTTTTTATATCAGCTTTATAAAGAGTAAGTATTTGGTTCCCAGTTTCTCCATGTGAGATTAATAATTCTAAAATACCATCTTTATCGATATCTGCCACAGCTGCGCCAGTACCAAGTCCATTAGGTTCAGAATTAATTGCTAAATCAATTTCTTTTAACTCCCCGTTTTCTTTAATTTTAAATAATTTATTTGGTTCTCCAATGTTATTTAAAAAGATTTCATCGTAACCGTCATTATCAAAATCTGCAGATATTACTGTTCTTACTTTGGAGGGTGTTTTAAAATTTCCTTTAGCAATGTCCTTATAAGTGTTTTCTTTTTTTACAAAAATTCTATGTTCTCCATCCCAATTACCACTTACTATATCTAATTGTCCTCTGTACAAGATATCACTTAAGGCTGTTCCTCTTCCATTTTCGTAGGGGTCTAAAATTTCGTAGCTTGAGGCAACATCATAGAAAGTACCATCAACATTTTTATACAAAAAATTAACTCCCCTTTCATTCGCAGCAAAAATATCAATATTTTCTGATAGAATATGGCCCGCAACAACTGCTCGTCCTCCAGTTATTTTGTCCAATCCAAACTCTGTTGCTCTATCAGTAATTCTACCTTTAAATTTTTCGTAGAATCTTGTAGGCCCCCCATAATTAGCAACGTAAATCCCAAATTTTCCATTTCCTTTTCTATCTACACAAACTACCGAACGACCGGCTGTAAAGTTTAAATCTAATTGATTTTTTTTCTGTTCGAAAATATCAAAAAATTTTTTATTTTTTAGATCTATTAGTCTATCAGAATATTTTTTTTCACCACTGTATGTGTCTGTGTTAAGAAAATAAATTTCTTCATATCCATCGGAGTCAATATCACACGCAGCAACTCCGATAGTAAAACTTTTTTTATCAGTAAATTTTTCATCCTCTATAATATTTATCAACTTATTATTTTTATAGGAGAGGGCTAAATTCTCACTTCCAAAACCCGCAACTATAAATTCATACGTTCCATTGTTGTCTACATCAGCAACTGATATTCCGTACCTAAGGCTTTCGTAATTTCCCTCAATTAAGTTAGTTATATTCTTAAAAAAATTTGCTGATGCTTTATTAAATATAAAAAAAGAGAGTAGAGCAGAAACTAAAACAGTTTTTGTGTGCATTAGTTACTATTTTAGTATTTTCCAAGTACCACTTGCAGAGGTAACTATGTCGCTAGAATTTGAAATTTCACAAGAGATAAAGACAAGAGTATTTGTTTTCTTTAAAATTTTTACATCTCCTTTAAGCTTGTCACCTAACTTACCTGCAGAAATAAATTTCATATCTAAATTTATTGTTACGCACCTTTTATCTCCCGCTACTCTATGAGCAGCGGTTCCCATTCCTGTGTCAGCAATGGTTGCAAGAAAACCACCATGAGCAATTTTTCCAGTGTTTAAATGTATTTCTTTCACTTCAACTATAAATTCGTATTGAGTATCGCTGATCTGTTTTAATTCCAGACCACCCAAATGTTTCATAAAACCTTTATTAGTTTCGTCCATAATTTTTCTTATCATAAATTGGCATAAGTTGTGAGAAAATTACAGCAGCCAGTATTAAAAATATTCCTAAAATTTTAATTTCATTTAAGAATTGGTCTAATATTAGCCATGCCAAAATTGCTGCGAAAACACCTTCCAACGAGAAGACTATCGCAGCAGGTGCTGGAGATATATTTTGCAAACTATATGTTTGTAATAAAAAGGCGAGTCCACTTGATAAAATACCGACATATAAAACTTCGTATGAGTCTTTTAAAAAATTATTAAACGTTGGATCTTCAAAGTAAAACATTGGGCCAATTAAAACTAGGCATGCAACAAAACATTGAGACATTGCTATAGTTATGGGAAAGTTAAACATTTCAATCGTTTTTCTAATAAGCAAAATATGAACTCCCCAACAAAAGGCACTTAAGATACCTAAAGTATCACCTAATCTTACAGAATAATTATTAAGTTCGCTTAGAAGTAAGCCACCAAGAATACAGATAAAAACTGACGGCCAAATAGACCAGTGCATTTTTTTAGAAAATATAAAGTAAGAAATTACAGGAACGACCAAAACATAGAAGACTGTAAAAACACCAGTGTTTGCTACATCGGTATATATTAAAGAGATCTGTTGTAGCTCTTGGCCTATGGCTAAAACAAAACCCAAGTAAAACAAAAAATAAGCTATTTTTCTTTTATCAAGTTGTTTGAAATTTATATTTTTAAATTCAAAAATGAAAAAGAAAGGAAGTAAAGTTAAAAATCCAATTAAAAATCTTCCTACATTAAAAGTATGTGGCCCTATAAAATCCATACCCATGTCTTGCGCTACAAAAGCTGAGCCCCAAAGAATAGATGTAACAATAGCACAAATTAGTGAGAACGATTTCTTATCCATCAGGGGTTAATAGTTTAAGAAGATCTAAACAGCAAGCTTAAAGGCAAAGTCTTTTCCAAGACATTTTCCAAGATAGACACAAAACCTAGCTCCCTCCGCGCCATCTATTAATCTGTGATCATAAGATAATGATATCGGAAGTATTTTTCTAGAAACTATTTGATTTTTTTCTTTAACAAGTCGATCGAAAGTTTTTCCAACTCCTAAAATTGCTACCTCTGGTGGGTTAATGATAGGGGTAAAATGTGTTCCGCCAATTCCTCCTAAACTTGAGATAGTCATCGATCCACCAAAAAATTCTTTTTTATCAATCTTAAGTTCTCTGCAAAGTTGACTTGTATTTTTAAGTTCTTCCCCAATTTTTTGAATACTCATTTGATCAACGTTTCTTAATTTAGGAACCATAAGACCATGAGGAGTATCAACGGCAAAACCGATATGAAAATATTTTTTATAAATAATTTTATTACTCTCAGGGTTTAATGATGCGTTAAAATTTGGAAATTCTTTTAGAGCGTTCACCAAGGCTTTTGCAATAAAAGCAAGAGGAGTTACTTTTATTTTTTCACCAGTATAATAATCGTACAAAGAATTTCTAAACTGTTCCATGTCAGTAACATCTATTTCATCATGTTGGGTAACGTGTGGAATTTCTGTCCATGATCTGACTAAATGTGGTCCCGAAAGTTTCTTAACACGTGGTAGATCTTGTGTTGCTATTTCTCCAAATTCCTCGTGAGAATATTCTTCTACATATTTTGCAACTTCTTTTTTTTGTACCTCACCTTGAGAAACTGTCACTTGAGATCTTATAAAATTTTTTACATCTTCTTCTGAAACTCTTCCAGCTCGTTGTGTGCCAGAAATTTTAGAAATATCCGCTCCCAGCTCTCTTGCAAATTTTCTTATTTTTGGACTTGCTGAACTTTTTCCTGAAGCAGGAACACTAGGTGCAGGTTGTTGCTGTTGTACCTGGACTACTTCATTTTGTATTTTTTGTTTTACTGGTTCTTTTTTAGATTTTTCTTTTATAGGTTTATTTGTTTCTTGCTTTGTCTCTAAAGTAAGAATTAAATCCCCTTTGTTAATTTTATCACCTACAGAAACATTAATTTTTTCTATCTTGCCCTCGTGAGTTGATGGCATCTCAACACTTGATTTGTCACTTTCTAAAGTTATTAAAGAATCATTTTTTTTTATAGCTTGACCTTTTTTAACAAGAACTTCGATGACTTCTACGTCTTTAAAGTCACCCATATCTGGAACTAAAATTTTTTGAATCGTCATTTTATAAATTTGCTGGGAAATCTTTCTCTTTGTCTATCTTATATTTTTTAATTGCTTTTTCTGCTTCCTCAGAACCAACAAGTTGTTCTTTTGCTAATGCGCTTAAGGTAAAGGCTACAATATGCTCTTTATCTACCTCAAAAAATTTTCTAAGATTTTTTCTAGTGTCACTCCTTCCGTAACCATCTGTTCCAAATGAATAAAACTTTTTGTCTGTGTAAGGTCTTATTTGATCAGTGAATGCCCTTGTATAATCAGAAGCCGCTATGACTGGCCCATCTCTTTTAGACAAACATTCTTGAACGTAAGATTTTCTTGGTTTTTTATTTGGATTCAAAAGATTTAATCTTTCAGTCTCCATTCCATCTCTTCTTAATTCATTAAAACTTGTCACACTCCAAATGTCTGCATCTATATTATATTCTTTTGACAAGATTTCAGAAGCAGATATAATTTCTCTTAAGATAGTCCCAGAACCTAATAATTGAACTTTAGTTTTTCCTTTATTTTTTCCTTCTTTGAATAAGTACATGCCTTTTAAAATTCCATCATCACAACCTTTAGGTTTTTCTGGATGAGAGTAGTTTTCATTCATTGCAGTGATGTAGTAGAAGACATTCTCTTTCTTTTCATGCATTCTTCTTAAGCCTTCTCTAAATATTGTTGCCATCTCATAAGCAAATGTTGGGTCATAACTAATACAGTTTGGAATATTTGATGCCAATAATTGGCTGTGCCCGTCCTGGTGTTGTAATCCTTCTCCAGCTAAAGTGGTTCTTCCAGCTGTTGCCCCAATTAAAAACCCTCTAGCTTGGGAGTCACCAGCTGCCCATGCCAGATCTCCAACTCTCTGGAATCCAAACATAGAATAAAAGATATAAACAGGTATCATCTCTATATCGTGATTAGTGTAAGCGGTTCCTGCTGCAATCCAGGATGACATTGCCCCGGACTCATTAATACCTTCCTCTAAGACCTGACCACTTTTATCTTCTCGATATGAACTTAGTTGTTCAGAGTCGACCGGTTCATATTTTTGCCCTTCATGAGCATAAATACCAATTTTTTGGAAGAAACCTTCCATTCCGAAAGTTCTCGCTTCATCAGGAATGATTGGCACTAACCTTGGAGCAACATTTTTATCTCTTAGCAGTGCAGTCATCATTCTAACTAAAGTCATTGTCGTAGACATTTCTTTTTTGCCAGTCGATTTCATAAAGGCATCGAAAATATCTTTTGGTGGGGCTTTAATTTGTTTAGCAAAAGAAGATCTCTCAGGAATAAATCCTCCAAGTTTCATTCTCTTATCTTTTAAATATTTTATCTCCTCAGAATTTTCGTCTGGTTTGTAATATTCTATATTCTTGACTTGTTTATCAGTAAGCGGAACTTTAAATCTATCTCTGTAATACAATAGATCTTCTTCATCTAATTTTTTTTGTTGGTGAGTTGTATTTACACTCTCACCTGTTTTACCCATTCCATATCCTTTGATTGTTTTTGCTAGGATAACTGTAGGTGATCCAGTATTCTGCATCGCAGCTGAGTAAGCTGCATAAACTTTGTGAGGATCATGCCCACCTCTATTTAATCTCCAAATATCTTTATCTGTTAATGAAGAAACAAGTTCAGTAAGTTCAGGATATTTTCCAAAAAATTTTTCTCTAACATATGAACCGCCTTTAGCTTTAAACGCTTGGTATTCTCCATCTACGCATTCATTCATTCTCTTTATAAGAAGGCCTGTTTTATCTTTAGCTAATAATTGATCCCAGTATGATCCCCAAATAACTTTTATTACATTCCAACCCGAACCTCTAAAGCTACCTTCTAGTTCCTGAATAATTTTACTATTTCCTCGAACGGGACCGTCCAGTCTTTGCAAATTACAATTTACAACAAAAATTAAATTATCTAATTTTTCACGAGCAGCTAAACCAATTGCACCAAGTGACTCTGGTTCATCCATTTCACCATCACCAAGAAATACCCAAATTTTTCTTCCCTCATCTTTAACTAATCCTCTATTGATAAGATATTTTAAAAATCTTGCTTGATAGATAGCCATGATAGGTCCAAGACCCATAGATACAGTTGGAAACTGCCAGAACTTTGGCATCAACCAAGGGTGAGGATATGAGGACAAACCTCCTTTATTAACTTCTTGCCTAAAACCATCTAGTTGTTTTGCGGTAAGTCTTCCTTCTAAGAAAGCTCTCGCGTACATTCCTGGCGCCGAGTGCCCTTGAAAATAAATTAAATCTCCTCCAAATTTGTTATTTTTTGCTCTCCAAAAATGATTCATGCCAACATCGTAAAGTGTAGCTGCGGATGCAAAAGTACCTATGTGACCGCCTAGCTCAGGACTTTTTTTGTTAGCCTTCACAACCATTGCCGCTGCATTCCACCTCACATATGCCCGAATTTTTTTTTCAATATTTTGATCACCAGGTGATTTTATCTCAGCCTCTGGCGGAATAGTATTTATGTAAGGGGTTGTTCTAGTATCCGGAAGAACAAGACCGGATTTATAAGCTTGATCAATAACCTTGTTTAACAAATAACTGGCTCTTGAAGAACCATCATTTTCAATAACTGAATTTAGAGAATCTATCCATTCATTTGTTTCAATAGGATCAATATCATCTTTTGAGGCTGGTTCAGCAAAGACTTTTTTAACTTGTCTTACCTGATTTACTTCGCCATTAGTTTTTGGTTTTTCTTGAGTTTGAACTTCTTTAACTATTTTTTTTTCTTTTAGAGCCGAGGCAGCTTGACCATTTTCTATTGTTGCTAATACGCTTCCCTCTGAAACTTTATCTCCAATTTTGACTTTTAAATCTTTAATTTCTCCAGAAGCAGGAGAAGGTATTTCCACGCTTGACTTATCGCTCTCGATTGTAACAATAGGATCATTCTTATTTATTTGATCACCAGGTTTGACTAAAACTTCAATGACTTCAACGTCTTTAAAATCACCTATATCTGGAACTGAAATATTCTGAGCCATAATTAGCTATTATAAACTGGGTGAAACATATTAAAAATTAAATAATTAATAAACATTAAAGAATAGGGCAAATAGTCGGATAAGATCAATTTTTGTCACATTTTCTGCTTTTTTTTGTCAATTAATTTTATTCATATGAGACATGCGTTGGTTAATAAATTTTTTATTCAAGAAAAAAGACATTAAAACTAATAGAGCAGTTTTAGTTCAGAAAATTATTCTCAAAAAATATCTATTAAGATAAAAAAATAAAAGCTAAGCTAGCTTTTATGAAAAAATTTTTGTGGGAACCTTCTTGTACAAGAAAAGAAGAGTCTCTTCTTGAGGATTTCTCAAAATTTATAAATCTAAAATCAAACTTCAATTTTAAAAATTTGTGGAAATGGTCAGTAGATCATCCCGAAGAATTTTGGTCAAAGTTTTGGGATTATTCAAAGATTATTGGAGATAAAGGAAAAGAAATAATTAAATATGATAAAACATTTTATAAAACAAAATTTTTTCAAGATTCCAAATTAAATTACGCTGAAAATATTCTTAAGAAAAAATCTTCAAAGATTGCAATAAGTTTTTTATCTGAGAAAGGATTTGAGGAGGAGATTTCTTGGGATCAACTTTACGTTAAGGTTTGTAAGTTTTCTAATTACTTAAAATCTATAGGCCTAAAAAAAGGAGATCGTGTTGCGGCTTATGTTCCAAATAAAATTGAGTCTATCATAAGTTTTTTAGCTTGTGCAAAAAATGGAATTATCTGGTCGTCATGCTCTCCAGATTTTGGAACTCAAGGAGTTGTAGATAGATTTAAACAAATTGAACCTAGTATTTTAATTACTAGCGATCACTATTTTTACAATGGTAAGAAAATAAATATTCTTGAAAAGATTGAAGATATTTTAAAACAAATTCCCTCAATAAAAAAAATTTTAGTATTTGCATACAATAAAACAGAAGAGATGAATCTTCAAAATTATATAAACTTTAATCAAGTTTTAGAAAAAGCAAAAATGGATGAAACTTTTGAACGATTTGAATTTAATCATCCTATCTACATTCTTTATTCAAGTGGCACAACTGGAAAACCTAAATGTATAACACATGGAGCCGGGAATGTTTTAATTGAGCATAATAAAGAATTTATGCTTCATTGTGATATCAGAGATAATGAAAAATTATTTTACTATACTACTACGGGCTGGATGATGTGGAATTGGTTGGTTGGAGGACTAGCAACAGGTTCTTCCATATTTTTATTTGATGGGGCTCCTGTTTATCCAAAGATAGATGTTCTCTTAGAGTATTGTCAAAACAAGAAAATTAATCTTTTTGGTGTAAGTGCCAAATATATAGATCATTTAAAGAATGAAAAATATAACAGTAAAAATTTAGATTTAAGTTCAATAAAAATAATAACCTCAACAGGCTCTCCTTTAGCTGAGGAAAGCTTTAAGTATGTTTACGATAATTTAAAGAAAGACGTTCATCTTGCATCTATTGCAGGAGGAACAGATTTAGTCGGTTGTTTAGTTTTAGGGAATCTTTATTCAAATGTATACATGGGAGAAATTCAAGGTCAGAGCTTAGGTATTGATGTGGATGTTTTTACAGATCAGGGAAAAAGTGTAAAAGATGGAGAGAAGGGGGAACTAGTTGTTAAAAAACCTTTTCCATCCATGCCAATAAAATTTTGGGGAGATGATGAAGAGAAAAAATATCATAAAGCTTATTTCAATAGATTTGAAAATATTTGGTATCATGGTGATTTCATTGAGCGAACTATAAACAATGGTTTCATTATGAGAGGAAGATCAGATGCCACGCTTAATCCCGGAGGCGTGAGAATAGGCACATCAGAAATTTATCAACAAGTTGAAGACATTGATTTCATTACCGAAGGGCTAGTTGTTGGGCAGGATTATAATGATGATGTAAGGATTGTCTTATTTATTACTACAAAAAACGATGAAGAGTTAAATGATGAAAAGATAAAATCAATCAAATCAAAAATTCGAAAAAACTGCTCTCCAAAACATGTTCCTGCAATTATAATAAAGGTGCCAGAAATTCCTAGGACAAAAAGCGGTAAAATAGTTGAGTTAGCAGTTAGAAAAGTAATTCATGGAGAAAAAATCAATAATAAAGAGGCAATAGCTAATCCTGAGAGTTTGAAGTTTTTTGAAAATTTGTCACAGTTAAAATTGTAGCGCGTCATTTCTCGATCTTAATTTAAATTTTAATTTTAATTAAAATTCCAATTGAGCTCGGTCCCAAACCCTGGAACTCCTATAAAGGTAATTGGGGCTGAGTTTAAATATTTTTGGCACAATTTTTGTGTAGCATTGAATGAAGTTCAATTAGTTTTTCAAAACTTTTATTATAACCGCCGCCTAAAACTCCACACAAAGGAGTATTTTTTGAATAAAAATTTTCAATTACTATTTGATCTCTTTTATTAATTCCTTCATCAGAAATTTTAAGTTTGCCTAAACGATCCTCAAAGTGAATATCAACTCCTGCTACGTAAAATACAAAATCATACTTATTTTTGTTAAGGAGTTTTAAATTTTTATGAAGAATATTTAAGTACTCCTCATCTTCCATGTGATCTTTAAGTTCAATATCTATATCACTCTTTGATTTCTTAGCAGGGTAATTAGAAGCACAGTGCATGCTAAATGTAAAAACTTCCTTATCATTTTTAAATATTTCCGAATTACCATTACCTTGATGAACATCTAGATCGATAATAAGTACTCTTTTTGCGTATCCTTTATTTTTTAAATAATTGGCTGCAACAGCAACATCATTAAAAACACAATAACCAGCACCACAATCAAATGTAGCATGATGACTACCACCTGCTGTATTGCACGCTAATTTTGAGTCCAATGCAAGTTTACTAGCTAAAACTGTTCCACCTGTCGCAATAAACGATCTTCGAGCAACACTATCGTTAATAGGAAAGCCAATTTTTTTCTGAAGTTTTATATCTAAAGTCTTATTTTTAATATTATTAATGTATTCCAGAGAATGAGATGATTTCATTGTTGAAATTGAGCATTCTTTAGGAATATGAAATTTTTTTACTACACCTTCTTTGATTAAATGTTCAGCTAGAGCAGCAAACTTTTGAATGGGGAATTTATTGTCATCGTTAATTTTAGCTACATAATCAGGATGATTTACAACAGGCAGTTCCATTGAAAAATTGTTTATCTCTCAACACACATTGCAATACCCATACCCCCACCAATACAAAGTGTTGCTAAACCTTTTTTTACATCACGCTTAATCATTTCATGAATAAGTGTAACAATTATTCTAGTTCCTGAAGCACCAATGGGATGCCCTAAAGCTATTGCTCCTCCGTTTACATTTACTTTTTCCTCAGGAATAGAGAGTGTTTTTATCACAGCTATACTTTGAGCCGCAAAAGCTTCATTAATTTCAAAAAGATCAACATCCTTTACGCTCCAGCCAGCGAGGTCTAAGGCTTTTTTTGTTGAAGGTATAGGACCAGTTCCCATTAAAGCTGGCTCGACACCACAACTAGCCCAAGACTTTATAGATACAAGTTTCTTTAAGTTTCTTTTTTCTGCTTCATCTGCCACCATTAAAGCTACAGCTGCAGCCCCATCATTTATACCAGAGGCATTTCCTGCAGTAACTGTACCATCTTTTTTAAACGCTGGTTTCAATCTTGATAATTTATCCAAGTTTATTCCTTCCCTTGGATGCTCATCTTTGTTGAAATTAATTTCACTATTATTAGATTTGATTTTTAAATTAATAATTTCATTTTTAAACTTATCTTCTTTTTGTGCCTGTAATGCTTTTTCTTGTGACTTAAGTGAAAATTTATCTTGCGCTTCTCTAGTAATTTGAAATTTTTCTGCAACATTTTCAGCTGTTATACCCATATGATAGCCATGAAAAGCATCCCACAATCCGTCTTTAATCATTGTATCAACCAATTCAATGTCACCTAATTTTTTTCCATCCCTTAGGTGAATTGCGTGTGGTGCTAAGGACATATTTTCTTGACCACCAGCAATTAAGATTTTCGAGTCACCTGATCTAATACTTTGAAAACCAGATGCAATTGATCTAATACCAGAACCACAAACTTGATTAACAACAAACGCAGGTTTTTCTTTTGGTATTCCTGATCTCATCGCTGCTTGCCTAGCAGGATTTTGACCACTACCACCAGTTAAAACTTGTCCCATAATAATTTCATCAGGGTCGTTGCTTTTTAATTTTGAGTCATTGATGACACTTGTAATAACTGATGAACCTAAATCTTCAGCCTTTACGTTTTTTAATGACTTATTTAAGGATCCCACAGCTGTTCTTTTTGCAGCAGTTATTACAACATTTATTTCACTCATATCATTAAACTACACCCATATAATATAATATCAATTTAATTTATCTTTTCTAAAATAAACTAGACTAATTGTTATACTTAAAATCAAAAAAAAATATGTTGCATTACCAGTTGTAAAAAAACTTCCAGTAGTTCTTAAAGGAAAAAGTTCAATTAATATGAGACAAAAGAATGGAATAATTATTTTTTGTTTATTAATCAGATTTTTTGTTAAAATTTTTTTAAAAATAGTAAAAAAAATTGTTATAATTAAAATTGCACCAATTAAACCTAATTCAGACAAAATTTCTAAATAATAATTATGCGGGTGGGATGGACAATTTATGTTACCAGATCTTGGACAATTAATTTTAAATGATTTGATGCCACCACCAAAAAAAATATTCCTTTTCCATGAATTGTATCCAGAATAAAACTCTTTAATGTAAATATTAGGTATTTGAATTTTTTTATTATTTATTTCTGCAACATAATCTTCAGCTATGATAATACTTTCTTTTTCTTTGATTACTATTGTTAAAAAAAATTCTTTAAATTGGACTAATTGATTATTAAAATGACCTAAATGATGCTTTATATTTTGGTTAATATTAATAAATGTATAAAGTGAAGTGATTAATATAAAAAAGCTTGGAATTAAATATTTTCTTGTTTCTTTTATTATTGCAAAAGAGATAAAAAACAAAAGAAAAAATAAAAACATTGGAACTCTATTTCCAGAAATAATTAATCCAAGAAATATTAAAAAAAACAAGAAAAGACTCAGAGAAATTTTTAAACTTTTAGAGGAAATTTTGTTTTTTGGATAAATGATAAAAAGAAAAAAAACAAAAATTGAAAATCTTTGAATATAAGAACCAGCAATTAATTCATCACCAAATGGACCACCATGTCTTCTAGGATCAATTGATGTATATCCAAATATATCTTTTCCATAAATAAATTGAATAGTTAAGTCGAGGCATACAAAAATTGAGCATAAGGAAGCTACAATGATAAAATATTTTATATTTAAAAGATTTTTATACATTATAAATTTGATAGCAAAATACAATAAAAGAAATCGTAAATATAAAAAGGTTTTGGCAATATAAGAGTGATGATAAGTACCGTAAGAAATATAATCACCAAAAAAATTAAAAACACCCACAAACAAACAGTAAGAAAAATATAGAATTATCAGTTTGTCTAAAAAACTTAGATCAATTTTAAAGGTTTGTGTTTTATAATATAAAAAGATGTATAGAATTAATAATATAATATTGATATTTATTGCTAAATTTCCAATTATAAAACTTATTGGCAAAATCATAAATAAAAAACTTACAAAATTTAAATTTTGGTAATATTTTTTAAAATTTATTTGCATGGTTTATTATTAATTATAAATTACTATAATTCAAATTTATTTATATAAATTTTGATTTATTGCGCCTGTAGCTCAACTGGATAGAGCGCTTGGCTACGGACCAGGAGGTTCTGGGTTCAAATCCTAGCAGGCGCACCAATTATAGTTTGATTTTTTTTGCAATATTATTAAATATACCTTTATGAAATTTTTATTAAATTTATCCTTACAAAAATCTGTAATATATTTTTTTCTTATTATAATACTAATTTTATTAGCGCTTACTTTTATATTATAGATAAGCAATTATAAACAAAATTAAAGCTAAAAAAATTCTATAATACACAAAAACATTTAAATTAAATTTCACGATATAACTTAAAAAATATTTAATTGTTATAAGAGAAAATATAAATGAAAGAAATATTGAAATAAGGTTTATTTTAGCAAAGTTAATATTTTCTGATAAAATCAAATTTTTTAAACCAAAAAAAGATACGGCACTTAAAATAGGAATTGAAAGAAAAAAAGAAATCTTCGCTGCATCTACTCTTTTAAAGTTAAGAAGTCTGGCTGCCGTTATGGCGATACCTGATCTGCTAACGCCTGGTACTAAAGATAAAATTTGAAACAATCCAATAAAAATTGCCGATTTGTAGGAAAAGTTTTTTTCCAAATTTTTTTCTAATTTAAATTTATCACTAAAATAAAGTAAAAAACCAAATATTAAAGTTGTCCATGCTATTATTTTGATATTTCTAATTTGGTCAATAATCCCTGTTTCAACAAAAAGAATACCGACGATCACTACTGGTAGTGAGGAAATAAAAATTTTAAAAAATAAAATTTTATTTTCAACAAAACTTATTATGTCTTTATAAAAATATACAAGTACAGCAAGCAATGAACCTATATGTAAACTTACATCAATCGAAAGACTTTGATTTTCGAAATTAAGAAGATTTGACATTAAGATTAAGTGAGATGATGAGCTTACAGGTATAAACTCTGCGACTCCCTGGACAAAAGATAGAATAATTATTTCAATCATTTATAAAAAATAAAATTAAAGGTTGTTTTTTTATTGGCAATTTTAAATGCATATCAGGTATGCAAAGAATGACATTAATTTTTTGAGACATTTAGAATATAGGTAACTACTATTGACCTTAAAAAGCTATCATTATGATAAATCTTTACTATTTTAGGCAAACTATGACAAAAAAAATGCTACAGTTTGTAGATCTTAAACAAGAGACACCTGAAAAAAGAGAGACAGGTAAAAGAAAAGATGACTTTAACGAGATCTACAAAGATTACATAAAAAACAAAGCAACTGAACAATCTAGCAGATGCTCACAATGTGGTGTCCCGTTTTGTCAGATACATTGCCCTCTTGGAAATAATATACCTGACTGGCTCAAACTTACAGCTGAGGGCAGACTTAAAGAAGCTTACGAATTATCACAAAGCACTAATAATATGCCAGAGGTATGTGGAAGAATTTGTCCTCAAGACAGACTTTGTGAAGGGAATTGTGTAATTGAACAATCAGGACATGGAACTGTAACAATAGGTTCTATAGAAAAATATATAACCGACACAGCTTGGGATAAAGGCTGGGTCAAACCTTTTAAAGTTAAAAAAGAGCTTAAACAATCAATAGGAATTATTGGAGCAGGTCCTGCTGGGATGGCTTGTGCAGAAGAATTAAGAAAATCAGGTTATCAAGTAACAATTTACGATAGATATGATAGGCCAGGTGGTCTTTTAATTTATGGAATTCCAAATTTTAAATTAGAAAAATTTGTTGTTGAGAGAAGAACAAAGTTACTTAAAGAAACTGGCATAAAGTTTGTTCAAAATTTTGAGGTCGGAAAAGATAAAACATTATACGAACTCAGAGAAAAACATGATGCAATACTAATTTCAACTGGAGTTTATAAAGCAAGAGAAATTAGTATACCCGGTCATAATCTTCAAAATATTTTTCCAGCAATGGATTTTTTGACTGCTTCTAACAGAAAAGGTTTGGGCGACAAAGTTAAATTATTTGATGATGGCACTTTGAACGCAGAAGGAAAAAATGTTGTTGTAATTGGTGGTGGAGATACTGCTATGGACTGTGTGAGAACATCGATAAGACAAAAAGCTAAATCAGTAAAATGTATATACAGACGTGATCGGGAAAATATGCCAGGATCAGCAAGAGAAGTAGGAAATGCGATAGAAGAAGGAGTAGAATTTGTTTGGTTAACAAGTCCTAAAAGTTTTATTGGAACAAATAAAGTTGAGGCAGTTGAAGTAAATAAAATGAAATTAGGCGAACCAGACTCATCAGGCAGGAGAAGACCTGAAGTTGACAAAGGATCAGAATATAAGATCCCTGCAGATCTTGTAATCAAATCTTTAGGATTTGACCCAGAAAATCTACCTCAACTTTTTAACGCTAAAGAATTAGTTGTATCGCAATGGGGTACTTTAAAGATCGATTTGAAATCTATGCAAACAAATTTGGATGGAGTATTTGCTGCAGGTGATATTGTAAGAGGAGCTTCACTTGTAGTTTGGGCGATCAGAGATGGCCGTGACGCTGCTACACAAATTGAAAAATATTTAAAATTAAAAGCAAATAAAAATACGTCAGAAGTGGCAGCATAATTGTTATGAAGAATTACCAAAAAAATAAAAAAATTTTAGAAAAAAGTTTTAATTATTCTCCTGATATGGAACATGATGCATGCGGTGTTGGATTGATTGCATCTACGAATGGGAAAAAATCTAGAAAAATTGTTGATTATGGGATCGAGGCATTAAAAGCTATTTGGCATAGAGGTGCTGTAGACGCAGATGGAAAATCTGGCGATGGAGCAGGAATTCAAATAGAAATAGCGCCTGATTTTTTTAAAGAAAAAATATCAGCAACTGGACACACTCTTGATGAAAGTAAAAGAATTTGCGTAGGAATGGTTTTTCTTCCAAGAACAGATTATTCTGAACAAGAAAAATGTAGAGAGATTATCGAGTCAGCTCTCTTAGATGAAAATTATTATATTTATGGGTGGAGACAGGTGCCAATAAACCCAAGTGTATTAGGTAAAACAGCTGATCAAAATCGTCCAGAAATTGCCCAAGTGATGTTTAAAAAAAATGAAACACTACAAACCAATGATCTTGAGAGAGATTTGTTTGAGACAAGAAAAAAAATTGAAAAAGTTGCTAGGGATAAACAAATAAAAGACTTCTACATCTGTTCATTCAGCTCAAGGTCTATTGTTTATAAAGGTATGTTTTTAGCTGAAATGTTATCTGAGTTTTATCCAGACCTTAATGATGAAAAACTAACTTCAAGATTTGCAATTTTTCACCAAAGATACTCTACCAATACTTTTCCTAGCTGGGATTTAGCTCAACCTTTTAGAACTTTAGCGCACAATGGTGAAATAAATACAGTTAAAGGAAATATAAACTGGATGAAAATTCATGAGCAAGACATGTCTAGCCCACTTTTTAAAGATGTTAAAAATTTAAAGCCAGTTATTCGAAGTTCTTCTGACTCAGGCGCACTTGATAATGTATTTGAACTTTTGACTCACTCTGGAAAACTAGCGCCATTAATTAAATTGATGATGATACCTGACTCATGGTCAAAGAGAAGTAAAACAGTTCCAAAAAATCACCAAGACTTATTTAATTTCCTTAACAGCACGATAGAACCCTGGGATGGTCCGGCTGCTATTTGTGCGACTGACGCCAAGTGGGTTTTGGCCTCTTCAGATAGAAATGGGTTAAGGCCACTTAGGTATTCAATTACCTCTGATGATTTATTTTTTGCAGGTTCAGAAACTGGTATGATTAAAATTCCAGAAGATAAGATTATTGAAAAAGGAAAACTTGGTCCAGGCCAAATCATTGCAATCGATTTAAAAAAAGGAAAACTATTCAAAGATAAAGAAATTAAAGACCTTTTGGCAAAAGATTATAAAAAATACAATAAACAAATTATTGATTTAGAAAAAAAGATTTCATTTGGTGGAGAAAAGCCAAATTTCTTAGGTGAGGATTTAAGGAAAAGACAATTTTTATCAGGAATAAGTATAGAGGACTTAGAGTTGATTCTTCATCCAATGGCAGAAGAGGGAAAAGAAGCATCAGGTTCAATGGGTGATGATACACCTGTTGCAGTTTTATCCAGTCATTTTAGACCTGTGTCACACTATTTTAGGCAAAACTTTAGCCAGGTAACCAATCCTCCAATAGATTCATTGAGAGAAAATAAAGTAATGAGTTTGAAAACAAGATTTGGAAACCTGGGTAATATTTTAGATTTTGATAATCTTACAGAAGAAAATATTTATGTTCTAGATAGTCCAGTACTCACTAACTCACAGTTTAAAAAATTTAAAAAATTTTTTGCAAAAAAAGTAAAAATTATAGACTGTACTTTTGATATTGAAAAATCTCTTAAAGAAAGAATTGAGCTAATCAGGGAGGAAGCAGAAACAGCTGTTAGAGAAGGAAGTACTTGTTTGGTTTTATCTGATAAAAACATATCAAACAAAAAAGCAAGTATACCAAGCATATTAATTGTAGGTGCAGTACATTCTCACTTAGTAAAACATGGTTTACGAGGTTACTGTTCATTAAATGTTGAGTGCTCTGATGCAATGGACACGCATTCATTTGCAATTTTAATAGGAGTTGGAGCCACAACTGTGAATTCCTATTTGGCAATAGATAGTATTTATCAAAGGTTTGAAAAAAAATTATTTGGAAAATCAGACTTTGAAACATGTGTAAATAAATTTAAGAAATCAATTGATGCTGGTCTTTTAAAGATTATGTCAAAGATGGGAATTTCAGTAATTAGCTCTTATAGAGGTGGATGTAATTTTGAAGCAGTGGGTTTAAGTAGAGCAATCGTCTCAGATTATTTTCCGGGTATGTCCTCAAGAATTTCAGGAATAGGGATAATTGGGATTGAGAAAAAGATTAAAGAACTTCATAAAAAATTTAATGCTAAAAATGTATTTACCCTACCTATCGGCGGCTTATACAGATATAGAAAAAGCGGCGAAGATCACCAGTATCAAGGTAAATTGATCCATTTGTTGCAAAGCGCTGTTGGCAGCGGTTCTTATGAATTATATAAAAAGTATTCAGCTGGAATTCACAACTTGCCCCCTATTAACTTAAGAGATCTTCTAGAATTTAAAAAAAAGAGAAAACCTATAAGCATTGACCAAGTGGAGCCAGTCGAAGAGATTTTAAAAAGATTTGGCAGTGGAAGCATGTCTCATGGAGCATTATCAGCAGAGGCTCATGAAACTTTAGCAGTAGGAATGAACAGAATTAAAGGAGCATCCTGCAGTGGAGAGGGCGGAGAAGATGCCAAAAGATTCAAAACTTTATCCAACGGAGATAGTGCAAATTCAAGAGTAAAACAAATTGCATCCGCTAGGTTTGGGGTAACAGTTGATTATTTAAATAATGCAAATGAAATAGAAATTAAAATTGCTCAAGGCGCAAAGCCAGGTGAAGGAGGGCAGCTTCCAGGTTTTAAAGTTACAGAAGAAATAGCAAGACTAAGACATTCGACGCCAGGAGTTACTTTAATATCTCCACCACCACACCATGATATTTACTCGATAGAAGATTTGGCCCAATTAATTTATGATTTAAAACAAATTAATCCTGGCGCAAGAGTAGGAGTTAAATTAGTTGCATCAACTGGAATAGGAACAATAGCAGCAGGAGTTGCTAAGGCAAAAGCTGATATCATTTTAATTTCGGGTCATTCAGGCGGAACTGGGGCTAGTCCTCAAACTAGTATTAAATATGCAGGCATACCTTGGGAGATGGGTTTAACAGAAGCAAATCAAATTCTTACCTTAAATAATTTAAGACATAACGTTACTTTAAGAACCGATGGCGGACTTAAAACTGGTCGAGATATTGTGATGGCCGCAATGATGGGAGCTGAAGAATATGGTATGGGAACATCCTCCTTAGTTGCGATGGGATGTATCATGGTAAGGCAATGTCATTCAAATACATGTCCAGTTGGAGTTTGTAGCCAGGACGAAGCTTTACGTGAAAAATTTACAGGTACACCGGAGAAAGTTGTAAATCTATTTAAATTTGCTGCAACTGAAGTTAGAGAAATTCTTGCTTCTCTAGGTTTTAAGTCAATTAATGAAATTATCGGAAGAACAGATTTATTAAATCAAGTAAACAAGGGCGCATCAAATTTAGATGATTTAGATTTAAATCCTTTATTAGTTCAAGCAGACCCAGGTGAAAATCTACGATACTGTAAAGATAAAAATATTAATAAAGTTCCAGACACTTTAGATGAAAAGATTTGGTCTGATATAAAAGATAAAATTAAGCCTGAGTCAGATAACGAATTCAATTACGAAATTGAAAATACATCAAGATCTGTTGGAACAAGGTTATCTCATCATATATATGAAAAATTTGGCAACAACAAATTAGAAGAAAATACAGTTCATATAAAATTAGAGGGATCCGCAGGACAGTCTCTTGGCGCTTTTTTAACTAAAGGGATTAAACTTACAGTCGAAGGTGATTGCAATGATTACGTCGGGAAAGGATTGTCTGGAGGGACTATCGTTGTATATCCTTCTTCTAAGAGTTCTTTAGTTTCTTATGAAAATACAATTATTGGAAATACAGTTCTTTATGGAGCAACGTCAGGAAAGTTATTTGCATCAGGACAAGCTGGAGAGAGATTTGCAGTTAGAAACTCTGGAAGCTTTTCAGTAGTAGAAGGATGTGGAGCTCATGGGTGTGAATACATGACAGGAGGAACAGCCATAATATTAGGAGAAGTAGGTGATAATTTTGGAGCAGGTATGACAGGGGGAATGGCCTTTGTTTATGATAAAAAAAATACCTTTGAAAATTTTGTTAATCCAACTTCAATAATTTGGCAAGAAATTGAAACAGATTACTGGAAGTCTTTTTTAAAAGATAGCTTGAATACATTTGTCAAAGAAACAAACTCGAAAATAGGAAAAAGCATATTGGATAATTTCAAAGATGAACTTAATAATTTTAAACAAATTTGCCCTATTGAGATGTTAGATAAATTAAAAAATCCTATAAGCTTAAAAAATAGCGTTAAGAAAGCAAGTTAAATGAACACTATAAAAGTTTTTTGCTTTGGATTTGGCCAAGTTGCAAAACATTTTGTAAAAAAAATAATCAGTCAAAACCTGACTTTAGAATTGAGTGTAACTTCAAGACAAGATACTCACCAAGAAGTTTTTGAAGGAATAAATTTTACCTCTTATGAGTTTGAAAACGAAAAGTTTGATGAAAATATTAATTTAAAAATAAAAGAAGCAGATTATATTTTGGTTTCTGTTCCTCCAATTTCTGGTGAAGATATTGTAATTAAGAATTTCAAGATACCACTAAAAAATACAAAAGCGAAATGGATAACTTATTTGTCTGCTACAAGTGTGTATGGAGATCACAACGGTGAATGGGTTAATGAAAAAAGCGAAACAAAACCTTCGACTTTGAATGGCAAAAATAGACTAAAAGCAGAAAATGATTGGCGAGTATTTTCAAAAGAGAATAATTTACCTTTACAAATTTTTAGACTATCTGGAATTTATTCTAAGCAAAATAATATTCTTAAAAGACTTAAAACTGGTCAAGCAAAAATTATAAAAAAAGAAAAACATTTTTTTTCAAGAATTCACGTTGAAGATATCGCTAATATTTTATTTATTTCTTTGAAAAAATTTAAAACAAATGAGATTTTTAATATTTCTGATAATCAGCCAGCATCCCAAGAAGAAGTAGCCGTATATGGAGCATTATTACTAAAAATGAAAAAACCAAATTCTTTTAAAATAGAGGATTTAGAGGAAGGAATGTTAAAAGATTTTTATAAGGAGTCAAAAAAAGTTGATAACAAAAAAATAAAAAATTTTTTTAATTATCAATTTATTTATCCTAGCTACAAAGAGGGTTTAGATAATATTGTTAACGATTTTATCTAATGACTTTGTAATTATTCTTAATTGTTTTGTTTTAGATAAGCTATGATCTCCATTTTTAACTACTATTAATTTTTTTTTAGCTTTGCTAAAAATTGACAAAACATATCTAGAGAATTTTACTGGGACGACTTCATCTTTTTTTCCATGTATCATTGTAACGTGAATTTTAGAATTAATTTTTTTATTTAAAATTTTATTTTTTCTTCCATCTTTTATTAATTGATAAGTAATTGGATATTCATATTTTCCACTTTTAATAAACGTTTTGCCTTTAGTAGTTAACTCAGATTTGATTTTATTATTAAACTTACTCCACATTAATCTTGTTAAGAATTCAGGCGCAGAACCTATTCCAATAAATCCTAGAATTTGCTTTTTGAAGTATCTAAAAAGATTAAGGCTGATCCATGATCCCATACTTGAACCAACCAAAATAAAATTATTTTTTTTAACTATTTTTTTTATTCCATTTTTT
The DNA here is from genome assembly GCA_902613915.1 of uncultured Pelagibacteraceae bacterium. Taxonomy (GTDB): domain Bacteria; phylum Pseudomonadota; class Alphaproteobacteria; order Pelagibacterales; family Pelagibacteraceae; genus Pelagilacustribacter. The sequence goes on along the minus strand of CACMJB010000002.1, from coordinate 81,377 downwards.
GCGTCATTCGTCCATTTACTGATATTGCCATCAGTAAAATTACCAGATGATTTTCCATGACCCGAATATTCTAGCGCTAAAAAACCTAACTTATTTTTTTTTGCAAAGCGAAGAAGCGTTTGAGGTTTTTTTCCCTCAATATCAGACATGAATCCATGTAAAAAAACAATATAAAGTTTTTTTTTAAAGTAATTATCAATAAATCTTAGTTTTTTTGACTTTGATAATTTTAAATTTTTGAATTTTTTCATATTAAAATATCTAAGTGCTATTATATAACAATTAGCATGACTACTAAATTAAATGTTCTTCAAGTTATACCAAAGCTTGGTTATGGTGGGGCCGAAACAGGTTGCTATGACATTGCTCATTTTTTATCAGAAAATGATTGCGGATCATTTTTAGCTACTTCTGGTGGAGAACTAATCAAATTTATCAAAAAGGATAAAGTAAGATTAATTAGACTACCTGTTCATTCAAAAAATCCTATTTTAATTTTATTTAACACTTTAATTTTAATTATTTATATTTTTTTATTTAAAATTAATATCATTCATGCGAGAAGTCGCGCACCAGCTTGGTCGTGCTACTTTGCTTCGCTCATAACAAGAAGATCATTTGTTACAACATTTCATGGAACTTATAATTTTAAAAGTAACATAAAAAAATTTTATAACAGCATAATGCTTAGAGCAAAATTAACTATTGCAGGATCCAATTTTATATTTAGTCACATTAATGAAAATTATGGGGAGTATTTAAGTAAAGAGAAAAAACTTAGAGTAATTTTTAGAGGCATTAACGTAGATTATTTTAATCCAAAAAATATATCAGTTCTTAAACAAGAAAAACTAAAGCAAGAGTGGGATTTATCTTCTAATAAATTTACAATTCTTTTACCAGGAAGACTGACATATTGGAAAGGACAAGAACAGTTTATCGAGTCATTAAATATTTTAATTGAGGATTATAATATAACCAATTTTCAAGCAGTAATCCTTGGATCAGATCAAGGAAGGAAAGTTTATTCGAAAAAATTAATTAATCTTGTTCAAAGGTACCGACTGAACAAGAAAATAAAGTTTATTCAACACTGTAAGGAGATGCCATTAGCTTACTCACTAGCAGATGTCGTGGTATCAGCTTCAATTGAGCCAGAAGCTTTTGGTAGAGTTTCAGTAGAGGCCCAAGCAATGGGCAAACCGATTGTTGCAAGTAACATAGGAGGATCAAAAGAAACAATAGTTAATAAAAAAACTGGTTTTTTGTATAAACATGATGACCCAAGAGAACTTGCTAAAATTTTAAATACTGTTATTCAATTATCAGTGGATGATTTAAAATTTATGGGTATTGAAGGCAGAAAAAATGTTACAAAAAAATTTGATGTTGAAACAATGTGCCAATCTAATTTAAAAGAATATAAAAGATTAATTAAAAATTAATGCCCCAAATTCAACTACTAGATGGAAAAAAAATAGAATTTAAAAATTCTATTACAGGTTTTGATTTATCAAAGAAAATTAGCAAGTCCTTAGAAAAAGTTGCTTTAATAATGGAAGTTGATGGTAGCTTAAAAGATTTAAGTCATAATATAACTAAAGATGCAAAGGTTAGAATTATTACTTCAAAAGATAAAGAAGGTTTAGAGGTAATAAGGCATGATGCTGCGCATATAATGGCAATGGCTGTTCAAGAATTATTTCCAGGCACGCAGGTAACAATAGGCCCAGTTATCGAAAATGGTTTTTATTATGACTTCGCAAGAAAAGAACCTTTCACTAGCGATGATTTAAAGAAAATTGAAAAAAAAATGTCAGAAATTATTGATAGGGATGTAAAAACTAAAAGAGAGGTTTGGAAAAGGAATGATGCTATAAATCATTTTAAAAAAATTGGAGAAAAGTACAAAGCTAAAATAATAGAAAGCATACCTGAAAATGAGGAATTATCCATATATCATCACGGAGACACTTGGCACGATTTGTGCAGAGGGCCTCATTTAGCTTCATCTGGAAAAATAGGAAAAGCATTTAAATTAACAAAAGTATCAGGAGCCTATTGGAGAGGTGACTCAAATAATGAAATGCTTCAAAGAATTTATGGAACTTGTTGGGCTTCTAAAAAAGAACTTGATGATTATTTGCATAGATTAGAAGAAGCTGAAAAAAGGGATCATAGAAAACTAGGAAAAGAGATGGATCTTTTTCATTTCAGAGAAGAAAGTCCTGGTTCAGTTTTTTGGCATGAAAAAGGCTGGTTGTTATTTCAAAGATTGGTTGAGTACATGAGGGCCAAACAAAGACTTGCTGGATACAAAGAAATTAATACGCCCGAATTGCTTGATAAAACACTATGGGAAAAGTCTGGTCACTGGGATAAATTTGGAGAACATATGTTTACATCTGAAACTCCAGATGAAAAAACATTTGCCGTAAAACCGATGAACTGTCCGGGTTGCGTTCAAGTTTTTAATCAAGGTTTAAAAAGTTATAGAGATTTACCATTAAAATTATCTGAGTTTGGAAAAGTCCATAGATATGAACCATCCGGAGCATTACACGGACTATTAAGAGTTCGGGCTTTTACTCAAGATGATGCACACATATTTTGTACTGAAGATCAAATAACTCAAGAGTCATTATCAGTCACAAATTTAATTCTTGAAATTTATAAAGATTTAGGTTTTGAAAACGTAATATTAAAATATTCTGATAGGCCGGAAAAACGTGTGGGTGATGATAGTGTTTGGGATAAATCTGAAGCAGCACTTCTTTCAGCTATCAAACAATCAAAACTTGAGTACACAATTAATAAAGGTGAAGGAGCATTTTACGGACCTAAAATAGAATTTGTTTTAAGAGATGCTATCGGAAGAGATTGGCAATGCGGAACTTTACAAGTAGATTTAAATTTACCGAATAGATTAGGCGCATCTTATGTTGCTAAGGACGGTAATAAAAAAGTTCCAGTAATGTTACATAGGGCATTGTTTGGATCCCTAGAAAGATTCATCGGTATTCTAATTGAAAACTATGCAGGGAAATTACCTTTCTGGCTTTCTCCATCACAAGCAGTTGTATGCTCTATAGCTGAAGAGAATAATGTATATGTAAAAAAGTTGTTTGAAGATTTATTTAAAGAGGGTATAAAATGTGAAATGGATTTAAGAAACGAAAAAATAAATTATAAAGTAAGAGAACATTCTCTTGCAAAAGTTCCATTTATATTAGTATGCGGAAAAAAAGAAGTTGCAGAAAATACAGTTACAGTCAGAAAATTAGGTTCAGATAAACAAGAAGTTATGAAGAGAGATGATTTAATTAAAGATATGCTTACCTCAAATAAGTTACCATTAAACTAAGTGTCAAACTTTAAACCAAACTACTTCCAAAGAAGAAGCAAACCTCAAGGCCCTAGAGCCAATGAAAGAATAAGAGCGTTAGATGTACAGGTTATTGGAAGTGACGGAGGAAACTTAGGTGCAATGCCTCTGAAACAAGCAATTGAACTAGCAAAACAAGAAAGTTTAGATTTAATCGAGATTTCTCCAAATGCAAACCCACCTGTGTGCAAGATTATGGATATGGGTAAATATAAGTATGATCAACAAAAGAAAGCTAATCAAGCAAAGAAAAAACAAAAAACAGTTTCTTTAAAAGAAATAAAACTAAGACCTGGTACAGAAACCCATGATTATAATTTCAAAATAAAAAATGCTAAGAAATTTATTACAAAAGGAAATAAAGTTAAATTTACAGTTAAATTTAAAGGTAGAGAGATGCAGCACACTAATCTTGGCAAAGAATTGATGGAAAAGATAATAGAGGAAACGAAAGATGTAGCTAAGGTTGAAAGCAAGCCAAAATTTGAAGGTCGTCAAATGGTGATGATTATTCAACCTCTGTAAATCAACAATTATTGCGTCTTGTAAAGATTTATTTAAGCATATATAAGTCCGAAATATTTATGCCAAAACTTAAGACGAAAAGCTCAGCAAAAAAAAGATTTAGATTTACTGCTTCTGGAAAAATAAAAATGCCTCAAGCTGGTAAGAGACATGGTATGATTAAACGAACAAATTCACAAATTAGAAAACAAAGAGGCACTACTATTATGACAAAGCAAGACTCAAAAATAGTCAAATCGTATATGCCATATAATTTAAGAGGATAATATGGCTAGAACAAAACGAGGTGTAGTTAGTAGAGCAAAACATAATAAAGTTCTTAAATCAGTTAAAGGTCAAAGAGGTAGAAGAAAAAATACCATCCGTATAGCTCGCCAAGCAATGGAAAAAGCTTTGCAATACGCTTATAGAGATAGAAAAGCCAAGAAAAGAGAATTTAGATCTTTATGGATCCAAAGGATTAACGCTGGTGTACGAGCCGAAGGTTTAACTTACGCAAAATTTATTAATGGTTTGGCGAAATCAAAAATTAAACTAGATAGAAAAGTTCTAGCAGAGCTTGCTTACAATAATCCTGAAGTCTTTAAATCAGTGGTAAAAAAGGTTCAATCGTCCCTAGCTTAAAAGAGTCTTTGATTTAATCTCAACTTAATATAAAAAATCAATAACCTAATGAGTGATTTAGATAAAATAAGTTCTGTATTTAATGCAAAGATAGATACCGTTAAAACAAAAGAAGATCTTCAAAATATTAAAACTGAATTTTTTGGAAAAAATGGTCAAATTACTCTTCAGTTCAAATCTCTAGGATCTTTAGATCCAGAAAAAAGAAAAGAATTTGCTTCTAATTTAAATAAGATTAAAGACGATCTAACTCATCAATTGGAGCAAAAAAATATAGAGATGGAAACAAATGAAATAAATGAAAAACTTAAAAATGAAAAAGTTGATGTTACTTTGCCAATTAGACCTGAACGTCAAGGAAAAATTCATCCAGTTTCACAAGTTATAGATGAAATATCATCTATCTTTTCAGAAATAGGTTTTTCAGTTGCTGAAGGACCTGACGTTGAGACAGAATATAATAATTTTACAGCATTAAATACGCCTGAAGAACATCCTGCTAGAGATATGCATGACACTTTTTATTTAGAGGAAAACAAAAAATTGTTGTTAAGAACACATACTTCACCAGTTCAAATTAGAACAATGTTATCAAGCAAACCACCATTTAAAATAATAGTACCGGGAAGAACTTATAGATGTGATAGTGATCAAACTCATGCTCCAATGTTTCATCAGCTTGAAGGTTTACACATAGATAAAGGCATTACAATGGGACACCTTAAAGGGTGTCTAGATTATTTTATAAAAGAGTTTTTTGAAGTTAAAAATGTAAAAATGAGATTTAGACCTAGTCATTTTCCTTTTACTGAGCCATCAGCGGAAGTTGATATTGGATACAAAATTGAAAAAGGAAAAATTGTTATTGGCGAAGGGGATAAATGGTTAGAAGTTTTAGGATGTGGAATGGTTCATCCTAATGTTTTAAAAAATGTTAAAATAGATACAAAAAAATATCAAGGATTTGCATTCGGAATAGGTATCGATCGTTTGGCAATGTTAAAATATGGAATTAATGATTTAAGAGCTTTCTTTGAAGCAGATTATAGATGGTTAAGTCATTTTGGATTTGATCCATTAGATGTTCCAACTAATTATAGAGGATTGAGTAAATGATAATTACAATTCCTTGGCTTAAAGAACATCTTAAAACATCTGCTAAAGAAAATGAGATTATTGATCATCTTACAAATATCGGACTTGAAGTCGAAGGTGTAAAAGAAAACTCCGGAGAGATGGGTAAGTTTAAAATTGCTAAAGTATTAAAAGCAGAAAAACATCCTAATGCTGATAAGTTAAAAGTTTGTGACGTTACTATCGGCGGGAAAGAGATTTTAAAAGTTGTATGTGGAGCTCCAAATGCTAGAGAGGGTCTTATCACAATCTATGCACCGCCTGGAGCTATAATTCCTAAAACTAATTTTGAATTAAAGGTAGCTAAAATAAGAGGCGTTGAGTCGAAAGGGATGCTTTGCTCCGAAAGTGAACTTAATTTATCTGAGGAAAGTGAGGGAATTATCGAAATTAATAATAAAGAGAAAGAGATAGGAAAAAGCTATTTTAAAAGTAGCTCACAAAAAGCCATCGATATTTCTATAACCCCTAATCGTTCTGATTGTTTAGGCGTTAGAGGGATTGCAAGAGATCTTTCATCTGCAGGAGTTGGAAAATTAATACAAATAAATAGAAAGAAAATTAAACAAAATACAAAACACCAAATTAAAACATCCATTACAAAAGAAAAAAACCAAGGATGTGATATCTTTGGAAGCTGTTACATTAGAAATATTACTAATAAAGAAAGTCCAGAATGGCTTAAAAATAAATTAATCGCATTAGGTCTAAAACCTATCTCCGCTGTAGTTGATATAACAAACTATGTGATGTTTGATCTTAATAGACCATTACATGCCTATGATGCAGATAAAATTAATAAAGAAATTATAGTTAGAAACGCTAAAGAAGGTGAGATGTTCGAGGCATTAGATAATAAAAAATATAAATTAAAAAAAGACATGTGTGTCATCTCTGATAAATCTGGCGTTCTTGGGCTAGGTGGAATTATTGGAGGAACATCTACCTCTACCGAATTAGATACGAAAAATATACTTTTAGAAGCTGCTTATTTTAGCCCATCTTCAATTAGAAAAACAGCTAGGGCTCTTAATATAAATACAGACGCTAAGTTCAGATTTGAAAGAGGAATTGATCCTAACTCGATAAAAGAAGGGTTAGAGCTTGCAACTGAACTAATTTTAAAAATTTGTGGAGGTGAAGCAAGCAAGTTTCAAATTGTTGGAAAGACGAACCAAAAAAATAAAATAATTAACTTTCAAGTAGAAAAATTCGAAAAACTAATTGGTATTCCAATTACTGCTAAAGAAGTTGATAAAATTTTATCCTCTCTAGGTTTTAAATGTAAAAAAAGTCAAAAAGCTATTAAAGTGGAAGTGCCAAGCTGGAGGCCAGATGTGAGTTTGGACGAGGATTTGATTGAGGAGCTAATTCGGATAAAGGGATACAATAATATAAAATTAATTGAGCCAAACAAAAACAGAAACAAAGATACTTTAAACTTTAAGCAAAAACTATTCCATTTATCGCAGAGATCTTTAGCATCAAAAGGCTATATGGAAATAGTTACTTGGTCTTTTACTGACTCAAAGATTGATAAACAGTTTGCTAAAGGTGAAAAAGAAATTCAAATATACAATCCTATATCTTCTGATCTAGATGTTTTAAGACGATCAGTTTTCTCTAATTTGGTGATATATTTGAAAAAAAATCAAGATAGAGGCTATGAAGACTTATCTTTATTTGAAATTGGTCCGACATTTTTTGGAAAAAATCCAGGTGAACAACAGATAGTAGTTGGTGGTTTAAAATCTGGTAAAATAAATAGAAAGAGTTGGCTAGAAAAAGAAAGAAATGTAGATGTTTTCGATATTAAAAGTGATGCTATTAAAACTTTGGTAGAACTTGGAATAGAAGAAAAAAATCTTTTTGTAAGCGATAATACAAAGCACAGTTATCATCCAGGTAGATCGGGATCGATAACATTAAAATCAGAAAAAGGACCTCATCTAGCTTATTTTGGAGAAATACATCCTGCAATTATTAAGAACCTAGATTGTAAAGACAAAAATATTTTTGGATTTGAAATATTTTTAAAGAATATACCTGAACCAAACAAAAAAATGAGACAAAGCAAAAAAAGCTTTCAAGCTTCAGATTATCAGAAATCAGAAAGAGATTTTGCTTTCGTGATAGATAAAATTTTTAAAATTGGAGCCCTAGAGAAAATTATTAGAGAAGTTGATGAAAATTTAGTTCAAAATGTATCTACTTTTGATGTGTTTGAGGGAGAAAATATTCCAAAAGGAAAAAAATCAGTTGCAATTAATGTGACTTTACAAGCTATCGATAAAACCCTTTCAGAAAATGATTTAGATGAAATCAGTAAAAAAATTATTGATACCGTAAGCCAAAAGACAGGCGCTACAATTAGATCCTAATGTCAGATATAAAAAGAATACGTAATTTCTCTATTATTGCGCATATAGATCACGGTAAATCAACTATTGCTGATCGAATTATTCATAAGTGTGGTGGTTTGACTGACAGAGAAATGAAACAACAAGTCTTAGATTCAATGGATATCGAGAGAGAAAGAGGAATAACAATAAAAGCACAAACAGTTAAACTAAATTATAAAGCCAAAGACGGAAAAGATTATATTTTAAATATTATTGATACACCAGGCCATGTAGATTTTGGTTATGAAGTAAGTAGGTCCTTATCAGCATGTGAAGGTTCATTGCTAATTGTTGATAGCACCCAAGGAGTAGAAGCACAGACATTAGCTAATGTATATCAGGCTTTAGAAATTAATCATGAAGTAATACCAATTTTAAACAAAATTGACTTGCCAGCTTCAGATATCGAAAAGACTAAAACTGAGATTGAAGATGTAGTTGGGATAGAAACGACTAATGCAATTTCTTGTTCTGGTAAAACAGGCGAAGGAATTGATGATATTTTAGAAGCAATAATAAATAAATTACCTTCACCAATGGGAAGCCCTGAGGAAAAACTAAAATGTTTGCTAGTTGATAGCTGGTATGACAGCTACTTAGGTGTTGTCATATTAGTTAGAGTGATTAATGGCAAATTAAAAAAAAATATGAAAATAAAATTAATGTCCAACGACAAAGAATACTTAATCGAGAAAGTTGGCGTTTTTACTCCTAAACCTAATGATATTCCCGAGTTAAATTCTGGAGAAATTGGTTTTATAATTACAGGCATAAAATCTCTCTCTGAAACAAAAGTCGGAGATACAATATGCGATGTAACAAACCCAATTAAAACTCCTTTACCAGGATTTAAACCAAGTAAACCTGTAGTTTTTTGTGGACTTTTCCCAGTCGATAGTTCTGAGTACCAAAAATTAAAAGATGGATTAGCAAAATTAAAATTAAATGATGCAAGTTTTTCTTATGAACCAGAATCGTCTAGCGCATTAGGCTTAGGATTTAGATGCGGTTTTTTAGGACTACTTCATCTTGAAATTATAACTGAAAGATTAGAAAGAGAGTTTGATGTAAATCTTATAACAACCACACCTGGCGTAATTTATAAAGTTCACACAACAAAAGGAGAAGCTATGGATTTACAAAATCCATCTAATATGCCAGATCCTTCTCAGATAGAAAAAATAGAGGAACCTTGGATCAAATCAACAATAATAACGCCAGACGAGTATTTAGGATCTATTATAAAAATTTGTCAGGACAAAAGAGGTATTCAAAGAAATTTAAGTTATTCTGGAAAAAGAGCAGTCTTGTCTTACGACCTTCCCCTTAATGAAGTTGTTTTTGATTTTAATGATAAGCTTAAATCAATATCTAGTGGATACGCTAGCTTTGATTATGAAATTTCAGGATATCGTGAAGGTGACTTGGTAAAACTTGGAATATTAGTAAATGCGGAGCCAGTTGATGCATTAGCAATGATTATTCATAAAGACTTTGCACAATCAACAGGGCGTCAAGTTTGCGAAAAATTAAAAGATCTAATTCCAAGGCATAATTTTATGATACCTGTACAAGCTGCAATTGGCGGAAAGATAATTGCAAGAGAATCAATTAAAGGGTTTAAAAAAGACGTACTCACTAAAATTCATGGTGGAGGCGCTACAGATCGTAAGAGAAAATTATTAGAGAAACAAAAAAGAGGTAAGGCGAGATCGAAACAATTTGGTAAAGTTGAAATACCACAAGAAGCATTTATTGGTGTATTAAAAATAAATAAAGAGGGCAATTAAAGTATCAAGAATTTTCAAAATGAGTATAATTTTATTTAAATATTAATAATGAATTATCAAAAACTACTTAAATCAAAGAAATATAAAATTGCCGTTTGGGGAACCGGTTATATTGGGTTGTCAACAATGGTGTATTTCTCAAAGAAAAAAATTAAATGTGTAGGGTTTGATATTAATAAAGAAAAAATTAAGAAGATTAATTCGGGCGTGCTCCCGCTTGCTGATTTAAAAAAGTGGTTCGGATTTGATATAAAAAGTTTAGTTAAATCTAATTATTTAAAAGCCACATCTAATTACAAGGAACTAATTACCGAAGAATTTCTAGTTCATTTTATAGCGATACCAACCGAGAAAAATGGGAAACCTTATTACAAACCTTTACTTAGTGTTTTGGATAACATAGCCAAAATAAACAATAACGCCAAAAATCCACCAATTATTATTGTAGAGTCGACATTAGCACCTAAAGTCTCCGACAAAAAAATAATTCCTTTTTTAAAAAGAAAAAAACTTAAAGTTGGAAAAAATATTTTGCTTTCAATAGCTCCAAGAAGAGATTGGTTTATTGAGGGAGGAAAAAATCTTGAAAATTTAGATAGAGTTTATGGATCCACAGACAAACAATCTACAAAAGTTACAAAGGATGTTTTGTCTATTGTTTGTAAAAAACTACACTTAGCTAGCTCTTATAGAGTTTCGGAAATGGTTAAAAGTGTTGAGAATGCATACAGACATATGGATATCACACTTGCTAATCAACTCTCTTTAGCTTTTCCAAAAGATAACATTAGAGAAGTTTTGAAGCTGGTAGGCACTAAATGGAATGTTGAAACATTTAATCCTGGAATAGGTGCCGGGGGCTATTGTATACCCTTGTCTAGTAGATATATCTTATCCCAAGTTAAAAGTTTAAATAAACTATCTTTACTCAGAGAAACTATAAAAACAGACGACGGGATGAGTAAATTTATAGCCAACTCAATTAAAAAAAAAGGTTTAAAGAAAATTGGTGTATTAGGCCTATCGTACAAAGGTGATTTAAAAGTAAGTGTTCTTTCTAAAGTTATCCCTTTAGTTAAATCATTAAAAAAGAAAGGATTAAAAGTTGAATTATTTGATCCTTACTTTACCGATAAAGAAATATTTAAAGCTGTAAAAGTAAAAACTTTTAAATTTCCTGGAGAATTAAAAAAATTTGATGGTTTAGTAGTTTCTGTCAATCATAAACTGTTTAATATTTCTAAAAAAGTTTTAGAAAAAAATACTAAAAATTGTAAATTAATTATCGATCATGATGGTGCATGGAAAAAATATAATTTAAAAAATAATTATCATTTAACAGGAGATAGAGAATGGATTTAAGTGAGATTATATTAAAAACCAGAAATTAAAGTGAAGATTAAAAAATCAATTATTACAGGTGGAGCAGGATTTATTGGGAGCAATCTGACAGATTTTTTAGTCAAAAATAATCACAATGTAATTGTGTTAGATAATTTTATTTCTGGAAATAAAAAAAATTTATCTCATCATAAAAAAGAAAATGTAAGAGTTATCAAGACTGATATTTCAAAAAATGAGGAGTTAGAAAGATACTTTAAGGGTGCTGATTACGTTTTTCATCTTGCAGGCTTAGCTGAAATTATTCCAAGTATAAAAAATCCTAAGAAATATTTTGTAAACAATGTCCTAGGTACGCTTAATGTTCTTGAAGCTGCAAAAAAAGCTAAAATTAAAAAATTTATTTATGCAGCATCTTCTAGTTGTTATGGCGCAGCTAAAAAACTCCCAACTTCTGAAAAAAGTAAAATTGATTTAAAACATCCTTATGCGGTAACAAAATTTATGGGGGAAGAACTGGTGATGAAATATGCTTCAATTTATAATATGCCAAACATTTCTTTTAGATTTTTTAATGTTTATGGGCCAAGATTAAATACATCAGGACAATACAGTGCTGTTATGGGAAATTTTTTAGAACAAAACAAAAAAAATAAACCGTTAACTGTAGTTGGAGATGGGAAACAAACTAGAGATTTTATACATGTATATGACTTAGTTAATGCATTTTTAAAAACAATAAAAAGTAGAACTGTTAATGAAATATTCAATTTAGGTTCTGGAAAAAAAACATCAATAAATGATATTGCTAAAATTTTTGGAGGAACAAAAAAGTTTATCCCAAAAAGACCAGGAGAACCCAAAAATTCACTTGCAGATATTTCAAAAATTAAAAAGAAAATTAATTGGAAACCTAAAATTTCTATCGAAAAAGGGATTAAAAATTTACTAAATTCTTAGTATTTATTTATCACATTAGAAATTTGCTTGAACATATCCTCTTCTAGTGGAAATTTATTTTGCTCTATCTCACTTTGAATCTTATAGTAATTTTCCATTATAAAATTTATATTTTTTGTAAGAGATTTGATATTTCTCTCGGAGACAAAAATTCCCTTTCTACCTTTTATTATATGTTTTATATCCTCAAAAATTAGAACTGGACGTTTTCTTGCAAGAGACTCGTCAACAACATAAGGCTGCCCTTCTGTATATGAAGGAAGAATTAAAATATTGTGATTATCATATGCTTCCATTAATGCATCTCTATTTGAAATATAGCCTGGAAAAAAGATATTTGAATGACCTTGTATAATTGAATTAAATTTATTTTGTAATGCTTGATTTTTGATTTTACCAATTATAGAAATTTCAGCATCTATTGTAAGTTGCTTAAACATATCAAGAAATTCAAAAATTCCTTTTTCAGGATTAACCCTTGAGACGTTTAAAAATTTTACTTTTTCTAGATTAGGTTTCTTAAAATTTTGTAGCCAATTTTTATTTAAAGTTGACGACTCAATAACATAGCCATTTTCTTTTTGATAAAGTCTTTCATGCAAGGCAATCACAGTTGCTTTTGAAGTTACTATTGAATACATAATATGATAAATCCAGACTGTCCAAGATCCAAGTATAAATCGCCATTCCTCGTATCCACTACTTATTAGATATACAAATACCTTCTTTCTAAATAAAAATAAAAACAAAGCTGCTAAAAATGTGTAAGGTGTAATTGTTATTATATAATATTTTGTGTTTTCTCTTTTAAACGTTGAAATTACGTAATATATGAATTGAAAAATATTAGATGCAATTTTTACTTTTTCCAAATTTAATTTATGGTGTTCATCTGCTCTTGATTTTCGTGCTATATATTCAACATTAAAAAATTTGTTTAGTCCCTCAGGAAGAATTTTAAAATTAAAATTTCTACAGTAGAAATTCTTATTTTTTTCTGAAATTCTTTCGTTATTTAAAACAATTAAATTGTCCATTTTATTTTATAGACTATATATTATAAAAAAAAAAGTTAGCTAGGGAGAGGTGGCCGAGTGGTTGAAGGCGCACGCTTGGAAAGCGTGTAAACGGGAAACCGTTTCGAGGGTTCGAATCCCTCTCTCTCCGCCATTTTTAACAGTCTTGCACAACTAGGGATTTATATTAAAATGAAACGGTCGTCGTATGGTCGTCGGCAAATTAAATCACGTTAATAAAAGCTGATATAAATTTATTAACCCAAATGGGACACTAAAAGTTTTCATTGAAATTTTTTAAATTTATAACTGATGAATAATTAATGAAATTTTTAAAAAAACTTACAATCCTGATTTATCTAATATCTTTAAAGCATGTATATGCCGCCGATGTTGAAATTTCTGGAACGCAAGCAACTAGGGAAGATCTTCAAGCAAGCTCAACACTAACTATAAGTGGTACGCTCGATGGTGATCTAAATAATATTGTAAGAGGTTACATTGCTGCAGGCAATGAAATTGATAGTGCAACCGTTGTAGTAGAGTCCGGCGGAACCATACAAGGTAAAAGTAATGCTATAATGGGTAGGGAGACAGATAGTTTAACAGTCATCAATTCCGGAACTATTGAAGCAACTTCATCTAAAGCTATTCAATTACTTGATGCACAGAATGCTACAATTACAAATAAATCTGGCGGAACTATATTTGCTAATACAAATGCTATCGTGCAACAATCTGCTGGCACAGAGGATGCAGAAAACACTACAATCACTAATGCAGGAACAATTTATAGTGTTAACGATAGAGCGATTTATTTTTATGACGGAGCAACAAACGCAACTCTTACAAATGAGTCAGGTGGAATTATTTATAACACAGCCTCAGATGCTACGGTGCAAATAGATACTAGCTCTACTTTAGTTAATAGCGGAACTATTGATAATAGAAACAGTCCCTCAAATATAGGTATAGCTATAGTTGGTAACGACAACACTATTACACTTAAAGGTAAAAGTATTTTAGTTGGTAAAATTGACGGGGGAACAACAACTGGAAACACATTAAAGTTTCAACATGGTGTTGGTCAAGGTTACTTTTATGAAACTGCAGGAAGCTTTACTTTACAAGATTTAGATGGGAACCAAGTAGTAAAAGGATCAGCAGGATCAGTAGGTCAAGGTGGAAGTGAAACGTTAGATGAACTTTTAAGTTATAAATCACTAAACATAAGACAATTTATAAACAGATACAAAGACTCAGAAAATTTTTATGATGGTAATGGCTGGGGAGAAACTTATACCTCTCTTTTAAATCGAAAAGAACATGCCACAAATTTGGCTTTAGAGTACGATTTACTTAATGTGGGAGCTAATTTAATTTCACCTTTAGAAAATTCAGATTTCATTCTTGCTTTTGAAGCTGGAGTTCAAGATTTTGAAAAAGATCATAAAATAACATATCAAAATGTTTCTGCTGGATTGTATCTTCCAAGCAATAAATATCTTTTAAACTTAGATTCTTTTATTTTAGGTGGAATTACTTTAAAAGAGGGTGAGAGAACAATTTTAACAAACACAACATCATCAGGTAAATTAGATATAAACAGTAATTACCAAACTTTCGAAGTACATTCTGGTGTAACAAAAACTAACTCCAAGCTTATTCCAAATGTTGGATTAACTGGAAGTTTTTCAATTACACCAAGTTATGACGAGAGCAAATATTATTCATGGAGAAATAGAAAAGTGGGAAACGTGTCTGTATTTTTTTCTGATAAATACAATCTTATAAATAATGATAATAATAATTTTAATCTAGGTTGGTTATTAGATTTTAGAAATTTGGTAGGAGACAAATCTCAAGTTTATTCAATTAATGGCACAAGCGCCACGTACAAACAAGATAATGCTCTTACAAGAGAGATTTCATTAGTTGTTAATTTAGGTTACGAAAAAAAGATTACAGATAATGGAAAATTTACTGCTGGTATTTCTGCAAAAAATACTAATCAGGATGTTAAAAGCTTAAGTGGAAATTTAGGATTTAAACTAAATTTCTAATTAAGATTGGTCGCCATATGGTCGTCGCTAGACCAATTTTTTTAAAGTCTTAAAAATAAATTGAAAGTTAATCAACGATTCTAAGCCGCCAGGTTGAAGGCGCACGCTTGGAAAGCGTGTAAACGGGAAACCGTTTCGAGGGTTCGAATCCCTCTCTCCGCCATTTCTATTGATTAAGAAATTTATTACAATGTTGGTATATTTAATATCCACATACAACCTAAAAGAGTCTTAAATAAATTTTACGAATCAGATAAATTTTTTTTAAGGGCAGTAGAGGGAGACTGAAGCTGCCTTTGCTATTTATAGCCTTTTAATTCCAATTACTTTTAATTTAGCAGTCCGCTTAATTCTTTTAATCGTTTGATTAATATCCATGATCACAGTCTTTTTCATAGGTCCGTATGCATGAATCAATTTTTTGTTAGACAAGGCTACAGCAACGTGACCTTTCCAATAGATAACATCATTTTTTTTTATATTTTTTAATTTAATGTTTTTTTTGAAGTACTTTACTTGATCTTTAGCATCTCTTGGACAAAATTTATTATTGAAATTTAAAAAAATTTGGACAAGCGCTGAACAATCAATTCCTTTGAAAGATTTGCCACCCCATTTATATTTAATATTTTTAAAAGAGGTTATTTTTCTAAAAAGATTTTTTTCCTTATATGAAATAGGTTTTACATCATTTTTTTTTATCCATCCATTTTGAAACTTGAAATATTTCGAATTTTTTTCAGTCACTTTAATTTTAGAAGCAAAAGAAATTTCATTTTTTTTAATTTTATTAGGAAACTTAAAAATTTTTGCTTTTAAAATATTAACTTTATGAGTAGGTTTTAAAAAATTAGAATATTTTTTATTTATTATATAACCCTTGTAATTATCTTCTTTTATTTTTATTTTAAGCCATTTTTTTGATCTCTTAGATATAGAAAAGCTATCTCCATAAATCATCTGTGTAACAATCTCAGATTTTACCGAAGGTTTCTTATAAAGATTTATTACCGAGAAATTATTTGTAAAATATTTAATCATTTAAATTAAGTTTATGTCTTATCATGTAAAGAAATATAAGTGAGGGTATCACCATTAAAGCAGTGATTACAAAAAAAATACCCCAGTCTCCATTTAACCAATCTACCAAAGCCCCAGATGATGCCGCTAAAGTTGTTCGTCCCGCTGTACCAATTGAAGCTAACAAAGCATACTGAGTTGCAGTATAAGTTCTATCTACTAACATCGAAATGAAAGCAACAAAAGCCACTGTTGCGAATGCTGCTGCCATATCATCAAATATAACTGCAATAGCAAATAATAATTCTGATTTCCCCGACCATGCTAACAAAGAAAAAAGTAAATTCGTAGAGGCCATCAATATTCCTGAAACAAACATAGCTTTTATCACACCAGATCTAATAGCGAATAACCCACCTAGAAGTGTAAAAATTACTGTGGTTAACCACCCAAGACCTTTGGAATACAATGCTATATCTGTCTTAGTAAAACCTATTTCCTTATAGAAAATTACTGACATTCTACCAAGAAAAGCCTCTCCGATTTTAAAAAGAAAAATAAAAGCTAGTATTGCTAAAGCAATATTAAAACCATTTTTTTTAAAAAAACTTATAATAGGACCAGTAACTGTTCCCGTAAGCCATGCAATAATTTTTGTTAAAAGGTTTGAGGCACCTAATTTATCTTCAATCATTTTGTCAGTTTTTTTTTGAGACTCGCTTCTATCTGTTTGTAAAACTTCGTTTACAAACATTAAACCAATGTTGCAGGCTATAATTACAGCACCTAGAACCAAAAAAGTTATTTGCCAATAATTGTCAAACCCTAGATTTTGAAAGAATTCTGCTGAAGTAAGAGAAACTACACCGCCCAACTTATATCCAGTCCACCAACCTACAACCGCCATTGCAGCACCAGCTTGCATAGATTTTCCCTCATTCTCTCCAATTTGTTCAATTCTTAATGCATCTACAGTTATATCTTGTGTAGCCGAAGCAATTGCAATTATCAGACCAACACTTATCACTAGCGCTAAATTTGCAGTGGGATTTATTAAACTCCAAAATATTAAACTTATAAGGATGATAGATTGCATTAAAACAATCCATCCTCTTCTGTGACCAATTTTTTTTGTTAACCAAGGAATTTTAACTCTATCTATAATTGGAGCCCATAAATAATTGAAAGCATAAACTGCAAAAATTAATCCAGCCCATCCTATAGTACTTCTGCTTAAACCATCTTCTTTTAACCAAAGACTTAGACTGCTTCCAATAATTACCCAGGGAAATCCACTTATAGCACCAAGCAATAATATTTTTATCATTCTGCTATCAAAATAAACAGAGAATGTTTCAGCAAGCGTTTGTTTTTTATATATTTCCATGAATTAATTTCTCCAAAAAGATGGAAAGAAAAGCACCAGGACTGCAAATAATTCTAATCTTCCAAGCAACATACCAGTTGCTAAAATCCATTTTGATAAATCAGGCAAACTTTTGTAATTCCCATCAGGTCCAATTATCTCACCTAATCCAGGTCCAACATTAGAAATTGAACTTGCAGCGCCAGATATTGCGGTTACAAAATCTAATCCACTTATGGAAAGAAGCATCGCAATAATTAAAAAAATAAATAAAAATGAAAAAATAAAAATAATTACAGATCTTATAAAATCATCCGAAATTTTTTGATTATTATATTTTGTTATAATTATACTATTTGGATAAATTAATTTTTTTACTTGGTTTTTAAGAAAAATTAAAAGCATCTGTAGCCTAAAAATTTTTATTCCACATGCTGTTGAGCCAGCACATCCGCCAATAAACATCAAAAATAAGAAAAAAATTAAAGAAAATTTTCCCCATAGACCAAAGTCATCTGTTACATAACCCGTGCCTGATAAAATAGAAATAACGTTAAACGAAGAAATTCTTATTTTTTCAAATATATTACTTTCATAATTTATAAACAATAAGTAAAGAAACATAACCAATATTGAAAAAGCCAATAAGTAAACCAAACCTTTTATTTGCACATCTTGAAAAAATATTTTTTTGTTTCCTTGAGAAAATTTTAGATAAGAGATGAAAGGTATACTGCCTAAAATAATGAACAAACTTGCAACAATTTCAATGTTTGAATTTTTGAAAAAACCTATCGAGTCATTATGGGTTGAAAAACCACCTGTTGCTATAGTTGTCATTGCGTGACAAATGCTGTCAAATACAGTCATTCCAAATATCCAATAAAAGAAACCACAAAATAGAGTAAGAACTATATAAGTTGTAATTATAATAGCTGCAACTTCAATTGTTCTTGGTAAAATTTTTTCAGTGCTATCCGGACCTTCCATTTTAAAAAGCTGCATTCCACCTACTTTTAACAAAGGCAAAATTGTAATAGCCATGACAACAATACCAATTCCACCTAGCCATTGCATGATAGCTCTCCATAATAAAATACTTTTAGGGCTATTATCCAAGTCAGATATAACAGTCGCACCAGTAGTAGTTATACCTGACATACTTTCAAAAAAAGCATCACTAAATGAAAAAGTTTGATTTGATAACACAAAAGGAAGGCTTCCGAAAATCGCAACAGTTACCCATGCAAGTGTTGAGAATAAAAAAGTTTGTCTAAGGCTTAATTTTAAATCTTTTTCAAGATTTGCTAATATACATAAAATACCAATAAAAATTGTTACAAAAGAAGACGAAATAAAGCTGTGGCTATTCTCTTTATATATTACCTGCATAGAATATGGCGCTAGCATTGAGAACCCCAATACAATAAGTAATACGCCGATTAAGAAAAAAACTGTTTTGTTACTGTTCATTAAAAATGAGATTATTTAAATAGTTTTAAAATTCAACTTAATATGACGCAATTATATCTGTATTTTGCATATAAAATTTAATAAACCATTACTATGTTGGATAATAACTTAGTTCAATCTACTTCATCCTGGCCATTTGTTGAAATTAGAAAGCTATTAAAAGAAAGAAAAGATATAATAAAAAAAAAAGGCAAAATAACTTTTCAGACTGGTTATGGGCCAAGTGGATTACCGCATATAGGCACTTTTGGCGAGGTTGCTAGGACTACTATGATGATTAATGCTCTTAATCATATAGAAAAAATAAATCATGAACTTATTACTTTTTCTGATGACATGGATGGTCTAAGAAAAGTCCCAGATAATATTCCCAACGATAAAGTTTTAAAAGAAAATTTGGGGAAACCTTTAACAAATATACCAGATCCATTTAAAAAATTTAATAGCTTTGGTGAGCATAACAATGAAATGCTAAAAAAATTTTTAAATAAATTCAAGTTTAAATTTACTTTTAAAAGTTCAACAGAAAATTATAAAAATGGTGTCTTCAATAAATCGCTAATAAGAGTAGCAGAAAAATATGAAGATATAATGAATATTATTCTTCCTACTCTAAGAGAGGAGAGAAGAAAAACATATTGTCCATTTTTACCGATATGCCCAAAAACAGGCAAGGTATTGGAAATACCATTGTTAGAAATAAATAATACAACTGGAAAGGCAATTTTTGACAATAAGGGAGAAAAAATAGAGACAAGCATTTTAGATGGTGATTGTAAATTACAATGGAAAGTAGATTGGGCGATGAGATGGTTTGCTTTCGATGTTGATTTTGAAATGTACGGTAAAGATTTAACCGAAAGTGCTATTTTATCTAATAAGATTTGTAAAACTCTTGGAAAAAATCCTCCAAACGGTTTCGCTTATGAACTTTTTTTAGACGAAAAAGGAGAAAAAATTTCTAAATCAAAAGGAAATGGAATTTCTATTGATCAATGGTTAAGATATGCTTCACCGGAAAGCTTGTCTTTATATATGTACCCAAATCCAAAAAGAGCTAAAAAACTTTACGCAGAGCTTGTGCCTAAAACAGTTGATGAGTATTTAACAAGCATTGAAAAATATCCAAGTCAAAAAGAAAAAGATCAAATTTTAAATCCTGTTTGGCATGTTCATAATGGAAAACCACCAGCAGAAAAAATCGTAATGCCTTTTTCAATGTTATTAAACTTAGTTGGGTCTAGCAATGCAGATAATAAAGAAATTTTGTGGAAGTTTATAAATAGATTCCATCAAGAGATTAAACCTAAAGATTATCCAATTTTAAATGGATTAACTGAGTATGCCATAAATTATTTTAAAGACAAAGTTGAGCCAAATAAAAAATTTAAAAAGCCTTCATCAAATGAGAGGAAGGCTTTAGAAAATCTAATTAAAAAATTATCTGAAATTAAACAAAACTTAAAACCTGAGGAAATACAAACTATTGTTTACGCAACTGGTAAAGAAAATGGGTATGAACAAAATCTAAGAGACTGGTTTAAATTAATTTACGAAGTTGTATTTGGAGAAGAAAATGGTCCTAGAATGGGTTATTTTGTCAGCTTCTTCGGATTGAAAGAGACAATTGAGTTAATGAAAGATAAAATAAAAAACAATTAATGTTTTCAATTTTAAGACCTTATATATTTTCTCTAGATCCTGAGGTGGCACACGATCTAGCTATTAAATCTTTAAAAGTAAATATTTTTCCAAAAAGTTTTTTTAAAGTGGAAAGTGAGGAAATGCTTGAAACTAATCTTTTAGGAAAAACAATTTCAAACCCAATTGGTTTAGCAGCTGGTTTTGATAAAAGCGCTGAAGTTTATAACTCTCTATTTAAATTTGGCTTTGGTTTTATTGAAGTGGGCACTGTTACCCCAAAACAACAATTAGGAAATCCAAAACCAAGAATATTTAGACTAGAAAAAGACCAAGCACTTATTAATCGTCTTGGATTTAATAATCATGGGTCAGAAACTGTGTCAAAAAGAATATCGAGAAATCACCCTGATGGGTTTTTAGGAATTAATATTGGGCCAAATAAAGAAACAAAAAATAAAGAAGATGATTATTATATTTGTCTTTCAAGACTTGGAATGTATGCCGGATATATAACAATTAATATCTCCTCTCCAAACACTGAAGGTTTAAGAGATTTTCATGACCAAAGGGAGATGAAAAAACTTTTATCTGGAATAAATAAAATTATAAAAGAAAAAAAAATTGACTGTCCAATAGCAATTAAAATTTCACCTGATATTAATGATAATGAAATAAGCAAAATAGTAGAATTAGTAAGTAGCCATAAAATACAAAGTATAATAGTTTCTAATACAACAGACAGCAATCGTGATAATCTTTCTGATATCAAAAGACATGAAATTGGTGGATTATCTGGTCAACCTCTTAAAGATGTTTCAACAAATTTAATTAAAAAATTCTACAAAGAAACCAAAGGTAACATTAAGATTATAGGAGTAGGGGGAGTGGACTCCGGAGAAAGTGCTTTTGAAAAAATAACCGCAGGTGCTGATGCAGTACAACTGTATACAGGCATGGTTTATAAAGGACCGGGTATTGTTAAAGAGATTAAGAAAGACCTTATTTCAATTTTAAAAAAAGAAAATCTTAAAAAAGTTAGTGATGCGGTTGGAATTAACGCTTGACCCCACTGTTAACAAGAATTATATAACAGCAGGAAAAAATTATGTCTAAAAGATGCGAATTAACAGGAAAATCACCTCTAAAAGGTCACAACGTTAGCCACGCTAAAAATAAAACTAAAAGAAGATTTTTACCAAATTTAAAGAAAGTCACTTTTAGAAGCGATATCTTAAAGAAAGATATTAAACTAAATGTAGCAAACGCTGCATTAAGAACTGTAGATTTTAAAGGGGGCATAGACAAGTTTTTAATATCAGCAAAAAACGCTAAATTATCAAAAAAAGTAAAAAAAATTAAAGCTTCAATATCAGCAAAATCATAATTCTACAATGAATTTATTTTACAAACTCTCTCTTCTAATGGGTTTGGTTGTAGTTCTTTCAAATTACTTAGTTCAATTTCCGATTCAACATTTTGGATTAAATGAAATCTTAACTTATGGTGCTTTTAGTTATCCGATTACGTTTTTAATAACAGATTTAGCAAACCGCGCTTATGGCAAATTGGTAGCAAGAAAAGTTGTATATATAGGATTTAGTATTGGAGTTCTTTTAACATTATTTGTATCAACTAATTTTTTAGATATTATTTCTATTAGGATTGCCGTCGGTTCTGGAGTTGCATTTTTTATTGCTCAAAACTTAGATGTTCAAATCTTTGACTCTTTAAGAAAAAAAATATGGTATGTAGCTCCTCTCGCATCATCAATAATTGGATCTATTACCGATACGTTTCTATTTTTTTCAATCGCTTTTTACGCAACAGGAATACCCTGGGTAACTTTAGCTATTGGAGATTTAGCCGTTAAACTACTAATTGCATTGTTAATGTTAATTCCATTTAGATTGCTGGTTAACAAAATAAAAGACTTTTCGGAAAGTTCAGTTTCTGAAATTAAGAATTAGTGAATTGTTTTTTTATTTTTTTCGACAAATAAGTCAGTTAGCTGATTAATCATTACATCTCCTAAATCCTGAACATCTGTAATTTTTACAGCTTGATTATAATATCTTGTAACATCATGACCAATTCCAATAGCCAATAATTCAATATTTGTTTTATTTTCAATCCATTTGACCGTTTTTTTAAGATTAGACTCTAGATAGTCACTGGTGTTAGTTGATAGAGTAGAGTCGTCCACTGGAGCTCCATCTGAAATAACCATAAGGATTTTTCTTTCTTCTTTTCTTCGATTCATTTTATTGTAAGCCCATTTAAGTGCTTCACCATCAATATTTTCTTTTAACAACCCTTCCTTAAGCATTAGACCCATATTATTTTTAGACTGCCTCCAAGGAGTATCCGCTGATTTATAAATAATGTGTCTAAGATCATTTAATCTTCCTGGTAAAGTTGGTTTATCATTTTTCATCCATTTTTCTCTAGAAGATCCTCCTTTCCAATGTTTTGTAGTGAAACCAAGTATTTCTACTTTAACTGCACATCGTTCTAATGTCCTTGAAAGTATGTCAGCGCAGATTGCTGCTACTGAGATAGGTTTACCTCTCATTGAACCAGAATTATCAATTAAAATTGTTACCAGCGTATCTTTGAACTCGATATCTTTTTCTTTTTTAAAAGATAAAGAATTGAATGGATCCATAATTATTCTTGGTAGTTTTGATGTGTCTAATAAACCCTCTTCAAGGTCGAAATTCCAAGATCTATTTTGTTTAGCTAAAAGTTTTCTCTGTAACTTGTTTGCAAGTTTAGAAATGAAATTTTTAAGTTGAAGTAATTGCTGGTCTAAATTTTTTCTTAGTCTTGTAAGTTCTTCAGTATTCTCTAGTTCTTCTGCTTTGATAATTTCATCAAATTCTTCAGTGTAGGTTTTATAACCTATGTCACCTAAAGCACTCTTACCTTTTTTTCTTAAATCTGGTTGAGAGCTATCCTCTATTTCAACATCTTCCTCAACTTGGTCTGACTCTTTAGCCTCATTTTCAAGGTCAGGTATACTAGAGTCTATCGACATCTCTTGCTGCTTGTCTTCTTTTTCTTTTGCATGCTTTTCCTGGTTATCAGGTTTATTTTGTTTATCATCATTATTTTTTTCATCATCTTTTTTTTCTTCTTCATCTAGATTTTCATCTAGATTCATATTTGCAATAAGCTCAGAAATTAGGGAATTAAATTTTTCTTGATCTAAAGCAAATTCATTCAATTGACCTATCTTATTTTTAAATTTCTCATTTAAATCCTTTTTATAAGATTTTAGTTTTTTATCGATTTGACTATTATTTTCAAAATCAAGGAATTTAGTTCGCAAATAATTTTCAAAAGACTCAACAATTTTATCTTCACTACTTTTAAGGTCTAAGCCAGAGACTCTTTCTTGGTAAAAAGTTTCAATATTGTTTTTTACTCCTTTAAAATAGCTAGTTCCAATTTTTTCACATCTAATCTTCTCTGCAATCCTATATAATTGCTTAGATATATTTCCATCGGGCTCATATTGTTTAAATGTTTTAAGGTCAGAGAATCTATGCCTCAAGGATTTCGAGTCCGCTATTGCTCTTATTTGATTATAATTTAATTTATTATTAATAGAGCTTAATTCTGGCAATCTAATTGTATTTGTTCCAGATTTGGAAATTTCATTACCAAACGAAACTTCAATTTTTTCTGTATTTGACAGTGATTTTACTGTGGAACTTATTGCAGTTTTAAAATCAGCTATTTTTTCTTTTTTATTTTCCACTTTATAAAGTGATATTTATAGATGATTCTGGCAAATCTTCTCCAAAACATCTCTGGTAGTACTCAGAAATTATTTTTTTCTCTAATTCATCACACTTATTTAAAAATGTAATTCTAAAAGCATATCCTTGATCTTTAAATATACTTGTATTCTCTGCCCAATGTAAAACTGTACGAGGACTCATAACAGTGGAAATATCACCATTAATGAAACCTTTTCTTGTCAAATCAGCAACTTTTATCATGTTTGATAAAAGTTCTTTTCCTTCTTTATTATTTAAATTCTTATTTTTCGCTAAAACTATTTCTAGTTCTTTTTCAAACGGTAAATAATTTAAATTTGAAACAATATTCCATCTATCCATCTGACCTTGGTTAATTTGCTGTGTTCCGTGATACAGTCCAGTTGTATCACCCAGACCTACAGTATTTGTTGTTGCAAAAATTCTGAATAAATCGTGTTGTTGCAAAACTTTGTTTTTATCTAACAATGTAAAATTTCCTTCATTTTCTAAAACTCTCTGAATCACAAACATCACATCAGGTCTTCCAGCATCATATTCATCAAAAACCAATGCAACTGGATTTTGAATTGACCACGGTAAAATGCCCTCTTTGAACTCTGTAATTTGTTTTCCATCTTTTAATACAATGGCGTCTTTACCTATTAAATCTATTCGACTTATGTGGCTGTCTAAATTAACTCTTACGCAAGGCCAGTTTAGTCTTGCAGCTACTTGTTCGATATGAGTAGATTTTCCTGTTCCGTGGTAACCTTGAATTAAAACTCTCTTATTAAAAGAGAAGCCAGCTAGGATAGCTAGAGTTGTATCTTTATCAAATTTATAATCAGGATCTATTTTTGGAACGTATTCATTTTTTTTTGAAAAAGCCCCAACTTGCATATCACTATCAAATCCAAATGTTTGTTTTACTGATAATTTGATATCTGTTTTTTGTAAAAATTGTTCCATTTTCATTTTTTTCCTAAAGTTTTCTTAAGTTGGCTATAAGCCAAAGTAATCTTTTTTAATTTATCTTCAAATTTTTTATTTCCTTGATTTTTATCAGGATGATACTTTTTTACAAGTTCTTTAAATTTTGAGTGAATTTGTTCCCATTTAACGTCTTCGTTTAATTCCATAACCTGTAAAGCATCCTTATCCTGCTGAGAGATTTTTGTTTTCTTAAAATCTCTAAAATTTGAGCTTTTAAAAATATTTAATTTATCATCAAGAGCATTATTCCATAAAATATTAAAAAAGTTATCTGAAGAACCAAAAGTTTTTGTAGATTTATGCCAAGTTAAATCCGATTTTATAAAAAATTCTATTTCCTGATCATTCATATTCTCAAAATAATTCCAATTTTTATTAAATATTTTAATATGATTAAGACACAACAATCGGTACTTTTTACTGTTATCTTTTTCTATTGGAGCTTTATAAGATCCAGTTTCTTTACAATTTTCCCAATCACAAATTATTTTCATAAAATTAATCTATATAGTAAAATCTTAGTTATGAATAATTTTTTTGAAGATATTATTACTAAATTAAAAAAAGAAATAGAAATTGAACAAATAGAGATTGTTGATAATTCACATAAACATGTCAAACATAAATTATTTTCAAGAAATAAATTTTACCTACACCTAAGAATAAAATCTTTGTATTTAAATTCACTTTCAAGAGTAACAGCTCAAAAGGAAGTAATGAAAGTTTTAAAAGATGAACTTTCAAACAAAATACATGCTTTAGAAATTAGTATTGAGCAATAGTTTTCGTAATACTTCTTAAATCTTTTAAAGATATTTTATTTTGATTTGATAAAGTTGTTTTACCCACTTTTTTTAACAAAATAAAATTAATTCTCCCATCATTATTTTTTTTATCATTTTTTAAGAAAGGAAGAAGTTTATCAATTTCTTTTTTATCAAAATATTTTTTGTATGTGTAATCTAAATTATTTTGAATATAAATATTTTTAATTTCATTTAATGTCTTACTAGAACATAATTTTTTATAAACTGAAAATTTACTAGCCAATATCATGCCTGATAGAACTGCTTCTCCATGGGTAAATTTTTTTGAATAATTATTTTTAGTTTCAATCGCGTGAGCAAATGTATGGCCAAAATTTAAAGTCATTCTTAAATTCTTCTCATTAGTGTCCCGCTTTACAAAAAACATTTTTATCTGACAACTTTTTTTTATTGCATAGATTAATTCTTTTTTTTTCTTATCTAAAATTAATTTTGTATTCTTTTTTAACCAGTTAAAGAAAATTTTATCTTTTATAATTGAATGTTTTAATATTTCAGCATAGCCACAAATCATTTCTTTTTTTGGCAATGTTTTTAGAAATGTGGTATCGATTAATACTAATTTAGGCTGATAAAATGATCCTATGAGGTTTTTGCCGTGACTAGAGTTTACTCCGGTCTTTCCGCCAATAGATGAGTCTACCTGTGCTAACAAAGTTGTTGGAATATTGATAAAATTTGTTCCTCTTTTAAAGATACTTGCAACAAAAGAAGCAACGTCACCAGTGATGCCTCCACCGAAACCAATTATTAAATCTGAACGATTAAAATTTTTTGACAATAAAACATTTAATAATGAATAAGCTTTGATTAATGATTTATTTTTTTCATTAGCCAAAAATGGTAAAAATGTAACATCATAACCTTTCAATTTTTTCTTAAGTCCTTGTTTGTAATTTAAAGGTATATTTTTATCTATTATTACACCTACTTTTCTTGTTTCAGGACACAAGGTTTTAATTTTATTTGGCAACAAATTAATTGAATTTTCACCGATAAATATTGAATACTTTTCAGACTTATTTTGAAACTTAATTTCTTGATTTTTCATAGAAGTTTAAAATTTTTTCAACAATTTGTTTTAAGGTTAATTTTTTACATTTAATTCGATGATCAGCTATATTGTAAAATTTTTTTCTTATAAAATAAATTTTTTTTATTGAAGCATCAGTTTTTCCTTTTCCTAGCACAGGTCGATTTTTACTTTTTTTTAATCTTTTTAACAATGTTTCAATTGGAACATCTAACCAAAAGCTAACAGAGTGTTTTTTTGAGTATTGTCGTATTGAAGAATTTAAAAAAGCCCCACCACCAAGTGAAATAACCGAGTTATCTTTTTTAAGTTCTTTTATTGTTTGTTGTGTCTCAATTTTTCTAAAATAATTTTCTCCCTTATTCTTGAATATTGAGCTTATAGACTCACCTTCTTGGTTTTCGATAATTTTATCTACGTCTACGAAAGCATAATTTAATTTTTTGGCCAGTCTTTTACCTATAGTTGTTTTACCCACACCCATCATACCGGTCAAAGTAAGGTTTTTTTCCATTTATATAATTTTAACGATTTGATTTTTCATAATTATGTCTTATTTATTGAGTTTAAATAAAATCAAAAAGTATGCAACTTAAATACAATAGGCAACCTAAAATTGGAAATACACTATTTAGAATCCTAATTAAAACAATTTTAGTGATTGTTGTAATAATTTTTTCAATTTTCCTGATTGAAAAAATCAAATTTCCAAGTCCTGAAAAAGAATTTAAAATTGATGTGACTAATGAGATTAAAAAACTTTAACTATTTAATTAGCTTATTAGTTTTTTTTTTATCTTCCTATTTATGGAGCGATGAAAAAATAGATATTTGGAAAAATAATACAAATAATAATAATATCGAGACCTCTAATTCTTCAAACAAAGAAATTCAAGAGACTGATAACACAAAAGCTTCAAATGTAATCAAAAGCTCAGAAAAAATAGAAATTCAAGAAGGTAGTGAAATTGAAACAGAGGAAAGAAATGTTTTTGGAATTTTCCAACCGGCAGATTACAATTTTGATTTAAATATGTGGTCTAATACAAAAGCTGAAGATTTAAAATTAAGTTTAAAAAGATTGAATAAAATTAATCTTTCAAAGTCATCTCAAGAAATCTTAGAAATTGTTTTATTTTCATTTTCTTACCCACCTCAAGGAATGACCGAAGAAGAATTTGTAAATTTAAAAATAGATTGGTTAATTAAAAATAACAGGATTGAATTGATTGAAAGTTTCTTAAATCAAAATCAAGAATTCGCAAGCAAAGATAAAGCTGTTCAGTTTTTAGTTGATAAGAATATTGCTAGCGCAAACATTAAAGATGGCTGTGATAAGATTCAATTCATAGATGCTAAAATCAAAGATCCATACTTAGAAAAATTTAAAATTTATTGTTTAGTTTTCAATAAAAAAAATTCGGAAGCTCAACTTTTATTGGATCTTTTACGTGAACAAAAATTATCTAGCAAATTTTATGATGATAAAATTAATTATCTTTTAGGTATAACAGAAAAAACTGATAATAAAATTAGTGAAAAAAATCTTTTAAACTTTTATCTTTCAAGTATTACTGTCCCAAATTTTAAATATGAGCCAACACCAAAAACGAAACCAGAAATTTGGAAATATTTAAATTCAGCAAATTTAATAAAACTTGAAGATTCAACAAATAAAGAAAAAATAAAAGAATTAGAAATTGCAGCAAATAATAATAAATTAGATAAAAAAACAATTTTTGAGTTTTATAAACAAATTCCATTTAATTTAAATAATTTGATTAATGCAAAAAATAACTATCAAACTTTTGATGAAAGTGATGCAAGGGCATTAATTTATCAAAAATATTTACTTTCCGAGTCTATTGAAAATAAAATAGAGTACTTGTTCCTCTTAGAGGATTTATTTAAAAAATCTGATTTAACAAATATTTATCCAAAATTTCTTAGCGATCAAATTGAAGGAATCGGATTAGAGAATGTTCCAGAAAAGTATCAAGAAACCGCTCAAAGTAGAATTTTATCTGAAACAAATTTTCTTAAGGGAAAAATCAAATATAATGATAAAATTTTACATCAATCTAAAATACTTAAATATTATATAGAAGATGAGGACAAAAAAAAAATACAAAAAGATATAAACAAAATTTTTAAAAAAGTTTCAAAAAATAAAAAATATTTTATATCAGCAAAAGATCTAGCTTTAGCAGACTCACTTATTAATGACGGTTTTTCTTTACCAGAGAGTTTTAAATATGAAGATTTATCAAAAAAATTTGAAATACCAGAAAATTTATTAAAATTAATTGACAATGAACAAAAAGCATTTTTAAGTTTGAAAATTGTTGAAATTATAGGTGAGGATGAAATTTACCAGCTGGATCCTGAAACAATATACTTTGTGACCAATTTATTAAATAAAATGAATTTAATTGCTATCAGAAATAAAGTAATAGTTTCAGCTTTTCCTGAAAGGACATAAATAATGTCAATAAGAAACATTATTATTGAGCCAGACATTATTTTAAGAAAAAAAAGTGAACCTTTGCATCAAGTTAATAACGATACCCAAAAACTTTTAGATGATATGCTGAAAACTATGTACGCTGCGCCTGGTATTGGTTTAGCCGCAGTACAGATCGGTATTCTTAAACGAATAATAGTAATAGATATTTCTAAAAAAGAAGAAAAGAAAAATCCAATTTTTCTAATCAATCCTGAGATTACATATCAATCAAAAGAAACTTCAACATATGAGGAGGGATGTTTATCACTACCAGGCCATTTTGCAGAAATTGAAAGACCAGCTAAATGTAAAATTAATTATATTAATTATCATGGAAAGAAAGCTGAGTTAGAGGCCGAGGGATTATTGTCAACCTGTGTTCAGCATGAGATTGATCATCTAAATGGAATTCTATTTATAGATTATTTATCTAAATTAAAAAAAGATATGATAATTAAAAAATTAAAAAAACAAAAAAAAGAGTTAGATAAAGCGATACTGTAAACTTAATGTCATTTAAAATTGTTTTTATGGGAACCCCAAGTTTTTCTGTTCCTATATTGAAAGCACTAAATAATTCAAATCACAAAATCATAGAAGTTTATACACAGCCACCTAATAAAAAGAGTAGAGGTTTGAAAGTTCAAAATTCTGCAGTTCATGACTATGCTGATAAATTAAATATTCCAGTAAGATACCCTGTTAAGCTGGATGAAGAGAGCGAAATTAATCATTTAAAAAAATTAAAACCCGATATAGTTGTAGTTGTCGCCTATGGTAAAATTTTACCAGAAAAATTATTAAACATTGAAAATTTATCCTTTTTGAATGTCCATGCATCTTTACTGCCCAGGTGGAGAGGAGCAGCACCAATTCAAAGAGCTATTATGATGAGAGACAAACAGACAGGAATTTCTATAATGAAAATTGTTCCTAAACTTGATGCTGGGCCTGTTTTAATTCAATCAAAAATACAGATTAGTAATAAAATAAATTATGAAGAAATAAGTGAAAAAATGTCAGAACTTGGAGGAAAACTAATAATTGAAGCACTGGAATTAATTAAAAATAATAAAGCAAATTTTACCCCACAAGATGAAACGAAAGTTACTTATGCAAAGAAAATTGAAAAAATTGAATCTAAAATAAACTGGAACGAAAATGCGGAAGAAATTTTAGCTAAAATAAGAGCTTTTTATCCAAATCCAGGAACATGGTTTGTGCTTAACGGTAAAAGAATTAAGATCACTAAAGCAACGATAGTTGAAAAAAAAGATAAGGCTGGAGCAATAATTGATCCTAATAAAATGATAATTGCATGTAAAAAAAATGCCTTACAGATTTTAGAGTTAAAAAAAGAAGGAAAAAAATTAATGCAAGTTGACGAGTTTTTAAAAGGAAATAAGATAAAAACTGGTCAAATCTTAAGCTAGGATGTTAAATTATTTAATCAAAGTTGAATACGAAGGCACAAATTTTGTGGGATGGCAAAGTCAAAAAAATGGCAAATCAATTCAAGACGAAATTGAGAAAGTTTTTAAAAAAATTCTAAAAACTAAAATAAGAATTACTGGAGCTGGTAGAACAGATAAAGGGGTTCATGCATTCTCTCAATATGCTTCCTTTAAAGTAAAAAAAAAAATTGAAAATAAAAAAGTTTTTTTAGAGTCTGCTAACTATTTCTTAAAAAATAAACTAATTTCTATTCTGGATGTAAGAAAAAAATCAAATAATTTTCATGCGAGACATAGCGCAAAATTACGAACTTATGAATATTTAATAGCTAATAGACAAGCCAACTTATCAATAAATAAAAATAGAGCTTGGCATGTAAAAAAAAAGATGAACTTAAATCTATTAAAAAAAGGAGCAAAACTACTAGAGGGAACTCACAACTTTTCAACATTTAGAGCGGCTAGTTGCAGCGCAAAATCACCAATAAAAAAAATGAATAATATTAAAATAGGAAAATTAAATGACATTATTAAAATCAGATTTAGTTCTCAATCCTTTCTTCAAAATCAAGTAAGATCCATGGTAGGTTGTTTAAAGTATCTTGCTACAAATAAGTGGAGTATTAATGATTTTAAATTAGCATTTAAGTCAAAAAAAAGATCTAAATGTGCACCACCAGCTCCAGCATGCGGATTATATCTTTATAATATTAAATATTAATCAAAAATATTTTTTCCGCCATACTTTTTAATGGAATTAAGGGAAATAAAAAATAAAGAGATAAAGTTTTCAAAAAAATTTAAATTATTAAAATCTTTGTTTATTTTCCAAATCCAATAAAAATTTCTAATGTTACTACTCTGAAGTGATTTATCTCTAATTCTATATTTAGTTAAATTTTTTTTTAAACAGTAGGCGAACTTAACTTTTTTTAAAAGCTTACATTTAAAATAGTAGTCTTCACAAATTTTACTATTAGTGAATTTAATATTTCTAATTTTCTCTCTCTTGACCATCATCGTACTCGTTGCTATTGAGGTATTTTTTATAAAATTTGAATAATCTAATTTTGGCGGATTATAAATTTTTTTCATTTTTTTACCGAAAGTTTCGTAGTTAGTATAGGTAAAAAAATAATTATTTTTTTTCATAAAATTAATTTGAGTTTTTAATTTATTTTTTTTCCAGATATCATCCGAGTCGATAAAAGCGAGGTACTTAGATTTTGATTTTTTTATTGCTAAATTTCTACAATATCCAGCCCCTTTATTTTTATTTAACCAATAGATTTTAATTTTTTTATTTTGAGCAAATTTTTTTAAAATTTTTTTTGTTTTATAATTAGAGTCATCATCAACTATAATTAATTCCCAACTATTAAATTTCTGGTTTAAAACTGATCTAACCGTATCATGAATAAATTTATGGCTATTATAATTAGGAAGTATTACTGATACTTCAGGTATTTTTTTCATAGATAAAAAAATTATTTTATCAGAGTTTTCCAGTCACTATAAAGCTTTTGAATATCAATATTGTTATAATAAAAAATATATTTAAAGCTCATTTTATAAAAATCGTCAGTTATTAAATAATTAAAGTTACCTATTATTTCTTTATAAGATTTCGGAGATCTAATGAATTTTCCTCTATCTAACATAATCATTAATTTATTTAAAAATTGATTTTTATGCTTAACAGGATCCACTGAAATAAAAATACAATTAGGAAAATAATTTTTAATTAAGCTAATTATTTTTTTTACTGTTCCATCATCCAAGTGATGAATAGCACCATGGACTAAAATAAAATTAGGTTTCAATGTTAACAATTTCTCGAAGGTTACTTTTTTTGTTAAATCTAATTGTTCAAAACGAAATTTTTCCCAATTTTTTTTGTTTTGATTTATACAATGCTCATTAAAGTCTATTCCCGTATATTCATCAATATCTTCATGAATATATTTAAGAATAAAACTATCTGCACAGCATAAATCTAAAATTCTTACAGATTTTATCTTTGATTGTGAGTTAATAATATACTGAAGAAAATCATATTCATCAAATTTTTTTCTTACGAGTGTTTGATACAATCTATAGAGAAAAGGATATTTTAATAAAAAATTGATCATTTTAAATGTATATAGTTTTATATTAAAATATAAAGTAATGGAAAGAAAAGTTTACAATAGACACATAAAAAATCAAAAAACTCACTGGTGGTTTAATGTAAGAAGAAAACTTATATCAGAGTTTATTAAAGAAAACTCAACTAATAAAAAAAAAAATTTAAAGATACTCGATTATGGTTGCGGCAGTGGGACAAATATAGAAGCTTTAGCAAAATTTGGCAAAGTGTTTTGTTATGAGAAAGATAAGAAAACAACCAACTATTTATTATCTAAATACAAAAAGGATAAAAAAGTAAAAGTTTTCAAAAAATTAGATAAATCAATAAAGTATGATTACATTATACTTGCTGATGTATTGGAGCATATAAAATATGACGGTATTGCAATAAAAAAACTGAAAACATATATAAGGCCAAAAGGTAAAATATTACTTACAGTGCCAGCGTATAACTTTTTATTTTCAAAAAAAGATGAGGTCCTTAAACATTTTAGAAGATACAGTTATAATAAGATTAAAAAATTAGTTTCACAAGATTATAGAGTGAAAAGAATTACATTTTTTAATACTTTGCTATTTTTTCCAATAGCTCTGATTACAATTATTTTAAAAGTGCTTAAGATTGATTACATTGATGATGTAGAAAAAACACCAAATAGAATAATTAATAATTTATTAAATTTTATTTTTAGTTTGGAGTTATTTTTTCTAAAATATATAGACTTTCCATTTGGCATGTCTATTATAATTGTTGGTGAAAAAGAAAAATATTCATAAAATAAATTCATTATCTATTGTAATCCCTTTTTATAATGAAAAAAAAAGATTAAATTTAGCATTTAAAAACATTAATATTTTTTTAAAAAAAAATATTACTTCTCAAATTGAAATATTATTCGTTGATGATGGAAGCGATGATGAAGGATATATTATTATAAAAAACTTTTTTAATAGTTTACAAAAAAGTAAAAACTTATCCTATAAATTAATTAGAGTTAAAAAAAATTGCGGTAAAGGTTTCGCTCTAAAAAAAGGATGCTTAGCAGCAAAAAAAGAATGGATTTTAACAACTGATCTCGATTTTTCAGTCCCATTAACACAAATAAACCTTTGGATAAAAAAAAGGGTAATTTCTATTGATAATTACATTTTTTTTGGTTCAAGAGCATTAGAAAGCTCCAAAGTGAAAACTGCAAAACATAGATTACTTATTGGAAAAATTTTTAGAGTTTTAATTTCATTTTTTTTAAATATCAAAATTAAAGACACCCAATGTGGATTTAAATTATATAAAAATCAAATTGCAAAGAAAATATTTAGAAAACTTACAATGTATGGCTTTGATCATGATTTAGAAATAGTAATACTAGCAAAAAAAATTAACCAAAAAATAGAAGAATTACCTGTTAAATGGCATCATGTTGGGCAAAGTAAGTTGCATTTATTTAAAGACTCTATAAAAATGTTTTTAGGTATTTTAAAATTATCAGCCAAAATATGAAAAAATATTTAAACTATAATGTAAGTTTGCAATTATAAGAAAAATTAAGAAATAAGAATAAATAAAAAATAATCCTTTATAATTTAGAAATATCCTTGTGTTAAAAAATAATAAAATAAGAATTAAAATTAAAGGGTCGAAATATTCTTGCAGCAATGGTGTTACTAAAATCGAACTTAATACTAAGTAAAATATAAATATATAATCCTTAGGGCTATCTATATATAAATAAATTATTAATGCAGAAATAAAAAAACTAATATAAAGAAATATTTTACTTAATTCAAAATTGCTAAAAACAATAATTGAAAACTTATAAATTATTCCATTACCTAAAAATTCTTTCTCGATAATATTAAAATTAATAAGCACTAAAACATAAGCAATTAAAATAATTAAAATTATATAAAAATTCGTATTCTTAATTTTATTTTTTAATATGTTTAACAGACTTTGTTCTTTCAAAAATAAAAAAGGCACCATATAAAAAGCTATAATTGTAAGTGCGAAGCCAATATTCTCTAAATAAACTGTTTGTAAAGTACCTCTGAGTTCAGCATCTCTGACTGGTATTATATTGCCCCATAAATTGATTAAATATATGAATGGGATAGAAAAAATTAAATAAAACAGACTTAAATTAAATTTTTTCCTTAAAGAAATTTTAACTTCTAAAAGTAAGTTAAACAAAAAGTAAAAAGGTATTACTACTAGTTTATGATCGAAATAAACACCTAGAGAGCTAAAAAGAGCTAACAAGAATATATCATAATTACTAGTAGTTTTATTCATTTCCTTTACCTTCATGAAAAAAATGAATGAAAGTAAGACAGCAAAAATACCAAAATTTTCTTCTAAACCCCAATAAGAACTAGTTCTAAAATAAGGGCTGAGCAAGATAAGGCATGATAAAAATACAATATAAGGACTTTGATACTCATTTTTATATTTTTTCTTTAAAGAAAGATAAAATAAAAAAAATATAAAAATTGAAAAAAAAAAGATACTTAAAATATAAACATTTTTACTACCTGCAAATGGATTTAGGTAAGCATTTAAAATATAGATCAATGGCGTACGACTACTTGCGTATTTTATTTCTCCTATACCAGCAGTAGCTTTGAGGCCTTCTTTAAAATCGTTGTTTTTAAATATAGATAAGTTGTTCCAAACATTTTGAAAATCACCTTTGAAACCACCAGCACCAGCAGAATTTTCTTGAAAAAAAAAACCAATTAAAAAAAGAAATACTGAAAAAAAAATAACTATATAGATACATAAGTTAAATTTTTTATTTAAATTTTGAAAATCCATTAAAATGTATATACTGTAAATTTATAATAAATTATTATCATGAATTTACTTGAAATATTAAAAAAATTTTTATTCATACAAAATGTTATTGCTTCAATTTTTTCACTTATTTCACCTTATTTAGAATTTACTATTGGTAAATATAAAGCTATTAAAAAAGCAATGTTCATTACTGCTCATGATGAAACGTACGGATCCTATTTAGAATTTGGTATTTTTACAGGTAGTTCTTTTAATTTTGCGATGAAAATTAATAAAAAAATAGAAAAAATTTTTGGGAAAGCAAACTGTGATTTTTATGGATTTGATTCATTCAAAGGCTTTGGAAAAATAAGTGATGACGATAAACATCCTCGATTCAAAGATAGTATTTTTTCAGTAAATGAAAAACAAGTTTTAAAAAATATTTTAAAGTGTTCAGGAGGGCAAAAATACAAAATAATAAAAGGTTTTTTTGAGGAAACAATAAAAGATAAAGATCCATATCATTATGGAATTGAAAAAGCGCGCGTTGTAATGATTGACTGTGATTTAAAAGAGGCTACGAGCTTAGCACTTAATTTTTTGAAAAAAATACTTCAAAAAGGAACTATTATAATGTTTGATGACTATATTTTTTATAAAGGTAGCGCAAAAAAAGGAGAATACGCAGCTTTTGAGGAATTTAAAGTGAAAAATCCATCAATTAAATTTAGACCTGCGTTCGAGTATGGTTATGGCAGCAAAGCTTTTATAGTTACTGAAATTTAGCCTACCTTTTTTTCTTTTTTTTTAATCTCCATCTCGATCCTTCTCTAACAATATAACCACAGCAGTTTTCTGATTTACAACGACATGGGTAGTTTTTATAATCTTCATCAAAACTAAATCCGTAATCATAAGAAAATTCATCACCTTTTTTAATATCTTTAATAGCGTGAACCCAAACCTTTAGCCCTGTTCCAGTAACTTCACAATTAGGGTCACACGAATGATTTATCAATCTTGCTGTATTAAATTTAAAATCTCCATCAAGATCATATCTTTTATTTAAATTAAAAAGATAAATTGCTTTATCATTATCATACTTAGGATTTTCCTCAGCTTCTCTTCTAGTAATAACTTTACCCTTGTACTCAATTACACGGGTTCCTTTTTTTATATCTTTAGATGCATAAAGACCAAAATTATCAATTTTAGATTTTTTTACTTTATAAAGTTTCACCTAAAATAATCCTCAAGGATATTTTGATAAATTTTTGTCAGATTTTTTAAATCTTTTAAAGAAACACATTCGTCAACTTTATGCATTGTTTTATTAACTAAACCAAATTCAAGACATGGGGCAATTTTTTTTATAAATCTTGCGTCAGAGGTTCCGCCTGTTGTAGAAAATTTAGGTTTAATTTTAGTTACCTTTTTAATTATATTTCTAGCCATATAAATAGTTTTATTCGGTTTAGTTAGAAAAGACTCCCCATTAACATGAAAATCTATTTTAAATTTACATTTATTTTTTTTGCATAAATTTTTAACAATCGAATTGATTTTTTTCTTTAAACTACTTGAAGTATGAAGGTTATTAAATCGAACATTAAACTGTGCTCTAGAATTTGCTGGAATAACGTTAGTAGCAGCATTATCAACATTTATCGAAGTAATTTCTAAATTTGAAGGTTGAAAGTTTTTGTTACCTTTGTCTAGTTTATGTTCATTAAGTTTTTTACATATTTTTACTAATGTATTTATAGGATTATTAGAAAGATGAGGGTAAGCAACATGCCCTTGTGACCCAGAAATAACAATATTCCCAGATATACTACCACGTCTGCCTATTTTTATCATTTCTCCAAGTTTATTCGGATTTGTAGGCTCACCAACAATGCAAAAATCTATTCTCTCTTTTTTCTTTTTTAAATAGTCTACTACTTTTTTTGTTCCATTAATTGCGAGGGCTTCCTCATCTCCAGTGATTAGAAAACTAATTGAACCATTAAATTTTTTTCTTTTTTTTAAGAATTTATCTACAGCTGATATAAAACAAGCTATTGAGCTTTTCATGTCATTAGCACCTCTTCCAATTAAATGATTATTTTTAATTAATGGCCTAAAGGGGTTAACAGTCCAATCTTTTAAATTTCCCGGTGGCACAACATCTGTATGACCAGCGTAACACAAATTGGGACTTTTTTTACCTAGTCTTGCATAAATATTTTTAATTGGCTTACTTATTTTATTTTTATCTTTAAATTCTAAAATTTTACAATCGAAACCCAGCTTTCTTAATTGCTTTGCTACATATCCAATAGCACCTGCATCTTTTGGTGTAATACTTGGAAATTTAATAAGCTCTTTTGCTAATTTTAGTTCATTCATGTTTAGTGTTAATCTCTTAATAGATCGTTGATGGATGTTTTACTTCTTGTTTTTGAGTCAACTTTTTTAACAATTACAGCGCAATATAAAGAGGGTCCATTTGGATTAGATCTATTAGGTAGACTTCCTGGCACTACAACAGAATAAGCTGGAACTTTTCCAAAAGTAATTTCACCAGTCGATCTATCTACAATTTTGGTTGATGCGCCAATATATACTCCCATTGAAATAACTGCGCCTTCTTCAACTAAAACACCTTCAGCAATTTCTGACCTTGCGCCAACAAAACAATTATCCTCAATTATGACTGGTCCAGCTTGAAGCGGTTCAAGCACACCACCAATTCCAGCACCACCAGAAATATGACAATTTTTTCCAACCTGAGCACACGATCCTACAGAAGCCCAAGTGTCAATCATTGTGCCTTCGTCAACATATGCTCCTAAATTTACAAACGAAGGCATTAGCACGACATTTTTTGCAATATAAGATCCTCTCCTCACAACTCCATTTGGCACGTGTCTATATCCAGCTTTTTTCCAATCTTTTTCTTTCCATTTAACTGTTTTACCTGGAACTTTATCGTACCAAGTGGTGTAAGGGCCTTTTGACATTTCCATTTTATTTACTCTAAAGCTTAAAAGGATTGCTTTTTTAATCCATTGATTAACAATCCATGCACCATTAATTTTATTCGCAACTCTAATCTTACCTGCATCTACTAAATTAATTGTTTCGTTAATTGCTTTTATAAGTTTTTTATCTGATTTAGGACCTACTTTTTCTTTAATTTCAA
This sequence comes from uncultured Pelagibacteraceae bacterium, assembly GCA_902613915.1. GTDB lineage: Bacteria > Pseudomonadota > Alphaproteobacteria > Pelagibacterales > Pelagibacteraceae > Pelagilacustribacter. The sequence continues at coordinate 41,958 of CACMJB010000002.1, read as the reverse complement.
AACTTTCATTAATAGTTTTTTCTAATTTATCTAAGTTCATTAATCTCCTTCAAAAATTTCGCCAGGTTGTCTGTTTTATAATTAATAAAATTTTCATCCGAGTATTTTGCTGCCCAGGGTTCGTCATTTTTAATCCAAACAGTTTTCATTCCTAATTCGTAAGCTGGCTTTAAATTTCTTGCAATATCTTCAAAGAATATACAGTATTGTGGCTCAATTTTGTAATTTTCTACTAATTTTTTATAAGGTTCTTTAGAAGGCTTTGGAATAAATTCACAGTCTCGAATATCAAAAATTCCATCGAAAAGCTTATCAATTCCAATTCTTTTTGTTACATTTAACGCGTGAGCTCTTGATCCATTAGTGAAAATTATTTTTTTTCCGTGTAGTTTTTTTATTTCATCCTCTAAAAACTCATTTTTGTGTAAAAAACTAAGATCAACATCATGTACAAATTCTAAAAATTCATCTGCATCTATTTTATGATGTTTGATCATTCCATTTAATGTGGTGTTATATTCTTGGAAATAGTTTTTTTGAATTTTCCTAGCTTCTTCTATACTTACATTTAGTTTTTCAGATATAAATTTTGACATTTTTTTATCTACTTGGTCAAAAACTTTTGTTGCACCATCGTAAAGAGTGTTATCTAGATCAAATAACCAAAATTTTATTTTTGTTAAGTTTTTCATTCTCTTATTAAGGTTCCAGAACCCTGATCGGAAAAAATTTCATACAATATTGAATGTGATTTTCTTCCATCAAGTATAACAACTCCTCTTACTCCATTCTCGACAGCATCAACACAATTTTTTATTTTAGGAATCATGCCTCCTTGAACAACTTTCCACTTAATAAGATTTTCTAGATCCAAAGGTTTTATTTCTGAAATTAGTTTCTTTTGATCGTCATAAACTCCTTCAACATTGGTCATTAGTAATAACCTTCTAGATTTAAGTTTTTTAGCTATTGCACTAGCTGCTGTATCTCCATTTATATTATAAGTTTGTTGATTTGCTCCAATGCCAAGTGGAGCTACAATGGGAATTTGTTTTTGGTTTGTTGCATCTTCAATTAATTTTGAATTAATTTTATTTGGAATTCCAACAAAGCCCAACTCTTTTCTTTCAGGACTTACTTCGATTATATTATTTTTTTTCGGATGAAAAGATACAGCGTTAGAACCTAACTTCTTTAAATTTTGAACAATATCATCATTAAAATCAATTAGAACTTTTTCCACAACATTTATAATATTTTTATCAGTTACTCTTAATCCATCGATAAATTTTGACTCAATTTTCTTTTTATCTAATTCTCTTTTAATTCTTGGGCCACCACCATGAACAACAATTACTGACAAACCCAATTTATTTAAAATATTAATATCTAAAATAAAATTATTAAATACATTTCTATCAATTAAAACGTTTCCCCCGTATTTAATTACAATCTTTTCATCTTTATATTTTGAAACATACTTTTGAACATTGTTTATATCTGGCGCATCTTTTGGCCAAAATTTTTTTATTTCTTCCAAAAAAATGTTTTGAGACATTTAATTTGTTTTTACAGTAGTTTGTTTGACGATTACGTATTGCTGAGCAATTGTTAAAATATTGTTTACTGTCCAATAAACAACTAAACCTGATGGGAATGAAGCTAAAATGATTGTTAAAAATAGCGGGAAGAAAGCAAAAATCTTAGCTTGAATTGGATCTGCAGGAGCTGGATTTAATTTTTGCTGAACCCACATAGAAGCGCCCATTAAAATTGGCCAAATACCAATTATCATAAAACTTGGTGGATCCCATGGTATCAGTCCAAACAAATTAAAAATTGTAGTTGGGTCTGCAGCCGAAAGATCTTTAATCCAACCAAAAAAAGGCTGATGTCTCATTTCTAAAGAGATAAATAACATTTTATATATAGCGAAAAAGAATGGTATTTGAATCAAAACTGGCAAGCATCCAGAAGCAGGATTAATTTTTTCTTTTCTATATAAAGCCATCATTTCTTGCTGTAATTTTACTTTGTCTTCTTTATGAAGCTCTTTAAGTCTCATCATTTCAGGTTGAACTGCTTTCATTTTTGCCATAGATCTGAATGAGAAGTTTGCAAGAGGGAAGAAGATTAATCTTATAGCTATCGTTAATAAAACTATAGCTGTCCCGAAATTTCCAGAAATTTTAAATAAATAATCTATTACAAAAAATAATGGTTTAGTGAAAAAATAAAACCAACCCCAATCAATTACTAAATCAAATTTATTAATATTTTGATCAGCAGCGTAGCCATCAATTGTTTCAACTTCTTTAGCAGCAACAAATAATCTAAGTTCATTAATTCCTGTTGAAGATTGATTAATTATGGTTGGTTTATTAATTATATAATTAGCTTTAAATCCTTCATCATAAAGAAAAGTAGATTTAAAATTTTTGCCAGATTCAGGAACAAAAGCTGTCATCCAATATTTATCAGTTATGCCAAGCCAACCTTCATTTGACTCTCTAACAATTTTTTTCTCTTTTGCATCATCGTAATCATCTTCTTTTAATTCGTCATCAAATACACCGATAAAACCCTCGTGTTGTATGTAAAAATTTTGAATGTCATCTGGAATTTTGTTTCTAGTCATTTGAGCATAAGGAAATAGCTCAACAACGCTATTAGTACTGTTCTTTACTTTTTGTGATATTTTAAAAAGATACTTATCATCAAGTTCTATTTTTTTTTCAAAAATAATTCCTTCCTTATTGTCCCATTGAATTATTACTGGAGATTTTTCGGTTAGAGTATTATTCCCTTTTACAGTCCAGGTGGAGCTATTTGATGGTACTTTTATTTTATTACCGATACTTGTCCATCCTGTTTCAATAAAAAACCCATTTTCTGTTTCCGATGGATATAAAAAAACTGTATTCTCGCCACCAATTACTTTTTGTTTATGTTTTTTAAAAGATATATCGTCAATTAAAGCTCCTTCTAAAGATAGCGATCCAATAATATTATCATTTTCAATTGTAATTCTTTTACTTTTATTAATTGCCTCCTCTCTAGTAACTTTTTTAATAATTATGGGTTGATTTATAGTAGGCGCTATTGAAGATTGATTACTATTTTGTTCTGCTTGTTGAGCAGTGCTTTGTTCAGCATTTTTTCTTGGTGTTTCAAAAAAAGCTCCCCAAAATAATAATACAGACATTGAAAGAGCTATTGCTACAAAAACGTTTCTATTATCCATTAAATTTTTCTTTCTTTACCTCTTCTTTACTTGGAACATAATTGTAGCTAGACCCACCACCTAATATTTTTATTGGATGGCAAGTAAATATTCTTTTAACTCCTAATAAAGAACCTCTCAACAAACCATGTTGTTTAAGCGAGCCAATATAATATTCGGAGCATTCTTGATCATATCTACAATTACTACCTATTAATGGTGATAATAAATATTTATAGATCTTAATTAAGTATATTTGAAAGTTTATAATTATATTTATCATTTTATTTTACCAAAACACTTTTCCATTATAGTCAAAAGTAAATCATGTTTTTGAGCATAGGAATTAGATTTTCCAAAAACTATATAAGTGTAATCTTTATTAATTGCACCTCTTTTTTTTAACAGCTTTTGGACAATTGCTTTTAATTTCCTTCTAATTTTGTTTCTTTTAACAGCATTTCCAATTTTTTTTTTCATCACAAAACTGATTAATAAGTTAGATTTAACTTTGGGCTTATAAAAATTCTTTGTAGCGAAGATTGAAAAATAGTCTGAATGAACTTTTTTCTCTTTTAATGTTTTTTTGAATTGGAAGCTTTTTTTTAAGCTTTCAAGCTTTACCATCAAATAAATTATGTTGAGAGAGTTTTTCTACCTTTTGATCTTCTTCTGGCAATAAGCTGTCTACCAGTTTTAGTTGCCATTCTAGCTCTAAAGCCATGTCTTCTTTTTCTAACTAAATTACTAGGTTGATAAGTTCTTTTCATAAATATTTTAAGGTATATATTTTAAATGATGTCTGTTGTACAGGTTTAATATGAGTAAAAATTTAAAAATTACTTTAGGAGCAATTTATTTATTCATTTTAATCTCCTTTCTATATTTCTTATTTTCAAGATTTGATATTTCAAGAATTGATGATTTCTCATATTATAAGTTAATCCAGGCTAATATTGATGAATTTATAGGTAAAAATTTAATATTGAACCTTGTTCTTTTTTTTGCATTTACAATAATTTGGATAATGCTTTTGGGTTTCGGTTCCCCAATACTTCTGTTATCAGGAATATTATTTGGAAAATGGCTTGGAACTCTTATCTCCACTATTTCAATTTCGATTGGAGCATTATTTTTATACATAATAGCAAAATTTTTCTTTAAAGATTTTGTCAATTTTTTACTTAAAGATAAATTTGGAAAATATATCGATCGTTTTCAGCAAAATGAATTTTATTACTTTTTAGCTTTTAGGTTTTCTGGCGGATTAGGAATACCTTTTGGACTGCAAAATGTTTTACCTGTTATATTTAATATAAAAAATAGTAATTATTTTTTCGCTAGTTTTTTAGGTTTCATACCACATTTTTTTATTTGGAATGCTGTAGGGTCAGGAATAAACAATTTTATAAGAGGTTCTGACAGTTTTAATTTTACAAACCTAATAATGAATAAAGAAATTTACATCCCAATATTAATCTTTTTAATTTTTGTTTCAATTTCGATACTGGTTAAAAAGTATTTTTTTAAATGATTGATCTTAATAAAAATAATTTAGTTGATGACCCAAGCCCATATTTAAGGCAGCATAAAAACAATCCTGTTTATTGGCAAACATGGTCAAAAAATACTTTAGAAGAAGCTAAGAAAAATTCTAAACCTATTTTATTGAGCATAGGATATGCGAGTTGCCATTGGTGTCATGTAATGGCACATGAAAGTTTTGAAGATAAAGAGACAGCTGATTTAATGAACAAATATTTTTTAAATATTAAAGTTGATAGAGAAGAAAGACCTGATCTTGATTTTGTATTCCAAAGTTCATTTCAATTATTTAATCAATCGGGAGGAGGTTGGCCTTTAACTATGTTTCTCGATGAAAATGGAGTACCGTTTATGGGCGGAACTTATTTTCCAAAAAATTCAAAAAACGGTTTACCATCTTTTAAAGAAGTTTTACAAAAAGTTTACGACTCATACATAGAACAAAAAACAAATATTATTAACCAAAAAGACTTAATTATAAAAAATTTAGATTTAAAAAAAAATTCAGTTCTAAGTCAGGATCTTGAACCTATCATAGAAGCGTCCTTAAATTATTTAGATCCAGAAAAGGGAGGATACAAAGGCGCTCCTAAATTTCCTACATTTAATTTATTCGAAACACTTTTATACTTCCACAACACAACTAAAGATAAAAAATATTTAGAACCTGTTAATATTCTTATTAAACAACTTTGTTCAAAAGGAATTTATGATCATATTGAGGGAGGCATTTCTAGATATACCGTTGATGATGCCTGGATTATTCCTCACTTTGAAAAAATGTTATATGACAATACTCAATTTATCTTACTTTTAGCTAAGTATTGTAAAATTAATAATGAAAAGTATTTTAAAGATAAATTAGAGCAGACAATAGATTTTTTAAGGTTTGAGTTTTTAAACAAAGAGAAATTATTAGGGTCTGCTTATGATGCAGACAGTGAAGGTGAAGAAGGCAAATACTATGTTTTCGAATATGAAGAAATTAAAAATATAGATAAAATTCATGAATACTTTGAAGTAAGTGCATCAGGAAATTGGGAAAATAAAAACATTTTAGTTGAAAAAAGCAAGCCGCCGAAAGTGATAATAGATAAACTTTTAGAGATAAGAAAAAAAAGAAAAAAACCTTTTTTTGATGATAAGTCCCAACTTGACTTAAATTGTTTGTGGGTTAGTTCTTTAATTGCAGCTCATGAAATTTTGCCTGAAAAAAAATACCTTAATCTAGCGGAAAGCTTTTTTTCAATTATTGAAGAAAAATATATAAAAAAAAATATTCAACATTCTTATTCTAAAGAAATCGTGTTTTTAGAAGATTATGCTTTTTTAATTAATGCATTGAACGATCTCTTTGATAAAACTATGAATTTTAAATATAAAGATTATGCAAATAAATTAATTGATGAAGCTTTTTCAAAATTTTATGTAAAAGAAAAGAATATATTTCAAAAAAATCAGAAAGATCATAATGATATTTTTTTTAATCCAATTGATATTGGTGACAATACTATTCCAAATGGAAACGCAATGATGCTTATAAATTTAGTCAGACTAGGAAAGATGAAAGAAGCTAAAGAATTATCAGATAGTCTTAATGGATATTTAAATATTTACAAAAATCATATGTTAACAGCTATAAGGGCATTAGATTATTACAATAATAAAAGTTCAGGAAGAAACTGTACTGATCAAGGTTGTAAAATTGATAAATAAAACCTTTGATTATACAAAATTCTACATTTGAGCTTTTTATTTCCTCTAAGATCCATAGAATTATTTTTACACAAATAAAGAATTTTTTTTATAGGAATTTTCAAACTTTTCTAATTCTTTGAAAATTTTTGGTCTTATTACATTTTTAAGAACTTTTCTTTTTTTATATTTAATCTCGTCATCTTTTTTTCTTGGCACTCTTTCTTTTTTTAATATTTTAAATGTATGTTTACTTTTTTTAATATTTAAAAATTTACTAATTCTAATTAAAGTATTTTTATGATCTTGAGTCATGTCATCGAATCTGATTACCAAAATTTTCTTTTCTTTATTTTTAATTTTTTTATAATTTTTAATAGATTTTTTCATTGAATCTAAATAATAATAGGCTGCCTTTTCAGCATTATTGAGTTTTAAAAATTTCTTATTATTTTTATATGCGTAATAAGGTAATAATCGATTATCTTTTTTTACAGATAAAGAGTAAAATCTTGGATTATTTAAGTTATACTTTTCTTTTTTATACCTTGCATTATATTTTGAATAAAAAGAGTAAATATTATCCATAGGATTTCTAATGACGTAAACTATCTTAAAATTTAATTTAATTTGTTCTAAATTTTTAACATAACTAAGAAGATCATGAGACATAAATACAGGTAAAAACTTATCTTTTTTGATTTTATCAATCACATAGTCTCCCTCTTTTTTTTTTAAATTTTTAATAAACTTTTTATAATTTTTATCTTTAATTATGCTACTATTGTCATCTGGACGCAGATTAATGCATCGTGAAATATTGAGATAATAAATATTTTGGTTTAAAAAAATATTTACTAATGTTTTGCACGCCTCTTTCGTGATTGATTTGTTATTGAGCAAAAGAACCAAATTATCAATCAAGATCTGGTGTTGAAAAGGATAGGTTCTATTAAAAGAGGAGACAATAGGACCAATCATTGTTTTTCCTGATCTAGACAAACCATCTATAAAAACTATCTTATTACAGACTAAATCTGGTGCAGCCCAATTTATATTTTTCATTTAAATTTTTCTTTCTCTCATTAAATATATCAAAATTTTTTTGACAATATTTTCCTTCAGTACATTATTTTTCCATTTAATCGTAATGTTACTTTTTTTTGGTTTATCGTATTTCAAATCTAAACCGGTTACGTTACTAATTTTTTTTTGAAAAAATTTTTTATAAATTTTTTTTGGATCTCTTTTAATTAATTCTTTTATTGGAACGTCTAAAAAAATTTCTATATAGTTTTTAATTGTTTTTCTATTATACCCGTGAACTTCTTTATAAAGAGCCATAACAGCGATAATCACAAAATAACCCTTATTTACAAATTTTTTGCAAATACGTGAATATAATTTTCCAATTTTTATTCTATTTGATTTTGTGAAAGAATTTTTTGAATGATAAATTTTTTCCCTAGACCTTAAAACGTCTCCATCTAAAAGTTTTATCTTATTATATTTTTTCCTGAGATGGTTATACAATATTTTAGTTATAGTTGTTTTGCCTGAGCCAGATAAACCAGTTAGCCATAAAACACCAGCTTTAGGTAGTTGTTTTTTAAGTTTCATGTATAGTTTTGTTTGCCTTTATTTGGAAAAAAATTTAACTTTAACAATCTTGGTATATTAAAAATGTACGAGTAAATTGAAAATAAAAAAGCAATTACATTTAAGAAACTATTTTTTTTTATTCTTGCAGACCTAAAACCTCTGAAAGATAAAGCTGAATATAGTGTCCATTTATCAATGTCTCTGGAATAACTTTTTTGCAAATCATAGTCGAACAAAAGTTTTTTATCTATAGATTTAATATTTAGAAAGCTATCGTCTATTTTATCAATAGAATTCATCAGATTGCCAGTTTCTTCATTTATGATATCCAGTTCATCTCTCCTTAAAACTTTAGAAACATGATTTGATAAGTTAATTCCATTTTGTGGTCCGTAATGAGAATTTCCCAACCAATGAATTCCTCCCAGCGTAGGTTTTAGTAAGATATTATTATATTTTATTCCAGTTTTATTACACAAATCTCTCATTACTTGTTCAGTTTTCGTTACAAGTGTTTCGTATCTATAAATTAAAAAATTATCATTTTTTAAATTTTCCGACAAAATAAAAGCTCTTGTTACTGAAACTTTCCATGTTCTAATTATAGATCTAAGGTCATAGTAAGAAAAATTTTTAATTAAATAGTATGGTAAATTAGGTTTATTAAATCTTCTTGTGCCAAAGAACAGTCTGGCTAGCCTTGTTTTTTCTGATGATATATATGTCTCAATGTTTCTTATTGGAATTAAAGCAAAAGAACCTTTAAATTCCGAAAAGTATTTATCGAAATTTTTTAAAAATAGACCTCCGCTTCCATTAAAAGCAACAAACTCACCACTCCCCATATGTTTGCCATCATCCCATGATTTAAAATAGGCTTTATGAAAATTGTCATAAACATCATTTATATTATCAAATTTTTGGTCTGACTCATTTAAAAGGCTAATAAATCTTTTATAATTAAAATCAGTTTGAACATTCTGATAAAAAGCTTTTTCCAAATAATTTTTTCTTATTCCAATTGAGTCAGCTTTTTCTTTACCCCATCTATGAATAATTTGAGGTTTTTGGGAAGGCACTTCAAAAAATTTTTGCAAATTCCCAAACTTCTTAAAATCTTCTATATCTGGAACATATGTTGGTGAACCAGTGAGTTTATCAGCAAATGGAAATGTTTTTTCATCTCTCAAAAAATGTTTTTCAACTGGATATGCAGCGATATCTGGATGACCATCAAGCAATCTGACTAGTAAGGATCCACCATGTCTGTTAATCGAGGCAATATTTATAATTTTCATTTGTTATTTCCAAAAGTTTTGAATGAGCGGATCATTTTTTTTAAAAAGATGACTGCATCAATAGGATGCTTTCCAATTGCAGTTTCTGCAGCCAGAACCAATCCAGTAGCGCCCATTTCGAGACAATTATAAATATCATTAGTTTCAGCTCGGTTTGGGTACGGATTATTAACCATACTTTCTAATAGATTAGTTGCTATAAATATATTTTTTTTCTTCTTACTTTTCTTAATAGTTTTTATAATTTCTCTCTGGTAATAAGGAATTTTTTCTATTGTTACATCTTTGGATAAATCACCTCTATCAATTAAAAAATTATCTCCGTATTGAATAATTTTTTTTAAATTTTGAATAGATTTCAATGTCTCAATTTTAAATATCCTATTTGTCTTAGGTAATAAATTTCTAAAATTTATTACATCTTTACTTGAATTTGTAAAAGAAAGAGCAAAATTATTAATCTTCTTTTTTTTTGCAATATTAATACAAATATTGTCTTTTTTTGTTAAAAAATGTAAATTTACCTTTCTATTTTTTAAATGTACCCCTTTGTTATTTTCAATATAACCTGACCTTAATACTTTTAAAAAAATAAATTTTTCATTAATTTTTTTAACTTTCGCCTCTAAATTTTCAAAACCGATTAAAAAAATATCGTTAAGTTTTATTTTTGTTAAAAATTCACTTGGGTAAAAAGTTGCTTTTTTTTTATCTAAGTTAATTTTAAATGTTTGATTCTTTCTTAAAAATTTTTTATTAAACTTTGTTCTAATTTGTGCTCCTTCAGTATCGATACAAATAGGTGTTGTTTTATTATATTTTCGTATATAATCAATTAGATCACTAAGTTCATCACTATTAATATGTGATAGATTTAATCTCAACAAATCTACATTTCCCTTAGAAAATTTTAAAAATTTTGAATTTAAGGATGACGGTCCTAAAGTTACTAGTATTTTAATTCTCAACATATAATTATATCATAATTTTAAATCAGATTGTCTGTCAATTTCATTCCACTTACCAGAATAGTTTCTAATTTTAACAATTTTTTTTTCTGTTTTGATAAAATCTTTTAAAAACCCTGTTATATCTTTTTTAAAGAATTTGTTTTTGTTTTTTTTTTTAAGGTAATTTTCAACTATAAGCCAACCTTTAGGTGTTATTTTAAATAAACCAGAAAATTGACCTTTAATACCCTTTACATTTTTTACTTTTTCTCCGATTTTTAACAAGTAACCTTTTTTATCATAATCAAAACTTTCTAAATCGCTTAAAGGATTTAAAAATCTTTTATTCCAATTGTTTTTCCACAGCTTATAAGACAATACAGTAATCAAATCTTTTCGTGGTTTAAGTTTTTTTATTGCCAGATAATCATAGAAAATATCTGCGTAGGAAACTATACATGGTTCTTTAAGCATTAATTTTCTAGCTTTATAAAGTGAATAAAAAATATTTGTTGACTTCCATTTATTGTTATAAATTTTTTTAACTTTAATATTTTCAAATAGTTTTTTTTTATAACCTGTAATAATATAAATTTTATTAATTCCGTTTTTTTTAAAATTTTGCAAAATATGATCAATTAGTTTTTTCTTTTTATAAACTATAAATGATTTAGGCTTATTCAAGGTATAATTACCCATTCTTGAACCTCTACCAGCAGCCAATATAATACCTATCATTTTTTCCTATAAAAATTTTTTATATATTTTTGAAAATTTAAATTAGAAGTTTTTTCTCTCTCGGGATGTAGCATAAGCGCCTCACAGTTTTTCGACTTATGTTTGATTCCCCAGATAGTATTATTTTCAGATAAAAAAGTAATTAAAAAGTTTTTAGGGCAATTTTTAATTTCCCATTTAAAATAACAAGTTCCAAAATAATGTTTTTTATTATCTAAATTTTTTATTTTATAAGTTTTTCGCACTTTCAAATTTGTTCTTCTTAAACCAACTTGAAAAATATCAGAGATCATTTGCAAACCTCTACAAATACCAAAAATCTTTTTATTTTTTCTAAAAAAATATTTAAAAAGTTTTCTTTCCAAATAGTATCTTGCAGAATTTAATTTGATATCCTCCCCTCCAGATAATAATAAACCGCTAGGTCTCGATAACTTTAAAAAAGAAACTAATTTCTTGTAATTTTTGGGCGTTCCAAGCTCACTTGGGATCAATATTGGAGTTAGGCCATTTTTAACCAATAAGGAAATTAACTTCTTATCAATCGACTCTCTTGTCTCTTTTATTTTTGAGATTTTTGTTTCTCTCAATGTTACAACTATTCTCATTTAGTTAACTATTTTTATCGATTTACTTTTACAATTCAATTCTAACAGTTTTGATTTTTCATAATTAGAGTAAGATTGATGGCCACAGCCAATCGCGGCTGGTATACCTAATTCAGCACATCTAATAGACATATGGGAGTTGGCTCCTCCAAATTTTGTAATTAAACCTTTGATTTTAAAACCAAATATCCAATCATATCCAGGATCTGCATTTTCAATCATAGCTATGCTATTGATTAACTTATTTTTATTTTTGTTTTTACTTAATAATATGACTTTAGCTGTAACTTTCTTTGAGCTAATAAAATTTGGAAAACTCGTTTGAAAAGGTATTACATTTAAATAACTCGGATCGTAAATAATTTGTGGCAATTTTATTAAGCTATCAAGTTGAAATTTTTTCTTGTTCTTAATTGATTTATAAATATTTTTTCTTGAGAAAATATTTTTTGAAAATAAATCTGTAACTTCTAAATTGTCAACAAAATCGATCCTTTTTTTATTTTCTTTCACGTATTTTTTTAATACTTCAATTACTAAACTTATGTTTTTCGAAAAAATAAATTTAGCATACTCTCTGCTAGAGAATGATTTTGTTAGATAATCAATTAAAGTGTCAAACTCCAAAGGAATTAGGTCTTTTTTTAATAATTTATTTATTTTTTTCTCATGTCTTCTTAGTTTTTTTTTTAAAAAATAAACTGACCCTTTTTTAGCTAAGTTGTCAGTTATTTTTATTCCATTTAAAGACATCTCTTTGTAACTTTTTGAATTTATATCATATGTACCAGGTCTTAAATGTCCGTATTTATTTAAAAATATTTTTTTACTAATTTTTCTTTTTTTTAATTTTTTTAGATCTATTAAAAAAGAGTTGGTAATTGTTTCAATATTAGTGTTAAAAATAGAAACGTCTGTTTCATTCAATATTTTTAATCTTACTAACGAATTTAAAATTTCTTTTGCTACAAATGCGTGTCTAGCTAATATTCCGAAAGGTATTACACCAAAATTTTTACAGTCATCTAAAATTTGTTTAATATTAAAAACTGACAAATTCTCATTATAAATATTATCTGCCTCCTGTTTTTTTTTTAAATTTTTTATTTGTAATAGGTTATAATCAATGCTTCCTTTTCCAGAAAACAAATTTTTGATAAAAATATTTTTATATTCCTTTTTTAGGTACATTAATTCATCTTTTTTAATTGTGTTAGAGTATTTATTGAATTTTTTTTCAAAGTCTAAACAATAACAGTTTGGAATTACATCAAATTCAACTTTATCATGTAAATTAGGTTCTAATTTTAGTTTCTCAATAGCAGCATCAATTACCTTATTACTTAAAATCTTGTTACATTTTTTTGGCAGGAAAGAATTAAAACTTTTTCTTACGTCTATGTAAGGTTTTCCAATTATATTTAACATTAAATCTGGATCTTTAATACCTTTGTATCCCATCATTTTTCTTGAAACTAACCATGAGGATTTAGTTATCAAATATTTATAAAGTGAAAATGCTAATTTTGATGGATGTAAGCCTATCATTTCCACAGGATTCCAGTCTGGCATTTGACCAAACACCGTAGTTTTTCCACAAATGTATTTGTTTTTTCTAAACTTTGGTTTTAATTTTTTCTCTACATTTAAAACTATATTAGAAATTTTGTTAAAAAATTTTTGATTATATATAAATTTCTTTTTTGCTAAAGGTCTTACTTGCAACAAATATAATGTGTTTTTTTTAGTGAGGGCAAACTCTATATCAATCTTATTATTATCTACTGAATCTTCAAGTTCTTTAACAGCACAAATTAAATTAATAAACCTTTTCGACTTGAGTTTATTTTCTTTTCCTCTCAACAAATATAAACTTTTATTAGAATATATGCCTCTGCCTGATGTTACTGTATCTGACTTTCCAGAAATGTCATCGTAATTAATACAATAGTAAGGTGAATTGTTGTCTGCATCATGAGTAAAAATTACTCCACTCATTTTTACATTTGTAATCATATTTTGAATTAATATTTGGTTTTTTTCACTGTTTGAATTTCTTTCATAACTTTTAAAAATATTAGTTATTTTTTTTTTTAATTCTTCCTTCTTATTATCTATATCCAAAAAACTTAAATATTTACCTGCTTGTGATCCACTAAGTTTATCTTCATCTACTGCTGACGATCTTACAGCAATTTTTTTTTTGAAATTTAATTTGATATTTTCAAGTATAGAGTCTTTTTTATTTTTCCAATCATTGAAATTAAAAAAATAAGTTTTAGGAACTTTAAAATGTTTAAGTTTTTTTTCTAATGATTTTAAAGTTTCAGCTTTAGTTTTGCTCATTAAATATTAAGTTTAATTAACATTTTGTTCAATTTTTGTACAGTTTATTGTTCATTAATTGAACGATTTGTTATATTTTTTTCATATAATCAGTCTTTAAAAGGATAAAAACAATTTATTTACAGCTTTTTTCAGAAGAATACTTGCAAATTATCGTCAGCAGAAGTAGAAGTAGATAGATGCAGGAGAACTTATGGGAATTCATTACGACTACAAATCTACGCGTGGCGATAAAGCGATGAAAAAAGAGGCAAAGAGAAAAGCTCGTATAGAACAACGTCGAGCAAGAAAAAACAACATTACCTCCAAAAATGAACAACAAGAAGTCATGCACGATATTAATAAGCCGATAACTCTTGAAGATCTGACTAATCCAGATAAAAAATAGAAGATAATGAAAATTTCTGAAAAGAAAGATTCATTTATTAGAGATCGAGAAGCGGCACTCAAAAAAAACTTAAAAAAAAGAAAAAAGATAAACAAGAAAAAAAATAAAGATGACAGTACTTTCAGATAAATGGATTGAGAAATCAGCTAAATTAAATGGAATGATAAAACCATTTGTGAGCAAACAAGTAAGGAAAGGAAAAATTTCATTCGGTCTTTCATCTTACGGATATGATGCCAGAGTCTCTAATGAGTTTAAAATTTTTACTAACGTTAATTCAGGAATTGTAGACCCTAAAATTTTTAAGAAGGAGAGTTTTGTAACAAAAGTTGGCAAGGAGTGCATTATACCTCCAAACTCTTTTGCATTAGCTAGAACAATTGAGTATTTTAAGATACCAGATAATGTTTTAGTTATTTGCTTAGGTAAATCTACTTATGCAAGATGTGGGATAATTGTTAATGTTACACCTTTAGAACCTGGTTGGGAGGGTCATGTAACTTTAGAATTTTCTAATACCACCCCCTTACCCGCAAAGATTTATGCTAATGAGGGAGTTGCGCAATTTGTTTTCCTTAAAGGCAATGAAAAACCAGCAGTTACTTACGCGAAAAGAAACGGAAAGTATATGAAACAAAAAGGCGTAACATTACCCAAAGTTTAAACTCCTTAATGCAAAAACTCATAATTGAAGGCAAGAAAGAATTAAGAGGAAAAATTTTTATTTCCGGTTCTAAAAACGCCTCATTACCAATTTTGGCTGCATCCATTCTATGTAATCAAGCCAGTTTACAAAATGTCCCTTTAGTTAAAGATATTTTTACAATGATTGAGTTGTTGGAATACATTGGATTAAAAATTAAAATTTCAGAAAAAAAAAATATTCTAAAAATTTACAATAATGATAAAAACATAAAAACATTAGCTCCTTATAAGCTTGTAAAAACAATGAGAGCTGGCGTATTAGTTTTGGGTTCATTATTAACAAAATATGGAAAGGCAAAAGTTTCTTTGCCTGGAGGGTGTGCAATAGGCACACGACCGGTCGACCTACATTTATTTGCATTAAAAAAACTTGGTGCAAATATAAAAATTAAAAATGGATACATCATAGCTGAAGCAAAAAAAGGCCTGAAAGGAACAACGATTAATTTTCCCTCAATTTCTGTAGGTGCCACTGAAAATGCATTGCTCGCAGCATATAATGCAAAAGGAAAAACAATTATAAAGAATTGTGCAATAGAACCAGAAATAAAAGATTTGATTCTATTTTTAAATAAACTTGGAGCTAATATAAAGATATCTGGAAGGACAATTACAATTTTCGAAAGTGAAAATAAAAATTACAAAATAGATCATGATATAATGTTTGATAGAATTGAGACAGGTAGTTTTATCATTGCAAGTGCTCTTATTGGTAAAAAAATTATTATTGATAGAATTAATCCAAAGATAATAAAAACTGAAATAAATATTTTAAAAAAAATTGGAGTAAAAATTAAAATAAAGAAAACTTCTGTGACAATTTTAAAAAGTAAAAATCTAAAACCAATGAAAATTTTAACAAAGCCTTACCCAGGTTTCCCTACCGATCTGCAAGCTCAATTAATGGTGCTTCTTACCCAAGCTAATGGTGTTTCTAAAATTAAGGAAGCAATATTTGAAAACAGATTTATGCATGTACCAGAACTAAATAGAATGGGGGCAAACATCGAAACAAAAAATAATATTGCAATAATCAAAGGGCCAACAAAACTAATGGGCGCAGAAGTCATGGCTACAGATCTAAGAGCTTCCGTAAGTTTAGTTTTAGCCGGTTTAACAGCTGAGAACAGAACGATAATAAATAGAATTTATCATCTCGATCGTGGATATGAATTTTTAGAAACTAAACTAAAAAGTTGTAGAGCTGTTATAAAGAGGGTTTAAATGATTATTAAAAATTTAAAATTAATAGCTAGAACAGAAGAGGATCTAAGAGTTGTTTCAGCACATTTACAAGATGCTATATTAAATACTTCTGATGTTGCTCGCTTAAAAAAAAATAAGATTTTTCTGCTGCAGTTAAATCGTTTTATGTGGGAAGATGTAGAAAAAGGGGTTTTTAGAAATAATAAACGTATAAGAACTGTTTTAAAATTTGAAAATGTTTTAAATGTTCATTCAAAAAATATTGAGCAAAATAAAAAAGATATGTTTTTGGACTTTCTAGCTATTGAAACTAATAAGATGCCTGATAATAACTATGAAATGAAAATAATATTTGCAGGAGACTCTATTATAAAAGTTATCACGGAGGTCATCGAAGTGTCTCTGGATGATCAAGGTGATGCTTGGGAAACTAAAAATAAACCTAAACACCAAGTTTTATAATGTTAAAAACTTTAAACTATAAAGGAAAGAATTCAATTAAATTTTTGAAAGCTTTACTTTTTAAAAGGAAGTCAAATCAAAAGAATTCTACTATAAAAGTAAGTAAGATTATCCAAAATGTTAAAAAAAATGGTGATGAAGCAGTTATAAAGTACGAAAAAAAATTTTCAAAACTTAAAACAAAATCTAATAAAGTATACTTCTCAAAAAAAGAAATTAATAAAATTTCAAAAGGAACAGACAAAAAAATAAAAAAGGCAATTGATTTAGCTTTTGAAAGAATAAAAAAGTTTCATTCCAAACAAAAATTTTCTAATTTTAATTTCAAAGATAAATATAATAATCAGCTTTCTTATAAATATACATCAATTGACAAGGTAGGTGTATATGTGCCTGGAGGAACTGCAAGTTACCCAAGTACTGTTCTTATGAATTGTATTCCAGCGATAGTGGCTGGAGTAAAAAATATTTATCTTACTACCCCATCATTAAGCACAGCAATTAATCCAGCTATAGTCTATGCAGCAAAAAAATGTGGGGTAAAAAAAATCTATAGGACCGGAGGAGCACACTCAATTGCTGCGCTTGCATATGGAACAAAAAATTTTGTAAAAGTAGATAAAATAGTTGGACCAGGAAATATTTTTGTAACATCTGCAAAAAAAGAAGTTTTTGGGGATGTTGGGATTGATATGATTGCAGGACCATCAGAGGTAAGTATTGTTGGTGATAAGAATTCTGATCCTAAGTTAATAGCAGCTGATTTGATCGCTCAAGCAGAGCATGATGTATACGCTCAATCTATTCTTATTACTAATGACAAAAAACTAATTAATTCTGTGAACGCTTGTTTAAAAAAACAATTAAGTAATTTACCAAAAAAAAAAATAGCAATTAAAAGTTTAAAAAAGTTTGGAATAGCAATTTATACTCAAAGTAAGAAAAAAATTCCTGAAATAATTAATATTATTGCCCCAGAACACCTTGAACTACAAACATCTTTTGATAATGAAATTATCAAATCTATAAACAATGCAGGATCAATATTTATTGGAAAATTTTCTCCTGAAGCTATTGGTGATTATTTAGCTGGACCAAATCATGTACTTCCAACATCAGGATCAGCAAGATTCTCTTCAGGTTTATCTGTTAATGATTTTTTAAAGCGTCACTCTCTTATAAAAATAACAAAAACAGGTATTGAAAGATTAGGCGCATCGGTTATAAATTTAGCTAAGCATGAGAATTTGGATGGGCATGCAAATTCCATCAAAATAAGATTAAAAAAGGAAAATTAATTGGCGAAACAAGAAACTTTAGAATTTAAAGGAAAAGTAACAGAACTTTTACCCAATGCTATGTTTAGAGTTAAGTTAGAAAACAATCATGAAATCCTAGCTCATACAGCTGGGAAGTTAAGAAAAAATAGAATAAGAGTTCTAGCTGGAGATAATGTAATGGTTGAAATGACGCCATATGATTTAACTAAAGGTAGAATAACTTTTAGATTTTAGGCCTTGTAGCTCAGTAGTAGAGCAGTACCCTGAAAAGGTATGTGTCGTAAGTGCGATTCTTACCAAGGCCACCACTAACATTTTTTACACATCGAAAAATAAAAATTAATCTGATAATTATTTTAATATGGATAAAAAGATTGGACTCTTCTGGTTAAGAGATGACTTTAGGTTTATAAAAAATCATGGGTTAATCGAGGCTACTACTAATCATAGCCAAGTGGTGGTTTTTTATCTTTATAAAAAAGATATATATAGTGATCAAGAGGCTCAGAAATGGTGGTTAAGTAGATCGCTATCAAATTTTAAAAAAAAACTAAATGAATTAAATATTTCTCTTGAAATAGTTGAAACTCACTCATTTAAAGTTTTCTTTGACTCTCTGGTTAAAAAAAAAGACTTCGCAATGTATTGGAATAAGGTTTATGAGCCAGATTTTTTAAAATTTGATGAATATTTATTTAATATTTTTAAAAATAAAAATATTTATTACAAAAGATTTAAAGGAAATGCTCTTAATGAAATTGATGAAGTTAAAAAAGGTGACGGAACTCCATTCAAGGTGTTCACACCTTTTTGGAGAACGGCAGAAAAATTGTTTACTGAAAAAATACCCTCAAAAAAGAGAGAAATTAAAAAGTGTATAAATAAAATGAAATATTTTAATAACTGTATTAATGCAGAGAAGATATTGCCTAATAAGGATTGGTATAAAAATTTTGAAAAAATTTGGAATCCAGACGAACAATATGCTTTAAAAGAATTACAAAATTTTATTAAAAAGAGAATTACAAATTATTCAGAAGGGCGGAACTTTCCAAACATAGTAGGCACATCTAAATTGTCTCCATTTATAAAATTTGGCCAGCTGCATGTTGAAACAATATGGGATGAGTGTATTAAAAAAAAAACAAAAACAATTGGAACCTCAAAATTCCTAACAGAAATTGGCTGGCGTGAATTTAATCATTCATTAATAAATCATTTTCCATACATGTTAAAAGGTAATTACTCCAAAAAATTTGATAAATTTCCCTGGCAAAAAAATTCTAAATTTTTAAATGCATGGAAAAAAGGACTTACTGGATATCCAATAGTTGATGCTGGGATGAGAGAACTTTATTCTACTGGTTGGATGCATAATAGAGTTAGAATGATAGTCGGCTCATTTTTAGTAAAACACTTATTAATTAATTGGAAAGAAGGTGAAAAATATTTCAAAAATTGTTTATTGGATTATAGTCCGGCCAGTAATGTTGCAGGATGGCAGTGGGTTGCAGGCTGCGGGGCAGATGCCGCGCCATACTTTAGAATATTTAATCCAATTCTTCAGGGTGAAAAATTTGATAAAGAAGGTGAATACGTCAAAAGATGGGTGCCTGAATTAAAAAATTTATCAAAAAAATTTATTCACAAACCTTGGGAATTAAATGATGAAAAATTTAAAGTAGGTAGAGACTATCCGCATCCAATTGTAAAACATGAGGATGCTCGATCAAAAGCTTTAAATGCTTTTAAAAAAATTTAAAAAAATTAAATATTTCCATGACAGTGTTTGAATTTTTTTCCAGAACCACAGGGGCATTTTTCATTTCTCCCGACTTTTTTATCAGATTTATTCTCTATAACTTCCTCTTTCTCTTTTGTTTTTTCTTGTGATGAAACTACAATATTAAGGTTTAAGAGAAATTTAATTAAATCATTTTTAATTTTTGATAATAATCCTTCGAATAACACAAAAGCTTCTTTTTTAAATTCAGATAAAGGATCTTTTTGGCCATATTGTCTAAGACCGATAACTTGTCTCAGTTGTTCAAGATATTGCAGGTGCGATCTCCAAGAAAAATCAATAATTTGTAAAAATATTTTTTTTTCTAAAATGTCATTTTGATCTTTACCTAAAATTTTAATTCTTAAATTTTTCTTATCAGAGTAGAGATTTTTGATTTTGTTAATAAATTCAATTTCTTTTAACTTCCCATAATTTATTAAATCACCGTCAATAATTGAATTTCCGGTTATATTTTTAACTTCAGAAAGGTAATTTTTTTCATCCCCAGATTTCTGCAAGTTTAATCTAGCTGTATTTAAGTTTTTTAATATCTCACCAAAAAAATCATTTAAAATTACCTCAATACTATTTTCTTTAAGTATTTTTAATCTTTGAGAAAATATTACTTGCCTTTGATCATTCATTACATCATCAAATTTAATTAATGTTTTTCTTATGTCAAAATTTCTGCTCTCAACTTTTTTTTGGGCTCTTTCCATAGCTTTGTTAATCCAAGGGTGGTCAATAGACTCATTTTCTTTGAGACCTAGTTTTTTAAGCATTCCATCAATCGAGTCTCCACCGAAAATTCTCATTAATTCATCCTGAAGACTTATAAAAAAAATTGTACTGCCAGGGTCTCCTTGTCTTCCAGATCTCCCTCGCAACTGATTATCAATTCTTCTACTTTCATGACGTTCTGTTCCTATAATAAATAATCCACCAAGCTCTTTGACTTTTTTTTCATTAACTCTGGTCTCTTCAATATTTTCTTTTTTTCCATCTAGAATAAAATCTTTGTTCCCTCCAAGTTTTATGTCTGTACCTCGACCTGCCATGTTAGTAGCTATTGTCACAGCTCCAATTTTTCCAGCCTCAGCAATTATTTGTGCCTCTTGTTCGTGATGCTTTGCATTAAGAACATTATGCTTTATTTTTTTACTGTTTAAATAATTTGAAATTTTTTCTGATTTTTCAATACTAGTTGTTCCAACTAACACCGGTTGACCTTTGCTATTACATTCAATTATTTTATTTGATATTGCATGATATTTTTCTTTTTCAGTTCGAAAAATTTGATCATTGAAATCTTTTCTCATCATCTCTTTATTTGTAGGGATCGAAACAACATTCAATTTATAAATGTCAAAAAATTCTTCAGACTCTGTCATCGCAGTCCCAGTCATACCAGCTAACTTTTTATAAAGTCTAAAATAGTTTTGGTAAGTGATTGATGCTAAAGTTTGATTTTCTTCTTGGATTTTAACATTTTCCTTAGACTCAATCGCCTGGTGAAGTCCGTCTGAAAACCTTCTTCCATCTAAGACTCTTCCAGTAAACTCATCTATAATTTGAACTTTGCTATCTCTCACAATGTAGTCTGTATCTTTTTTAAAAATTAAATTAGCCTTGAGCGCCTGATTTACATGATGAACCAGATCTAAATTAGCAGGATCATAAAAGTTATTATTTTTAAGTATTCTTTTTTGGATTGCTAATTTTTCAATTTTATCAATTCCTAGATCTGAAAGAATTACGTTTTTATTTTTTTCATCTAACTCATAATCTTTTTTCTCTAAATATTTAATAAAATTGTTTGATGTTTCATATAATGTTGTTTTGTCCTCTAGCTTTCCTGAAATTATTAAAGGTGTTCTAGATTCATCAATTAGGATGCTATCCACTTCGTCAACAATGCAAAAGTTATGATCTCTTTGAACCATGTCATTAAGCTCATACTTCATATTATCTCTTAAATAATCAAACCCTAGTTCATTGTTAGTTGCATAGGTAATATCATTAGAATAGTTTTTCTTTCTTTCCACATCGTCAATTTCATTTGTTATACAGCCCGTAGTGACACCTAGATAATCGAAAACTTTACCCATCCACTTAGAATCTCTTTTTGCAAGGTAATCATTTACTGTTACAATATGAACTCCTTTCCCAG
This sequence comes from uncultured Pelagibacteraceae bacterium, assembly GCA_902613915.1. Taxonomy (GTDB): domain Bacteria; phylum Pseudomonadota; class Alphaproteobacteria; order Pelagibacterales; family Pelagibacteraceae; genus Pelagilacustribacter. Next base: position 19,956 of record CACMJB010000002.1, on the reverse strand, counting down.
TTAATGAATTTAAATAAGCCGGCAAAGTTGAAACAAGAGTTTTACCCTCACCAGTTTTCATCTCAGCTATTTTTCCCTTGTGAAGGATTAACCCGCCAGCTAACTGAACATCATAGTGTCTCTCACCTAACGTTCTCTTAGCAGCTTCCCTTACTAAGGCAAATGTTTCTGGAATAATTTCATTAATTTTTAAGTTACCATTCTGAGCTTTTTTTTTATAAATAAATGTTTTTTCTTTAAAATCTGCCTCGGTTAAAGACCTAATCTCATTTTCTTTACTATTAATACCCTCGATTATATTTTTAATTTTATCTAATTCTTGTTGATTAGAGCTTTTAAATATTTTACTAAAAGTTCTTGTAAATAAATTCATTTTACATCTATATATGTATTATTCGATTAAATTAAACTGTAATAATGACAATAAACATTAAAAATTTCCTAAGCGATAAAACAAAACTATCAAAAATGGGTGAGTTTCAGAACCTTAAACAGATTGAAGGTTTAGAGATGGCCTCTATATCAGCAGATTTGTACAAGGATGGAAGAGATGATTTAGCGTTATTTTATTTTTCAAAGGGAGCAAATTATGCAACATTAACTACATCAAATAGCATCACTGCAGAATTTATACCTTGGAATAATAATTCTCATAAAAAAATAATTAAAGGTCTTTTGGTAAACACAAAAAATGCTAACACATTTACAGGCAAACAAGGAAAAGAAAGTATTGATACGTTAGCAAAAAATTTATCTAGAATATTAACAATTAAAGAGTCTAAAAACCAGAAAGGGACAAGTGAAACAGTAAAAATAAAAGACCTTATTTTTGCTTCTACAGGAGTAATAGGGGAAGAGTTTCCAGTTGAACAAATCAAAGATAGACTTCCTGACTTAGTAGACAAATTAAGAGCAGAACACAATAAAATGTATTGGTTAAAAATGGCTTCTGCAATTATTACGACTGATACGAAGCCTAAAGTAGCTTATGAAGAAATGATTATAGGTGACGAACTAATAAAAATTTCTGCTATTGCCAAAGGATCAGGAATGATTGCTCCGAATTTAGCCACTATGCTTTCATTTATATTTACTAATGCTGATATAAGTTCCAATTTATTAAAGACACTCTTGAAAAGAGCTGTAGCAAATTCTTTTAATGCAATTACTGTTGATAGTGATCAATCAACGAATGATATGGTCTCGATTTTTTCAACAAGGGAAGTAAAAATTGGAGCTAATATTTCTTTAAACGATAAATCGATTCAAAAGTTTGAAATAGCTTTAAAAAAATTATGTCTTAATTTAGCTAAACAAATAGTTGTTGATGGCGAAGGAGCAAAAAAATTTGTTACTGTAAACGTTATAAATGCTAAATCTTTAGGTAGCGCAAAAAATATTGCTTTCTCAATTGCTAACTCTCCTTTATTTAAAACAGCTATAGCAGGAGAAGATCCGAATTGGGGAAGGATAGCTATGGGTATAGGAAAATCAGGAGAATTAGTGGATCAAAAAAAATTGAGAATAAAAATTGGAAATTTTATTGTAGCAGAGAATGGTAAAATTTCTGAGAGTTATGACGAAAAAAAATTAAAAGAATACATGCAGTGGGGTTCAATTGAAATTGAAGTTAATCTTAAACAGGGAAACGACACTTTTACTTGTTATACATGTGACTTCACACACGACTATATAGACATTAATGCTGATTACAGAAATTAGATGATTAAATACAATTTAAAATGCGATAAAGATCATGAGTTTGAAAGTTGGTTTTCAAGCTCAGAGGAATTTGAAAAATTAATTAAAAGAAAATTATTGGAATGTATTTATTGTTCATCAAAAAATATAGATAAATCTATAATGTCTCCAATGGTATCAAATTCAAAAAATAAAAATGAGGAATTTGATATTATGAAAAAAGATTTAAAGAGTCATAAGAATAAGCTGCTTAAATTAAGAAAATATATAGAAAAAAACTTTGATTATGTTGGCAAGGACTTTAGTAAAAAAGTAAGAGAAATTTATTATGATAAAAAAAATAAAAAAGCAATTTATGGTACAACAACTTTTGAGGAAAGGAAGGAATTATCTGAGGAAGGAATAGATTTATTATCAATACCTTGGGTCAATAAAGATAATTAATTTTTCAAGCTACAAATAATATAGTTAACAGATAAGTCTGATGATTTTTTCCATCTTTTGGTAAATGGATTAAATTTTAATCCACTAATATCTTGTGTAAGGAGTTTTTCTTTAGTTAAATGATTTTCTAATTCTTCAGGTTTTAAAAACTTATTCCAATCATGGGTTCCGATAGGAAGCCATCTTAAAATATATTCAGCACCAATAATTGCTTTAATATACGAAATAAAAGATCTATTTAAAGTAGCAGTAAACATTAATCCATTTTTTTTTAATAATTTTTGGCAAGATTTTATATATAGATCAACATTATCAACATGTTCAACAATCTCTAGATTTAAAATTACATCATAAGTTTCAAAATCTTCTAATTTTTCTGGCGAAGTATTGACATAATTTATTTCCAAACCATTTTGCTTAGAATGCATTTTTGCAATATTGATATTTTTTTCAGATGCATCAATTCCTGTAACTTTAGCTCCAAGCCTTGTCATTGGCTCACTTATCAACCCTCCACCACATCCGATATCTAGAATTTTTAAGCCCTCTAGTGAATTTATTTTATCTTTTTTTATATTGAAATGTTTTTTAATATTTTCTGTTATGTATTCAATTCTAATAGGATTAAACATATGAAGGGGTTTAAACTTTCCATTTACATCCCACCATTCTTCAGATAATTTTGAAAACTTTTGAATTTCTTCTTTATTTATAGTAGTAGTCATTTTTAAAATATTTAAATTTATATTAATATCTATAATTTATTATATTACATTCTTAAATGACTAAAAAAGTACTAAAGTTTGGCGGAACATCTGTTGGAACCATTGAAAGGATCCAGCATGTTGCTAGCATTGTCAGAAAAGAGCATTTAGCTGGAAATAATCTAGTTGTAATTGTTTCAGCAATGGCAGGAAAAACCAATGAACTTATTGAACTTTCAAAAGAAATTTCTGATAAATTCAACAAAAGAGAGCTAGACGTTCTTTTATCTTCAGGAGAGCAAGTGACATGCGCGCTTCTCGCTGGCGCATTAATGAAATTAAATGTTAAAGCTAAATCATTGTTGAATTGGCAGATACCAATTATAACAGAGGGAGAACATTCTAACGCAAGAATAACTAATATGAATGTTGAAAGAGTAAATGAGCATTTGAATGAAAAAGAGGTTGTGATTATTCCAGGCTTTCAAGGTATTTCAAAAAGTGCAGATATTACAACAATTGGTAGAGGTGGCTCCGACGCAACAGCCGTAGCTGTAGCAAAGTTATTAAACGCGGACACTTGTGATATATATACTGATGTAGATGGAGTGTATTCTACAGATCCTAATAAAATTCCAGTGGCAAAAAAAATTGATAAAATTTCTTATGATGAAATGTTGGAATTGTCATCTCTGGGAGCAAAAGTAATGCAATCATCTGCTGTTCAAACCGCGATGATGTATGATATTCGTTTAGAAGTTAAATCAACTTTTACTGAAAGAAAAGGCACAAAAATTTTAAACCAAGAAAATATTGATTACACAAAAAGTGTTACAGGCGTAGCTTATTCAAAAGATGACGCAAAAATTACTCTTATTGGTGTAGAGGATAGACCAGGAGTTGCTGCTAATATTTTTGAACCTCTTAGTAAAGCACAGATCAATGTTGATATGGTAATACAAAATATTTCATCAGATCAAAAAACTACAGATGTTACATTTACTGTAAAAAGGGATGATGTAGTAAAAACTAAAGAAATTTTAAAAGAAAAAAGTGAGATAAAATATAAAGACATTATTCACAATGATAAAGTTGCAAAAATTTCTATTGTAGGAGCAGGAATGGTTTCTACACCCGGAGTTACCTATAAAATGTTTAGAGGTCTTTCAGACGAGAGAATAAATATTTTAGCTATCTCTACTTCTGAAATTAAATTATCAGTTATTATAGATGAAGATAATACTTTAAAAGCAGTAAAAAAATTACATACAATTTTTGATCTTGATTAATGGAAGTTAGACCTCACAGAATAATTAATAGAAAAATTACAAAAGAAATTAAGGTAGGCAACGTTATAGTTGGTGGTAATGCACCAATTAGTGTTCAATCGATGACAAACACACTTACAACAGATATTATAGGAACTATTAATCAAATTCACTCATTGGAGGATGCAGGCGCAGATATTGTTAGGGTCTCTTGTCCAGATGAAGATTCCACTAAGGCTTTAAAAGAAATTATTAAAGAAGTTACAGTACCAATCGTCGCTGATATTCATTTTCACTATAAAAGAGCAATAGAAGCTGCTGAAATGGGAGCAAGTTGTTTGAGAATTAATCCTGGCAATATAGGAGATAAGCAAAGAATTTTAGAGGTGATTAAAGCCGCTAAAACTAATAATTGTTCAATTAGAATAGGGGTTAATGCAGGCTCACTAGAAAAAAATTTATTAGAAAAATATAAAGAACCATGTCCGGAAGCACTAGTTGAAAGCGCTCAACACAACATAAAACTTTTGGAAGATAATGATTTTTTTAATTTTAAAATAAGTGTCAAATCTTCAGATATTTTTTTAACTGTAAAGGCGTATAAAAAATTATCACAAATTTGCAATTATCCTTTACATCTTGGAGTTACTGAAGCCGGGGGTTTATTTACAGGAAGTATAAAATCTTCAATTGGTATTGGTCAACTTTTAATGGATGGAATTGGAGACACAATAAGAGTTTCTCTGTCATCAGACCCTGTTGATGAAGTAAAAGCTGGTTTTGAAATTCTTAAATCTTTAGGGATACGATCAAGGGGTGTAAATATTATTTCATGCCCATCATGTGCAAGACAAGCTTTTCCAGTAATTGAAACTGTAAAAGTGTTAGAGGAAAAATTATCACATATTAAAAAACCCGTTAGCCTGTCAATAATTGGCTGCGTAGTTAATGGGCCGGGTGAAGCTGCTCAAACTGAAATAGGTCTTACCGGCGGCGGTCAAGATAGTAATCTTTTATACCTCTCAGGTGTACCTCATTCAAAGGTTCCAAGTTCTGAAATCATTGAAAAAATTGTAAAAATGGTAGAAGAAAAAGTTAAAGATTAACTTAGTTATGGTTCCAATAAACAAAGTAAAAGAGATTATAAATAAACATATTAATTTGGAAAAAGAGCTTTCTGCTGGAAATATTGATCCAAAGTTATTTGCAAAAAAATCAAAGGAATATTCAAATCTTGGTAGCATCATTGATACAGCTAAGTTATTTGTTAAGTTTGAGGATGAAAAAAAAGATTTAGAAAATATAGCTCATGATAAATCTAATGATCCTGAAATAATTGAATTAGCCGAGAAAGATCTAAGTGAACTACTTAAAAGAAAACAAAAGTGGGAGAATGACCTAAAAATCTTTTTACTACCAAAAGATGAGGACGATGATAAAAACGCAATTGTAGAAATTAGAGCTGGAACTGGAGGATTGGAGGCTTCACTTTTTTGTGCGGACTTATTTAAAATGTATGAAAAAGTTTGTTCTAAAAAAAAATGGAATTTAGAAATTATTAATATTTCTAAAAGTGAAGCAGGCGGTTTTAAAGAAGTTATTTTTTCAGTTAATGGAAATGATATTTATTCATACCTTAAATATGAGTCTGGTGTTCATAGAGTTCAAAGAATACCTGAAACGGAAACTCAGGGAAGAGTGCACACGTCAGCAGCAACTGTTGCAGTACTACCAGAAGCTGAAGAGGTCGACATAGAAATTAAGGACTCAGATTTAAGAATTGATGTTTTTAGAGCTGGCGGACCGGGAGGGCAATCAGTTAATACAACTGATAGCGCTGTAAGAATAACGCACATTCCGAGTGGTGTAGTCGTGAGCCAACAAGATGAAAAATCTCAACATAAAAATAAAGCTAAAGCTTTAAAGATTTTAAGATCAAGAGTTTACGAGGCAGAGAAAAGAAAAAAAGATCAAGAAAGATCAAGCAATAGAAGAAGTCAAATTGGATCAGGAGATAGATCAGAGAGAATAAGAACTTACAATTTTCCGCAGGGACGAGTTACAGATCATAGAATTAATTTAACTTTACATAAACTAGACGAATTTTTAAGTGGTGACATTCACGAGGAAATGAACCAAGAACTTCGACTGCAAGAACAAAATTTAAAACTTGAAAATCTAAATTCATGAAAGTTTTAGAAGCAATTAAAGCAGGATCAAAATTACTGAAAGAAAAAAATATTTCTACATATATTCTTGACTCAGAGTTACTTATTTCAAAAAGCTTAAATAAACCAAGAGAGGAAATTTTGATAAATTTAGATTTGAATATAAATAAAAAAGTTCTAGAAGATTTTAACAAATATCTGCTCAGAAGATCGAAAAAAGAACCTATAGCTTATTTACTCGGGGAAAAAGAGTTTTGGAGTAAAAATTTTTTTGTAAATAAAGATACTTTAATACCAAGACCCGAAACAGAACTATTAGTCAACAAATTAGTAACTATTTTTAAAAAAAAAAAAATAACTATTTTAGATATAGGGACCGGCTCAGGATGTATAATTATAAGTCTACTAAGTGAGCTAAAAAATTCTAATGGCATGGCAGTTGATATTTCTAGAAAGGCAATTCTTGTTGCAGAGAAAAATGCTAATAAATTTGAGCTTTCCGATAGAATTAAGTTTTTACATAAACCCTTTGAAAATCTCTACGGAAAAAAATTTGACTTAATTGTCTCTAATCCACCTTATATAAAGAGAAAGGATATTAAAAATTTAAGCGATGATATAAAAAAGTTCGAGCCTAAAATGGCCTTAGACGGTGGAAATGATGGACTTGACCTTATTAAAAAAATTATTTACAAATCAAAAAAAATCTTAAAGATTAATGGAACGCTCGCTCTAGAAATTGGTAATGAGCAAATAAAAAAAGTTTCTAGAATATTAATAGATAACAAATTTAGAATTAATTATATTATTAAAGATTATAAAAACAATGTAAGGTGCGTAATTGCAGAGTACAAATAGATGAATAACAATAGAAGAAGAAATTTCAGACCCAGAGTTATGAAGAATAACTTCAGAAGAAGAAGTGGTTCAGTTAACCCAAGTAATTCAAACAGTTTAAATAATAACGGCAATATGAATTTTAATAGAAATGGATCTATGAATAACATCCATAATGTAGAAAAGACAATGCAGAAATATCAACAACTAGCAAAAGATGCACAAAGCAATGGTGATCCAGTTTTAATGCAAAACTATTTACAACATGCTGACCACTACCTGAGAAGATATCATGAACTCAATGAGAGAAGAGAAAATTCAATTGAAAAATCTACCCCAGAAGAAAAAACTTTGTCAAAAGAAGAAAATCAAAAATTAGAAATTCAACAAACTACTAACTAAACTTAATTTATCTAAGTTCTGCCAGTTTTAAATCTATCTTAATTCTATCTAACTCAAATTGTTTTCTCTCATCGCCTTTAAGAGTTTTACCAGATGGCAATTTCAATTTTTGTGAATTTACTTTTTTTCCGTTAACTACAACTTCATAATGTAAATGTGGTCCAGTCGATAGACCTGTTGAACCAACGTAACCAATTATTTGACCTTGCTTCACTTTTCTTCCTTCTTTAATGCCTTTAGCAAATGCCTTCATGTGAGCATAAATAGTTTCATAGGTTGAATTGTGTTTAATTTTCACACAATTGCCACCTCCACCACACCATCTAGCTCTAGTTACTGTTCCTGAACCCGAGGCCATAATCGGAGTTCCACTAGGTGCAGCAAAGTCTGTTCCTCTATGCATTTTATTATAACCTAAAATTGGATGTTTTCTCATACCAAAAGAAGAAGATAAGCGAGCTCCATTGATGGGAGTTTTCATTAAAGACTTTGTAATACTTTTTCCTTTTATATCATAATAATCTTCTTCATTTTTGTATTTAAAATTATATAAGTTTATCTCTTCCCCATTTACATACATTGATGCATAAATTATTTTTCCAGTATCTCTAACTTTATTGTTATCATCTTCAAATTTTTCATAAAGAATTTCAAACCAGTCTCCTTTTCTAATATCTCTCTGAAAGTCCACTTCGAATCCAAAGACTCTAGCAAATTCTACAATTATATTCGGCTCTATGCCCGAGGAAACTGCTGAACTGTATAAATTATTTGTTATAACTTTTTTAACAACAACTTCTTTTTTATATAATTGTAAAATATTTTCTTTAACTGTGAAGTTATTTTGAACCTTTCTTACTTCTACACTAGTTGTATTATTTATTGGATATAAAAAATTTACGATTGTAATAGATCCATCCTCTAGTTTTTTTATAATTATTGATAGTTTTCTTCCCGAGTAAATATTCGCTAATTTCTTTTCCTTTAACTTTAGTGAAATTTTTTTTATATCTTCATCTCTTATTTTGTATTTTTTTAATATTTTCTCTACAGTATCGTTATTTTTAATTATATATTCTATCTCCTCGTACGGGCTATTTATCTTAGAGATAAAAAAATTTGCTAAATTTGAAAATTCATTGTTTTCAGAAATTTCTTTAAAATTACTTATGTTCTCTTTATTTTTTTTATCAATGAAATTAGATGAAATAAAAAAAACTCCTGAAAAAATAACCATTATTGTAATTAAAAAAACAGGATTAAAATTTTTTACTTGAAGAGATTTTGGACTAGTTAGAGAAATTAAATTGTATTTTTTCTTTAATAAATTACTAAATTTTTGAATTAGCGTCATAGTTGTTTTTTATAAAAATATAACCCTATTTGCAATGCCAGACGTCTTAAAAAGCCTGAATTTACTTGCTTTTTAAGTCAATATACGTCTTGACTTATAGTAAATTTGTAATAAAACCAGCGCTCACCTCTACGAAATTAATAATTAAACATGGCTAGAGGTGTGTAGATTTTACGCTGTAAAATCTTAGCTTTTTTAAATTGTAAATTTTAAGAAGAGAAGTGTGGACGGCTAGGTTAATAAAGAAATTGTCGTACACGCTTTAACGAAAAATAACTTTAATTTACCTTAAAGTTATTAAAGCTAGTGTGCGCCGTTATTAAACTTGAGAGTTTGATCATGGCTCAGAACGTACGCTGGCGGCACGCCTAACACATGCAAGTCGAACGCAGTAGCAATACTGAGTGGCAAACGGGTGAGTATAATGTGGGAATCTGCCTTTTGGTTTGGAATAACACGGGGAAACTTGTGCTAATACCGAATAAGCCCTCACGGGGAAAGTTTTAACGCCGAAAGATGAGCCCGCACTTGATTAGCTAGTTGGTAAGGTAAAAGCTTACCAAGGCAACGATCAATAGCTGTTCTTAGAGGAAGACCAGCCACATTGGGACTGAGACACGGCCCAGACTCCTACGGGAGGCAGCAGTGGGGAATCTTGCACAATGGGGGAAACCCTGATGCAGCGATGCCGCGTGAGTGAAGAAGGCCCTTGGGTTGTAAAACTCTTTCGTCGGGGAAGAAAATGACTGTACCCGAATAAGAAGGTCCGGCTAACTTCGTGCCAGCAGCCGCGGTAATACGAAGGGACCTAGCGTAGTTCGGAATTACTGGGCTTAAAGAGCTCGTAGGTGGTTAAAAAAGTTGATGGTGAAATCCCAAGGCTCAACCTTGGAACTGCCATCAAAACTTTTTAGCTAGAGTGTGACAGAGGTAAGTGGAATTTCTAGTGTAGAGGTGAAATTCGTAGATATTAGAAAGAACACCAAATGCGAAGGCAACTTACTGGGTCACTACTGACACTGAGGAGCGAAAGCATGGGTAGCGAAGAGGATTAGATACCCTCGTAGTCCATGCCGTA
>CACMJB010000002.1:0-5000 GCA_902613915.1 uncultured Pelagibacteraceae bacterium | reverse complement strand
GAATTTGGATGTGTGTTTTCTGAGGAAATGCAGTTTCATAATTTTTGGTCTCAATATTCAGCTACTTCAAAAATAAAATGGCAAGTAGGAAAGAACAAATTCTTTATAATAATCGATTATCTCTGTAGAAAATTTTTTTTGGTTAGAAAGTTCTTTTCTTTAATGAACTTTTTTTTACCAAGCAACAAACACCAAAAAGATAATTTATCTAAACCCGAAGCTACTTTTAATGAAAAGTTTTTACATTTGAAGAAAAGTTTGAGTAATGACCTTCGATGTTGGAATGCCTTGTCGAAAGAATTTGACTTTAAAATAATCTACGTTCTTCAACCAGCTATAAGATGGAGTAATAAAAAACTAAATAACCATGAAAAATTTTTATCTAACAATCAAAGAATTTCAGTGGGTAAAAAATTTTATGATAGTTTTATGAATAAAGAAATTTATCAAAATTTCAAAAAGTTTGTCCATTTAGAGTGTAAAAAAAATGAAATTGATTTTTTAGATAGCAATGAAATTCTGAATGAATTTCCTGAAGATAAAAATTTTTTCTTAGACCTTTGTCACCTAACTGATGATGGCAATGAGTATATCGCTAAAAAACTAATTGAAAAATATGAAAAATAATAATGTGATGATAATTGGTTTTGGAAAAATGGGGCAAAGATATTACTCCATTCTCAGAAAATTAAATTTCAATATTATCAGTATTATCGAAAACAATGAGGACAAAATATTAAAAGCTATTAAAAAATTTAAAATTAAAAAAAATATAATATTTAAAAAAATTAATAAAAGACATTTATCTTTAAAATATGATTTAGTTATTATTTCAACCACTACGGATAAAAAATTTTACTTTTTCAATCAGATTGCATCAAATAAAGTAAATCAAATCTTCTTCGAAAAACCTTTAGTTAAATCATTGAATGAGTGTAAAAAAATAGAGGCTATTTCAAAAAAATATAAAATAAGAATAGCTGTTAATCATCAATTAAGACACACAAAGCAAATTTCTATTATTAAAAATATAGTTAAAAAAATCAAAAACCAAAAATTAATTGGAATTAATGTTAATGCTGGCAATATTGGAATAGCAATGAACGGCGTTCACGCCATTGAAATATTTAATCACCTTGCAGATAACAATATTATTAAAATTAATGCTATTTTAGAAAATAAAAAAATTTTTAATCCTAGAGGAAAAAAATTTGTAGATGTTTCCGGAAATGTTCTTTGTAGAAATAAATCTAATCAAACACTTAGCATTACAACTTCAAGTAACCAAAAACACGGATACTCTATGATATTTAATTTTACTTCAGGTTATATTTTTTTAAATTTATTAAATGGACACCTATATGGAAATTTCAGAAAAAGAAAATACGAAAAATTCCAATCTGGATATTATGGTTTACCCTCTATAAATTTTACAAAAAAAATAAAATTATCTGACATTGAGACTTCAACGAAAATAAATCTAACAAATTTTTTAAATAACACAAAAGATTATACCAACTTACAAAATGCTATAGCAGCGGTTAAGGCACTTATTGGAATTTATAAGTCCAACGACTCTAATGGTATGGAAATTAATCTTAAAAACCTTAAATCAAATCAAAATTTCAAATGGGCTTAATGAGTAAAAGAAATCAAATTAATATAAGTTTAATTGGAGCAGGCAATATGGCCGAAGAACATATTAAAGCTATCAAAAAATTTAAAAGACTTAGAATAACTGGAATAATGTGTAAAAATCATATTAATTCAAGAAAATTAGCAAAAAAATATAATATTAAGAATGTTTGTAAAACGATCAAAGAATTGCATGATAAAACTTCCTCAAAAGCCTTAATTGTAGCTGTTCCGGTAACAGAAACTAAAAAAATAATTATCAATTCTCTTCGATACTCTTGGAAAATTTTATCAGAAAAACCTCTAGGATTAAACTTTAATGAGAGCAGTTACATTCTTAAAAAATCAAAAAAATTGAAAAGAAATAAAGACATTGTTGTCGGTTTTAATCGAAGGAACTATAGCACAACAAAATACATATTATCTAATATAAAAAATAATAAACAAAAAAGATTAGTTCAAATTATTGATCAACAAAACCTGTTTGATAGGAAAGTAAAAAAATTTCAAAACAAAATAAAACAAAATTGGATGTATGCAAATTCAACGCATTTAATTGACTATGCAAATGTTTTTTGTAGAGGCAAAATAATTATGATGAAAAAAAAGATGTTTAATTTAAATAAAAATAAAACAATAATTTTTTACGCAAAGTATAGTTCTGGTGATATACTTTTTTATACTGCTTTGTGGAATATGCCAGGACCATGGAGTGTAACAATTTCAAATCAATTTAAGTCTTATAGACTTGAGCCTTTAGAAAAATTAAGTATCAAAGGAGCAAATTCTAGAAAATATAATCAAATTAAACAAAAAAATGTAGAAGACAGACATCAAATTAAGTTTGGTTTATATAATCAAATAAATGAATTTTTAAAATTTATTGATGGAAAAAAAAATTATCTTTGCACAATTAAAGATTCACACAAGACAATGAGTTTAACAAATATGATTTATTCATGAGAAATTTTATGAAAATTGGTAATATTAAAATAGGACCAAACCATCAACCTGTAATTATCGCTGAAATTGGTATAAATCATAACGGCTCTATTGAAAAAGCCATAAAAATTGCAGACTCGGCTATCAAAAGTGGAGCTAGAATAATTAAACATCAAACTCATATTGCTGAAGATGAAATGTCGTTAGAGGCAAAAAAAATTACACCAAGAAATTCTAATAAGAATATTTATGACCTTATTAGCAAATGCTCATTATCAGAGGAAAATGAGTATAAATTAATGAAGTATGTACAAAGAAAAAAAAGAATATTTATAAGCACACCTTTTTCAAGAAAGGCGGTGGATAGGTTAGTTAAATTTAAAGTTCCAGCATTTAAAATCGGCTCAGGAGAATGTAATAATTATCTTTTAGTTGACTATATAGCAAAGCAAAAAAAACCAATTATTTTAAGCACCGGGATGAACTCAATAAAATCAATTAAACCGAGTGTTAAAATTATTGAAAAACGAAGAATTCCATATGCTCTATTGCAATGTACTAACTTATACCCAACACCAGCTAAACTTATAAGATTAAATGATCTAAATATTCTGAAAAAAAGTTTTCCCAAATCTATAATTGGCCTCTCAGATCACTCTACTAACATTTATAATTCTCTGGGTGCGATAGCTTTAGGTGCATGCATCGTTGAAAAACATTATGTAGATAAAAAAAATTTTAAAGGTCCAGATATATCATCTTCGATGGATAAACAAGAGTTACAGGAACTAATTAAAGCATCAAAGCAAGTTTTTTTAGCTAGATCATCTAATGGCAAAAAACCATTAAAAGAGGAAAAACAAACAATTAAATTTGCATTTGCGTCCGCAGCGACCACTAAAAATTTGAAAAAAGGACAAAGATTAAGCCTGAAAAATTTTTATCTAAAGAGACCAGGAAATGGAGATTTTAATATTAAAAACTACAAAAAATTATTAAATAAAAAAGTTAAACGAGATATTAAAAAAAATACTCAAATAAAATTGAAGGATGTATCTATATGAAAAAAATAATAGTTTTAACATCAACCAGAGCAGATTTTGGTAAGATGAAATCACTAATTCACTCGCTAAGGAAAAATAAAAAAAGATATGACGTAACTATTTTAATTACTGGTATGCATATGCTCTCAAAATTTGGAAATACTTACAAAGAAATTTTAAAGCACTTTAGAACTGGACTAATAATGTTTAAAAATCAAAAATTTGGTGACCCTTTAGAAATAATTTTGGTTAATACTATTTCTAAACTTTCAAAGATATTTAAAAAAATTAATCCAGATCTTGTCATAACTCATGGAGATAGAGTTGAAACCTTAGCTACAGCAATTACTGGTTCTTTAAATCATTATTTAGTTGGACATATTGAAGGAGGAGAGCTTAGTGGGACCATAGATGATACCATAAGACACTCAGTAACTAAGCTGAGCCACATCCATTTTGTGTCTAGTAATAAAGCAAAAAGGAGAGTTATAAACTTAGGAGAGATACCTAAAAATGTTTATAACATCGGTTCGTCCGATTTAGATAGTGTTAAAGAAAAAAATTTGCCATCACTAGATGCAGTTAAAAAAAGATATGATATTAACTTTGAGGAATATAGTGTTTTGATCTGGCACCCTGTCACATCGGAAGTGAAAAATTTAGCAAATGATACTCAAAAACTAATTAATTTTTTAAAGAAAAAAAATGATAAATATATAGTGATTTATCCAAATAATGATCCAGGTTCAAAAGAGATTTTGAAAATTTATGAAAAAATGAAAAGCAATAATTTTAAAATATTTCCGAGTTTAAGGTTTAGTTATTTTATCTCATTGCTTAAAAATGCAAATTACATAATTGGAAATTCGAGTTGCGCCATCTATGAGGCGCCATATTTTAAAGTTCCTAGTATTAACATTGGGTCAAGACAAAAAAAAAGGTTTTTATCAAGAGCAATATTAAACTTATCAATAAAAGAATTAAATGAAAGAAAAATCAATAATTTCATTAAAAATTACAAACCATTAGTTAATAATGTTTTCGGCAAGGGAGACAGCTATAAATCATTTCTTAAAATTTTAAACAAAAAATCTTTTTGGAGAACAAATTCACAAAAATCACTCAATGAATAAAGAACATATAATTGGAATAATTTTAGCAAGGAAAGGATCTAAAAGGCTTAAAAATAAAAATTTAAAGAAAATTAATGGAAGATCCCTCTGTGAAATAACTATAAAATTCGCAAAAAAATTAAAATTTTTAAAAAATATTGTACTTTCAACAGATGATAAAAAACTTTTTAGCTTGTCTAGAAAAAATAAAATTTTATCTCCAGGCCTGCGCCCAAAAAAATTGAGCGAAGATAAATCTTCTTCTGAA
>CACMJB010000001.1 GCA_902613915.1 uncultured Pelagibacteraceae bacterium | reverse complement strand
GGCGGATATTGTTCCTGTAATAACAGGAAGTCAAACATTAGTTGATGCTGTGAGTGAATGTATGAGATATTGGGTATCAAATTGTGATACTACACACATGTGTGTAGGATCTACAGTGGGGCCTAATATTTTTATAAAGATTTGTGCTTGGTCTACTGCACAAATTTCAAGAGAATTAATGCAACAGGTTAAAGACGAATTTGGAAAAATACCAAATAAATTAAAACTAATTAATTGTGTTGGAGGAGGAAGTTCAGCAGCTGGTTTTTGGAATGAATTTATGAATACCCATGCAGAATTTATAGGTGTCGAAGCAGGTGGGCCAAAAAATAGTAAGCTGCATGCTGCACCATTAACCAATGGTTCAAAAATAGGAATTCTTCATGGAGCTGCACAATATGTTATTCAAGATAAAGAGGGACAAATAGGTTCAACCGAGTCTATTTCGGCAGGTTTAGATTACCCTGGTATTTCGCCCCTTCATTGTTTTCTAAAAGATACAAAAAGAGCAAGATACACTTCTGCAAGTGATGAAGATGCACTTAAGGCTTATCAATTAGTTTCTAAACTTGAAAATATTTCACCATCCTTAGAACCTTCTCATGCTTTTGCAGAAGCTATTAAAATTGCTCCAAAATTAAAAAGTTCAGAAGTTATAATTGTAAATTCATGCGGAGATAGTCTTAAAGATAAAGATATAATAAAACAAAAACTAGGTTCTTATATTAGATGAAATCTAAAATCGCTTTAGCTTTTGAAAATTGCAAGAAAGAAAAAAGAGCTGCTCTCATTACTTATACTGTGGCAGGTGATAATACAAAAAATAATTCTCTTAAAATTCTAAACAAAATTTCAAAGCACGCTGATATACTTGAGCTTGGTTTTCCCCATAATACTCCGATTGCAGATGGTGGACAAATACAAGGCAGCTCATATCGTGCTTTAAAAAATGGGATAAAACTTAGAGATGTTTTTCAAATTGTAAAAAAATTTAAAAAAACGAACCCCTTAAAGCCATTAATTCTAATGGGTTATTACAATCTAATTTATCAAAGTGGAGAGAACAATTTCCTAAAAAATTGTAAAAATTCAGGTGTTGATGGTCTGATAATTGTTGATCTTCCTTATCCAGAGAATAAAAATTTTGCTTATAAATGCAAAAAAAAAAGTATTAATTTTGTTCAGCTTTTATCACCTACCACTTCAAAGGAGAGAATGAAAAAAATCATAAAAGACTCACATGATTTTTGTTACTATATTTCAATGCTTAGCACGACCGGGGGCAAGCTAAAAGTGTCTCCAAAAAAGATATTAGAGAATTACAATAAGATAAAAAGAATCAATCCTAAAAAAAACTTGGTAATCGGCTTTGGAATCACAGATAAAACTATATCTTCTCTAAAATCTGCTAATGGTTTGGTAGTTGGGTCTTTATTGTGTAAAACTATTAGTAATTCACTCAAAATGAGACAAAATCCTGTCACAAAGTTAGATAAAGTTGTGTACAATCTTAAAAGAAAAATAATATGAACTGGATAACAAAGTTTATTAAGCCCAAAATAAAATCTCTTTTTGAGAAGAAATCGTCAAAGATTGAAGAAAATCTCTGGACTACATGTGGATGTAAAAACTTAATCTATAAAGAAGATTTAGAGTCTAATCAAAAGGTTTGTCCTAAGTGCGGAGCTCACCATAAACTTACATGTAAAGAAAGATTTGAAACCTTTTTTGATAATAAAGAATTTGAACTAATTGAGACACCTCTCCCAAAAGAAGATCCTTTAAACTTTGAAGATAAAAAAAAATATACAGATCGTTTAAAATCTGCCAGAAAACTTACTGGACAAGATGATGCTGTTTTAATTGCAAAAGGAAAAGTACAAAATATTGATGTTGTGGTTGGCTCTCAAGACTTCAGATTTATTGGTGGATCTTTTGGAGCGGCATCAGGCGAAGCATTTATTGCTGGTGCACAACATGCAATTGAAAATAAAGTACCTTATATCTTCTTCAGTTGTTCTGGGGGACAAAGAATGATGGAGTCATCTATTGCGCTAATGCAAATGTCTAGAACCGCTCTTGCTGTAAATGAGTTGAAGAAAAAAAATATTCCTTTCATGGTAATTTTAACTGACCCAACAACAGGAGGTGTAACCGCTTCTTGGGCAATGTTAGGTGATATCTTAATTGCAGAACCAAAAGCTACAATTGGTTTTGCTGGTAGACGAGTAATTCAAGATACTGTTAGGGAAACGCTGCCAGATGAATTCCAAACTGCAGAATATGTGAAAGATCACGGCGGTATTGATTTAGTGGTAGAGAGAAAATATTTAAATACAACGATAGGAACATTGTTAAATGTTCTATTGAAAAAACAAGAGGCTCAAGCTAAACAAGACTCTAATGTCACAGTCGATAAGTCTCTACAAGCTGCTAGCTAATCATAAGCTCTTTAATAAAACTATAAATTTTGATCTTAAGAGAATTAAATTAGTTCTCAAAAAATTAAATCACCCAGAGAGAAAACTAAAAAATGTTATAAATTTTTTAGGATCTAGTGGAAAATTTACTACTCTTTATTCTCTAAAATGTTTTATCGAAGCAAATAACCAGAGTAGTACAGCTTATATCTCGCCATCTCTTAAAGATATTAAAGAAAGATTTTGGATGGGTAATAGATATTTAACTCATAAAGAAATTAGACAGTCAATAGGATTAATTGAAAAACTAAAAGTTCCTTTAACTATCTTTGAGGTTCTTACAGTTATTTATATATTAAATGCTTCAAAACAAAATACTGACTATCATTTAATTGAAGCTGGAGCTTTATTCGCAAAAGACTCGACTAATGTTTTTGACTTTCCAATAGCTCAAGTAGTAGTGAATATTAATAAGCAACATTTAAATTTTTTAGATAAAAATAAAAAAACACTTGATGAAGTAATATATCAAAAAGTTGGATTTCTAAGTAATTTTGCTAATATTTATGTGGGTAAACAAACACCTTACGTTTTAGGTAAAATTAAAAAAAATCTTAAAAAGAATAAAAGTAAGATACATTACCCAAACACTTGGAAATTAATAAACAATATTAATAAAAATTTTTACCAAGATGAAAAAAATATCATTAGGCTTAAAAATCAAAACGTACACTCAAAAGGTTTATTAGAAAATCTTTGTCATGCTGTAAAAATAGCTTTAGATCTTAAAATTGATAAAAAAGTTATTGAAAAAACTATTCCAAAAATCTCATTCGAGGGAAGGTTTCAATATTTAAAAGAAGGAAAAATAAAAAATAAGCTTTATAAAAATGAACAAATTATGATTGATGGAGCGCATGCCGAAGCTGATGCCAAAAACTTAGCCTCTTATTTAAAAGATATTAAAAAGCCTAAATATGCCATTTGGACAATGATGAAAAATAAAGAACCTGACTTATTCATCAAACAATTTAAAGGAATTTTTAAAAAAATAATAACAACACCTATTGAAAATGAAAAAAACTGTGTGTCTGCTAAGGATTTAAAATCTATAGCTCAAAAAAATTTTTTTGATGTAGAAGCAGCGAAAAACTTAGATGATGCTGTCAAAAAAATATCCTCTCGAGATAAAAAGCTAATTATCTGTTTAGGTTCTCTTTATAATGTTGGAAATATTTTAAATAAAAATTAGATATGAGGCTGAATAAACTCTAGCATATCTTTTTCGCTAGTCGCTCCAACTTTAGTTCCCACAAGTTTTCCTCCTTTAAATAAAAGCACTGTAGGTACACCTCTAACTGAATACTTCGTGGGTTCATTAGGCTGGCTTTCAATATCATGATAATAACAGTCAATCCTATCTGACATTTCATTAGATATCTTTTCTATGATGGGTTTTAGTTGCTGGCATGGTCCGCACCAAGATGCGCTGAACTGAACAAGATTTAATTTACTTCCGTTTATTTGTTCTTGAAATTTTTCGTCTGTAGAATCTTTGAATGCCATACACTCTAAATAAGTATTTTTAGTTTATTGTCAACTACGCTGATGAATAATGTTTTTCTAGTTCTTCAACGTATGCGTTAATTTCGTCAAGTATGTTTAATTTTTCTTTATCCTCTTGCTTGTCAAATTTTGCTCTTAATGTATCTATTTCTGAATAAGTTCTAGGGATAGTGTTCCATTTTTCGTTGTTTGTGCTTAACAATTTTTTGGCAATGTCTTTATGAATTAAATTGTAATCATTTTTACTGAGTACTTCTGGTTTTTCCATATACAAGAGTTTTTTACCAAAATACTGGAGACGCTCATCTTTAAATTTAGAAATAACACTCAGTTTTTTACCCCATTCAGCTGAATGAAATTCGGGCATTATTTTATTATCTTCAGTAGAAGTAAATTTGGCATAAATGCTTTCTTCATTGTAAAGATCTTCTTGAGACTTGCTTTGTTCTTTTTCTTCTACCTCTGAGCGTTTTATGGACTGTATTTTTTCGGCAAAATCTTTTTTGTTTCTCACCATTTCAGCTCTTTCTTTAAGCTTAGTTAATCCAATGATTTTATATTCATCAAATTTGTCACAATAAGAAGGATTCATTATTACTGGGTGTTTATTATGTCTTACGGTTCTTATAAATTTTGGTTGTTTTTTCAAAGCAGCCTCTAATTCTTTTAAAGGCATAATTAAATAAGGCGTAGGGTCATGTCTTAAATCAAAACATAAAGGCCACTGATATTGTGGATGTTGGCAAACAAAAGTTTGCACATAAGGCCTACTTCTTCCGTAGAAGTATTCATTAGTACAAAAGAAAAGTTCTTTTTTTATTATTTCTAGTGATTGTGTTTTATCCATAGTTAACATACTAGCTTTCCAAACATTAGGAGCCTTTTTAGAAATTATTTTAGCAATACCAACGGTTGCCATTACATCTCCTATTGCGCTGTGAGCATCGCCATGCTCAATGCCATTAAGAGGTGCCATTTGATCTAACTTGTAAACGTCGTTACCTTTTTCATTTACAGAATTTTTTAAAGTGTTTGGATAATATAAATTTGCTGCTCTAGCTAAACCTAAAACATCTCCTCTAGTATTACCGTTAGTGCTTGTTATGTAGGGGTATTCCAAAGTTTGAAACAAAGTACATCTTAAAAATTCTTCGTCAAATTCAATGCTATTGAATCCTATGTAAGTTGCTTTACCCCATCTTTTTAATGTTTCAACAAATTGTCTAATCATTTCATAATGAGATAAGTTAGAGTTTTTTAACATTTTGGGTGTAGACTTATTTACAATAAGAGCCATTGCTTCAGGAATAACCCCTGGACTTAGTCTGCATCTTGCATCAAACCTATCTAATTCATCAAGGTTATCATTAGTTAGAACAGCTCCAATTTGAATTATTTGTCCCCAATATTTATTAGATGAACTAGTCTCAAAATCATAAAAGACAAAATTAGACATATTAAATCTATTTAAGAACTTTTATCTTTTGTGAATTTTCCTCTAATGTTTCTTTTACCTGTTGGGGGTCTTTAATATTAGAAAGTGTATTCATTATTGATCTCGCGTCTCTACCAAAACTATCAGTCGCCGTCATTGCTTGTTCAAGTTTTTTTCTTAAGTCCTTTATTCCATCAAAATGTTTATCAAATCTAGAGCTAATATTTCTTAAATCACTATAAATTTGTGTAGCATGTTGTTGTACTTTCAAAGTTTGAAAACCTAAATGATAAGATTGCAACAAAGCTGAAAGTGTGTTTGGCCCTGAAATTGTTACCTTGTATTTGGTTCTTAATTCTTGAAGAAGTAATTCTTTTGTTTTTGGATCTCTATAACTTGATAATTCAGCAAACAATCCTTCTGTAGGAACATATACTATAGCAAAATCTGTACTTTTTGGCGGAGCTATATATTTTGTGTTTACCGCCTTTGCTTTTAATCTAAACGCTGCTGCTAAATCTTTTCTAGCCTCTGCTTGAGCTTCTTTATCATTTGCATTGTAAGCATCATCAATAGATTTATACTTTTCTACAGGCCAATGGCTATCAATAGGAAGCAGTACATCATGAAGCTTAATTGCAAATTCAACTGTTTCAGAGGTATCTTCTTTCATTTTAACATTGGCTATAT
Source organism: uncultured Pelagibacteraceae bacterium (assembly GCA_902613915.1). GTDB lineage: Bacteria > Pseudomonadota > Alphaproteobacteria > Pelagibacterales > Pelagibacteraceae > Pelagilacustribacter. Next base: position 173,943 of record CACMJB010000001.1, on the reverse strand, counting down.
ATTGTGATGCAGGCAACAAATCTTTTAAAAGAGCGCCCAAACCAAATTCTGCTAATGTTCCATAAGTTTTTACACCGCTTAGAATCTTACTAAAATTATCCTGACTTTTATTAAGTTCACTTACTTGACGATTAAACACACTAACTTTTTCATCTACTTTCGTTAAAGCGCCTGTCATATCTTTTGCAATTTCTTTGCTCATTGAACCAAAAGACTGACTGAATGAATTTTTTAAAGAACTTACCTCGTCTTTTAAAATCTGGCTATTGTCAACTTGATCGGGTTGTTTTCTTTTAAGCAATGATATTACTGCTATAAAATTACCAATTAATAAGCCAATAATTAATAATGTGAGTATCGAATCCATTCTTTAATATACTACATAGTTAAATATATTTTAAAATATTTTTAGCTGGAAGAGTTTTTGTTATCCATGCCGTCGGAATGTTTTCATAACCTTTTAATGCCGCGAAATAAGCCCCAACAAAATTAGCTCTGGAACAGTTGCAACCACCTGCTTTAATAGTTTTATGCACTGCGTCTTTATATTTTTTAGAAGTAATAATTGCATGAACAGAACCAATAAAGGTTCCAGGATAACTGCAGGCTTTTCCAAATTTTTTAACAACACTAATGTGATTTTGTCTTTTATGTCTTAATACTTTTTTAATATTAGTAATTACATCCTTGAAATATTTATTTTTTTTATATTTCTTAACAAATGTTCGAATGGGGTTTTTCTCACCATTGGCAGCTAAATCTATAATCTTTAATTTAGCCATAGCGTACGTTTCATTAATTTTAGAGTTAGCTACGCTTTTAATTACTTTTTTTAAATCTTTTTCATTGTTATTATAAAGATAATAAGGAAGTGCAGCGCAGTAACCATCAGACTCGTTGACTTTTGTCCCACCAGTGATGCTTTTCTTTGCTTTAATATTTTTTATTGTTTCCAATATGTTTTGATGGATCCAAGGACCATTCATAGGTTTTTTCCACTTAATCTTTTTATATTTTTTTCTAAGTTTAAGGTTCCTCCAATAAGCAGAGCCCGGACCAAAATTTTTGATAATATTTGTTTTAAAGTTTTTTAAAATTTCAGATTTCTTTTTAGTTGTTGCTAAAGTCTTAAACATAACCTGGCCTACATCATTGTAACCAGAAACGTTTCCTGTTTTGACTGAATAAAAAGGACTTTTATTTTGTTTTAAAAAAGTGATTTCTTTTTTGTTTTTTATATAATTTTTTAATTTCTTAGGATCATATATCCAATGTAAAGGTCTTGCTGCTGCATCTGCTACCGTTGCACCAAGAAAAATAAAAGCTTTATCCATTTGCTGCAGCTTTCTTATTTGCTAGAGAACCGCAAGATGCATTAATGTCCCTTCCTCTGCTTCTCCTAAACAAAGATAAGAAACCGTTATCCTGAATAGTTTTAGAAAACTTATCTATATTTTCTTGAGAGGCAGGTTTAAAATCTTTGTTAGATAAAGGATTAAATTCAATTAAATTTAGTTTTGAGGGAACTTTTTTCATAATCTTAATCAATTCTTTTGCATGCTCATCGGTCATGTTTTCTTCTAAGCAAATCCACTCAATAAAAATTGGAAGTTTAGTTTGATCATAATATTTTTTTAATTGTGGAATAAGAGAGTCGATTGAATACTTCTCATTGATAGGCATGATCTCTGATCTGTGTTTTGGTATTGAGCTATGAAGGCTCCAAGCTAAGTATACATCTAATTCTTTAGCAGCCCATTCAATAGCATCCATTTCATCTTTTTTAATTCCAACTCCAACTGTGCTAACTGTAATTCTTGTTCTTCCATATTCTAAACCGTCTTTATTTTTTGAGTTGTCAATTGCAACTTTTACGTTGTCTAAATTTAAAAATGGACTTCCTTCTCCCATTAATACTTGGTTAGTTATTTTCTTTTGAGTGGACCAGTCATCTATGTAATCCTTGCATAAAATAATTTGAGAGATAATTTCACCTGGACTTAAATTTCTTACTAGGCTTTTTGAAATTTGTGCTGTTGCACAAAATTCGCATGATAAATAACAGCCAACAGAAACGGATAGACATATTGTATAGCGAGTTAGAGTTTTATCTGGAATAAGAACTGTCTCTACATTTCTTTTATCTTTAAGTTCTAAAAGAAATTTAATTGTTCCATCTTTTGATTTTTGAACATCAATAATTTTAGGTTTTTCTAAAGATATTAAATTTTTAATCTTATCTCTAAGCTCAAGACCAAAAGTTGTAAGTTCATCAAAGTTTTTAATATTTTTTTTATAAACAGCATTGAACATTTGCTGTGCACGCATCTTAGCTTTTTTCTCATCTACTTCTGCTTTTTCAATTAGGAAATTTTTTAATTGATCAAAATTAAGATCGTAGAAATTTTGTTTATCCATTTGTGAGATATTAAAGACTTGAGTGGGGTAATGAAACCCCACTCCATAAGATTAGTTAAAGTTTTGATCGGTCAGTTTTTAAATGCTTGAGAATTTTCCCTGCATTTGGACCTTCCTTAATCAAATAACCTGAGGTCCCATTAGCATTTGCTTCTGGAGCTTCAGCTTTTTTATTAAGTGTGCTTGCTAGTTTAGCCTCTGACTTTTCTCGGCTGAACTTACCAAGCAAACGTGAAAATCTATCCATCACATCTCCTTTCTTCAACCGCTTTGCAACTCCCCTATGGAGTCCGGCATGCGAATGCCGAGTCTTTTTTTCCATGACTTATGGACATTCAAACTTTAATATAAGCGTATTAAATGTCAATGAATAATAAAACGCTTGGAATAATCCTTATTGTATTTGGTGGTTTGGTGCTTTACAGCGAACAGGAATATGCCTGGATAGTTTCAGCGATAGCAATTGGTATTGGTAGTGGTATTTTTTTCTGGAAAGAAAAGGAAAAAGATATAGACAGTGACTAATGTCAAAAAAAATATTCATTATTTTTGGTCATAATAGATATAAATCTGGTTCAAGTTTTAATGCAGCAATAAGAGATACCTTCATAGAAGAGGCTAAAAAAAAGGGACATGAAATTGATTTAGTAAATGTCTATGACGAAAAACAAATTAAATTCTGGGACGGTGGCGGGCCTGATGAACAAATTTTAGATTATCGAAAAAGATTAGAGCAAGCTGATACTATGATGGTAATGAGTCCTTGCCATAACTACATAATGAATTCTGCTACAGAAAATTTTATTGCAAATGTTTTTACTCCACCATGGGCATTTAAATATAAGAAAGTTTTTCGAAACTACGGTTTTCCAGTGCCAAACATGCTGAAGGGCAAAACTGCTATCATAAGTATGACCTATGGTGGCCCTAGTTTTTTTGTCTCAGCAATTATTCAACAAATTCCAAGAAGAATTAAAAAGATGGTCTTTAGCGGCTTATGTGGAATGAAGGTAAAATATCTTCGTTTCTATGAAGTCTTACCTGATATGCCTAAAGAAATTTTTGAAAAACATATGGAAAAAGTAAGAAAAACTGCACAACAATTGTAGTAATTTACTTTTTTATCATAAAAGATATAAATCAAATATGATTGATAAATTAAAAGCTTTTATGATTGAGAGCGCGAATATTATGTTCGACGACTCTAAAAACGACCTTAGAAGTTTACCTAAAGCAGTTAGATTACAAATATTAATCGTATTATCTTTTGTTTGGTCGACTGTTTTCAGCTTATATGTTTTTTCTATGACTTCATTCATCTTTGGTTGGGCTGGTGTAGTTATGGGACACATCGGTTTGATCATTGCTGTTTATTTAACGTTTAAATTTTTTCACAAAAAACAAGAACAACCTATTAGTGTTTTTCAGTCTGGAAACTATAATCCAGCAAAAATCTTTGCAGTATTTTTTATAATTTTCTTTATCTTTATTTTTACAAAAGGAATTGACGTTTTAACTCGTACAAATTCTTACGAAACTCCTTATTCTGGTCCGGATACAACCACAGAAGAGAGAATTAAAAAATTTGTAAAATAGATAATTCTTATCTAAGATTATTACATGAAATTATTAAGAGTAGGAGACCTAGGGCATGAAAAAGTTGCTGCCTTAGATGCTAATAATATTATGCGTGATCTCTCTTCTCATATTGAAGATTTAAATCCTGAAACGATAAACTTTGATAATTTAAAAAAATTAAAGCAAATTAACTTAGAAAAATTACCTGAGGTTAAAAAAAATATCAGAATAGGTTCATGTATTAATAGACCAAGTAATATTCTTTGTATCGGTCTAAATTATTCACTTCATGCTGAACAAACTGGATCTAAACTTCCAGACTATCCGATAGTATTCAATAAAAGTCCCGATTGTCTTCAAGGGCCCTTTGATCAAATTAAAAAAAATAAAACACAAGAAAAACTAGACTACGAAGTGGAACTTGCTGTTGTTATAGGGAAAGAAGCTTCAAATGTTTCAGAAAATAAAGCGCTAGATTATGTTTTTGGTTATTTTATTCTAAATGACATTTCTGATCGTCATGTTCAGAAAGTAATTGGTAATGGGCATTGGACACTAGGAAAATCTTGGTGTGCTCCTGCTGGTGGAATTTTAGTAACTAAAGAACACATTAAAGATGTAAACGATATTAATTTATCTTTAAGTGTAAATGGTGAAGAAAGACAAAACGGAAATACTAAAAATATGATTTTTAAAGTAAAATTTCTAATCTCACATATTAGTAAATTTTTAAATTTAAAGCCCGGCACTGTTATATCGACGGGTACCCCTGCTGGAACTGGAATGGAACAAAAACCACAAAAGTTTCTTCAAATAGGTGATAAACTCCATCTTAAAGTTGACCATCTTGGAGAACAGAAATATGAGATCGTAGAGGCCTAATGTCTAAAAGATATAGTGGAAAAAGTTTTAAAGATTCAAGTGTAATGAAAAAGGCTAAATTAACTTTGAAAGAGAAAAGAAAATTAAAAAGAGAGAAGAAGAAGAAATAATGTGCGGAAGATTTACTATAAGAAAGCCTGTTACTAAAACAGTCGATATCGTTAAAACAAATATTAAAGTTGAGGATAATGACAATTATAATGCACATCCTACCCAACAACTTCCAATCATAAAGTCTTATACAAATGGAAAAGCACTTGAATTATGTGAATGGGGATTAGTTCCTGCTTGGTCAAAGAAGCTTGATAAATTTTCTCCTCTAATCAATGCTAGAAAAGAAACATTGATGGAAAAAGTTACATTTAAAAACCTTATTCAAACCTCAAGATGTATAGTGCCTGCAGATGGTTATTACGAATGGAAAAGAGAAGATAAAACTAAAACTCCTTATTATTTTACTAAGGAAAATGATGAGCTAATGTTTTTTGCAGCTATTTACCAAAACAACCAATTTTGCTTAATTACTAGAGAAGCAACTGAAAAAATAAGCGCTATTCATCATAGAGAGCCTTTAATTATTAATCAAAGTCAAATAAACAACTATTTAAATGTTAAAAAAGATGCCATGGAAATTTTAAACTCGATTAAGCCACCGGAACTAAAATTTCATGAGATATCAAAAGATATTAATAACCCAGTAAATAACGACCCTGCTTTAATTAAACCTTTGAACTAAATGAATTTATCTATCTCACCAGGAAAAAATAATGTTGGAGCTTATATCAACGACATTAATTTAAAATCCCTGGATCAAGATCAAGCAATAAAAATTAAAAAGATTTTAAACCAATTCGGAGTGATATTTATTAAAGAACAAAATCTTGATCCTGAAACTTATCAAAATTTTGCAAAGACTATAGGTCAACCTGTTGTATATCCAAGACTTAAAGGTCTAGATAAAAAATTCCCATTTATAAACGTAATTGAAAGAAAACCTGATGATAAAAATTTAAGCTTTGGTTCTAGTTGGCTTCACCAAGACACAAGTTATTTATCTGATGATAGACCAAGATACACAATGTTGATGGGTAAGGAGATACCAGTTGGACAAGGTAATACAATATTCTCATCTGGTTTTAATGCTTACGACAAATTACCAGATGAAATTAAAGAAAAAATTAAGGATGCTACTGGAGTTTTTTCATCAGCAGGTCCAATAGCAATAACAAGACTTGAACGAGAAAAAGAAATGGGCATCAAATCATCAGAGAGTATGGAAGCTGAACATCCAATAGTTATTAAAGTTGATGGTAAAAAAACCTTATATGTTTCTCCAGGACATTTAATGAAAATTAAAAACGTAAAAGAAGATGATGCTGAATATTTAAAAAATTATTTAGTAGATCACGTAAACAAAAAAGAGTTCATATTTTCATATGAGTGGACTAAAGGTGATATCTGTCTTTGGGATAATTTAAGCATTCTGCATATGGCTAGTGAAATAAAAAACTGCAGAAGAGTTATGCATAGAATAACGATTAAATAATTATTTTTTTAAAACCGTAAGGTGACCCATTTTTCTTTTATCTTTAATAGATTTTTTTCCATAGTCATAAAAGAATTCATCTTTATTAAATGTTTTTGATCTATAAGTTTCGATATCTTTTCCTAAGACATTGAACATTTCAGCATTAGAAATTTTTTCTACTTTTTCTAGACCTAAATCACATACTGCTCGTACATGATTTTCAAATTGGCTAATGTTAAAAGCATTAATTGTTAAGTGACCTGAATTATGAACTCTTGGTGCAATTTCATTAACTAATAAATTATTATCTTGGTCGATGAAATATTCAACACACATCGTACCAACATAATCTAATTTTTCTGCAATAAGTTTTGCATTATTCTGCGCTTCAGTAAAAATTTCTTTATTTATATCCGCAGGGATTTTTGAATGATTTAAGATTTGATCCTTATGAATATTCTCTATTGGTTCATAAATATAAGTTTCACCATTTAAGTATCTTGTAATTACAACTGATATTTCTTTCTTTAAGTTTACTCTCTTTTCTAAAATGTAATCAGCAGTAAAGCACCAATCTTTTTTTAAATCATCAAGTGAGTTTAAGACAAATTGCCCGTGTCCATCATAACCAAGTGTATTTGATTTTAAAATTCCAGGTAATAAGTTTTTATTCTTTTCGACATCTTTAGCTTCTTTAATAAAAGCCCAGTCTGTAGTTTTAATACCTAAATCATTTACGAAAGTTTTTTCTAACTTTCTATTTTGAATAATTTTATTTATTTCTGGTTTAGGTAAGACTTTTTTCTTTAATTCTATTTTTTTTAAAATATCTACCGGGATGTTTTCGAATTCAAAGGTTACAATATTAACTTTATCAATAAATTCTTTTATTTTGCTTTCATCATATTTGGAATAAATAAATTCATTAGAATAATTTTGTGCAGGACCTTGTTCGTCATCAGATATAACAACTGTTTTCACATTTAGTTTTTTAGCTGCCTGGCAAAGTAGTGAACCTAATTGTCCTGAGCCTATAATCCCTAAAGTGATGTCAGACATTTATTATTTGGGTTTTTTTTTAATAGATTGAGTTTGGAGTCTTCTCCATCTTTCTAAATTTGATTTTACTTTTGTATCAAAATTACCAATTATTGAGGCGGCAAGAATACCTGCATTAAATGCACCATCAATTGCAAGGCATCCCACGGGAACACCTTTCGGCATTTGCGCCATGGATAGCAAACTATCAAGACCTTTTATTTTTTTAGTCTCCATAGGTACTCCCAGAACCGGTAAAGTGGTTAGAGAAGCAACCATGCCTGCTAAATGTGCAGCTCCCCCTGCTCCAGCTATGATCACACCAAAACCATTTTTTTCTGCTGTTTCAGCAAATTGAAACATTCGCTTTGGTGTCCGGTGGGCGCTGACTATTAAAGTTTGGTATTTTACTTTTAGTAATTTGAGGATTTTTTCACAGTCTTTCATTACGGAATAATCACTTTGTGAGCCCATAATGATGGCTACTTTGTTATTTTGTTTCTTAGTTCTCACAGATTAATTTAACAATTATGGCCCTAAAAACAATGGCCTAATGTTCATTAGGCCACTAAATAGTTATTGGGGAAAGATGTTAAGCTCTCGCTCTAAAAAGTAAAGCTTTTGGCGAGTTTTGAAGCTCGAATAAAGAAACTCTTTTTAATTTTCTAGTAGTTGATTTGTTTTTACTTTTTTTGAGTACTTTTAATTTCATATTTCCTTTTTAGTTTATTTTTAAAGGTTTAAGTAATGCTAAAATTGCAAACTTGATTTGAATTTAGCTATAGATTTAGGCAAAGATTTGTCTGCTATTGGTCAAATTTATATTTTTTCTAATAAATCTTTCGGAAGTTTACTAACAGACCCATTGCTGTCTATAACAGCTAATTCAACCTGTGCTGTAACCAGTGTTTCATTATCTCTGGACACTTCTTGCAATAAGTTGAGTCTTACAGGAGATTTTTTTATGACCTTCGTTTTAACCTGAAGATGGTCCTCAAAATTTGCAGATTTAAGGTATTTAACATTGCATTCTCTTACCACAAAGATTGCATTAAATTGGTCTCTCAATTGTTTATGGTTGAGTTTAAAATGATCATAAATCATCTCTGTACGTGCTCGTTCAATGAAATGTAAGTACCTGGCATAATAAACGATACCTCCAGCATCAGTATCCTCATAGTAAACTTTTGTTTTATAAATATGATCTGCCATATAATAAACAATAATCATTAAAGAGTTTCATTTCAACTAAGATAAATTTTTCTTTTTTTTGACTAATTTATGCCAAGTAAAACTCAGACTTTTAAATTATTTCAATAATTATGAAAACATTAACTATTTTATCGTTATTACTTTTGTTAACCAATTGTGCCAGTGGAAACATGGCGAAAGTAAAAATTGGCAAACGTTGTACAGTTGCTGATGCTAGTCAGTTACAAGAGTCCTCTTATGTTTGGGTTGTAAGCAAAGAGGCCCAGAAAGATTTTGACAAGAGAATTAATAAGTCAAATTGTCTGGATAGCTAAATAGCTGTTTAAATTAAAATAAATTATGATAATAAGGGATATGAATTTATCCCTTATTATTGCTTGTGTCGTAATCGTTTTAGCTCTAATTGTTCTTCCGCTAATTGTTTCTTACAAAGCAGAAAAGAAAGAGAGAATTAATAAAAATGAATGGGATAAAATCAAAGAATATGGGAATAAAATTAACAATAAGACTAGAGAAAAATATTAATAGAAAAGATGAAAAAATCACTAATTTTTCTATTAACCGTTCTTTTTTTTAATACTGAATTAATTGCAATGGATAAGCAACCTTATCACCATTTACCTGATGGAACTTTTAGAAATCCTGAAGGGTCCCCTGAAAGAGATCCAAACGCAAAGTGGTCGTATAAGATTTTCAATGAAGAACGAAAAAAAGTTAAAATCGAAATTCCTAAAGACCATGTCGTTCCAAGGGTGAAAGTTTTAGAAGAACTTAAAGAAAATAAAGATAATGATTATATTGCTTGGATAGGTCATGCAACTTTTCTTATCAAATTAGGTAATACCACAATTATAACTGACCCAGTTTTTTCAAAAAACACTGGGCCATTAATTTTTGGACCTAAAAGGTACGTTCCCCCAGCTATAAATCTTGATGAAATTCCTCCTGTTGATTTATTTCTTCTAACTCATAACCATTACGATCATCAAGATATGTCTACAATAAGAAATTTTCCTTATAAAAAATCAAAAGTTATTCTTCCATTAAAACTTGGGAAATATTTTAGAAATTATAAAGATGTAAATGAGCTTGATTGGTATCAAGAAATTCAGGTTAATAAAGACATCAAAGTAACTTTATTACCAGCTGTTCATTGGTCTCGAAGAGGTTTATTTGATATTAATAAAACATTATGGGGTAATTTTCTTATTGAGTATAACGGTAAGAAAATTCTGTTTGCGTGTGATACTGGGTATGGAAACATCTATAAGGAACTAGGAAACAAATTTGGGCCTATAGATTTAACATTTATAAATATTGGTGCGTATAATTTTTATCCTATGATGCCAGTTAAAGATAAATCAGTTTATCACACCAATCCAGAAGAAGCTTTGCAAATATCTAAAGACTTAAAAAGTAAAAAAGTAATAGGAATGCACTGGGGAACAGTAGTGTTATCTTTAGAGCCAATAATGGAACCGCCAAAAAGATTTAAAGCCGGTGCAGAAAAGTATGGTTTCAGCAAAGATGATGCTATTATTTTTAAAATTGGGGAAGTTAAAAAATTAAACCAGATAATTAACTAGCTTTTCTTTTATTTCTCTCACTGTCTAGTAACTTTGTTAAAGCATCAACCATGACGTCTGAAGCTTTAAAAATTTCATTAGGCTGAAATTCATGTATCATACTTTGCTCTGGATTTGATTTGTCTTCTATTACAACTACATCATTATTCTCGGTATTTTTTTTAATATAAATTAATAACAGCCAATCTTCGTCTGAAGCTTCATCCCACTTAATAAAAATTTCGCCGGTTTCAAAACGTCTATCTGTTACTCTCAAAATACTTAAGTATCTTGGGATATAACGTTTATTAATTTGAAAACACAAACTATGTGCTGATCTATAGAAACTTTCTAACGCTAGCTCGACTTTTTGTCTTTCTTCATTATGAATTCGCTCTTTCTCAAGTAAAGACTCCTTGCTCTCTTGATCTTCTATTTTAATTCCAAGCTTGTTTAATCTCTCTTTTAATTCATCTAAAACCTTTTGTTCTCTTAGGGCTTTATATTTTTCTTTAATTTTTTGTATTCGCTCTTGAACATCTGAATATGACTCACGTTGTTGTTTTAAAACGTATTTTTCAAGATTTTTAATTTCCAATTCTTCACGTTTTCTGAATTGCTCAATTTTTTTCTCTATTCTTAATTGTTCTTGAATTTTTTTCTGCTTCTCTACCTGTTCACGATTTAACTCTGCTTGTTCAAGTTTAATGAATCTTTGAAGATCTTTTTTCCTCTCTCTTTCTAACTGCTTTTCCTGTTTTAATTCAAGTTCCTTAGCTCTTAATGCTTGTTCTTCAGCCTGAACTAATTTTTTTTGAGCTTCAGCTTTTTCTCGCTCCATTGCCTTAAGTTTGAGCTGTTTTTGTCTTTCACTCCTCTCTTTAATATCTTTTTTAAATTTAGAGAATTTATTAGAAAAATTATTTACGGTTTTTGATATTTGAGATTTAAGATTAAATTTAGAGAAAAAGGATTTTAATTTTGTGCTTAATTTCTTCTTTTTATATTTTAAATTTGCCTTAATTCTTCTTTTATTGTTTTTTGTTTTTTCTCTTACTTTTTTATTAAATTTATTTCTTGTTTTTTTCTTTTTATTATTTTTTTTTATTTTTGATGGTTTTTTTTTCTTTTTCATAAACACTGTTTATTAAATAACAGTTTTCATGAATATATATAGTCTCTTGTAGGTTGCGATGAATGAAAGTTCTTAACAATTTGTAACTGAAAGACTACTAAATCTCTATATCTAAAAGCAGCAGCACAACTAGCCATATAAAATTCCCACATTTTGATAAATTTTTCATCAAACAAATCTTTTATTTCTTTTTTCTTATCTACAAATCTTTCTAACCAACTTTCTAAGGTTTTGTCATAATGTCTAATTAGTGTTTCAATATCTGAGACTATTAAGCCTGTTTTTTCAATAGGATTTATAATTTGGCTTAGTGAAGGGCAAATGCCACCTGGAAAAATATATTTATTAATAAATCTATTTGCAGGTGTAGGTTTATCTACAACTCCTATTGTATGAAGTATAAATATACCATTTTCTTTAAGTAGTTTGTTCATGGATTTAAAAAAAGTATTATAAAATTTTCTTCCTACATGTTCGAACATTCCTACTGAATAAATTTTATCATATTTTCCATCTATCTCTCTATAATCTATGAGTTCAAACTTGACTTGATTATCTAAACCAAGCTCCTTTGCTTTTTTTTTACAATATTCTATTTGATTTTTACTCAAAGATATTCCTGTTATCTCACAACCTTTTTGTCTAGCAATTTCAAAAGCCATGCCACCCCATCCGCATCCAACCTCTAAAACTTTTTCTCCTTCTTTAATGTCTAGTTTTTTTATTATATGATCGATTTTATTTTGTTGAGCTTCTTCAAGCGTCTTTGTTCCTTCTTTCCAATAAGCACATGAGTATAAACGATGTTTTTTATCAAGAAACATGTCATATAATTTTTCACCCCGAGACCCTCCAATATCATAATGGTGTTCAACATTTTTTTTTGATTTTCCAACTAAGTTAAAATTTGTAAAAGTTCTATATGTTTGATAAAATCTTTTTATAATTGCACCTGCTGTAGTTATTTCATTCCGTCCTAGATTTCTTACTAAATCCATTAAAAATTCTTTCATTGTAGCATTTTCAATTATAATTTCATTTCTCATGTAAGCTTCTGGAAACTCTAGTTCAGGATCTAATAAAAGTTTCCAATTAAGATTTTCTTTTAACAATTTTAAGGTAATGGGATTTTCTTTTTTTGGATTTCCGCAGATATACTTTTGTCCTTTTGAGTCAACCAGAATTATTCCGCCTTCTTTAAATATTTTTGAAAATATTCTTGCTAATATCATTTAAGCAGCCAGATTGTCCTCTAAATTAAATTTTAACTCATTTAGTTTTGCGTTTAACTCCTTTTTTTTTTCATCAGAAAGCAAAACTAATGGTGGTAAAATATTACTAAATTTTTTATTTCTATCAGATAAAAAACTATGTAAGGCAGAGATTAGATTATATTGGTCAAAAGTTTCTCTTACTTTTATCAATTGTTCATTTTTGGATTGATTTTTTTTATTTTCAAAATCGTCAAATACTTTTCTTGCCAAAGAATGGGTTACATTCGTTACTGCTGATATACATCCAGAACAACCATGCTCTAATCCTTTAAGCAACTTAGCTTCTGAACCAGGAAACATTAAGAAGTTTGGCAGTTTTAAAGTTTCGAACAAATTATAACTCGAGTCTTTGCATCCAATAATGTTTTCTGGGAATACTCTAGCAAGCTTAGTGACTGCTTCGGTTGAAAACCTATAGCCACTTAATTTTTCAAAATTATATAAAATAATTTTTGCTTTAGGAGTTGCTACTATTATTTTCTTATAAAATTCGAAAACTCCTTCATCGGTATTACCTTTGTAATATGCTGGAGGCATGATTAAAAAATCTCTAAAATCATACTCCATAGCATACTTTATTAAATCAATATTGTCGTTTAGAGAATTGCACCCTGTTCCTAAAAAGAACTGTTTTCTCAATTTATGGTTAGCTATTTTCGTAATAAATTCTTTTTTTTCATTAATTGAAATTAATTGACTTTGACCTGTTGAACCAAAAAAGAAAATTCCATGAAGACCACTACGTATTGCGCTTTCAGCATGTAAGATAGTTTCATTAATATTTAGTATACCATTTTCATTTAGAACACTTAAGCTTGCAGCATATATTCCTTTTTTGATCATAATCTTACCTAATTTTTTTTATCTAAGTTATATTAATAAAATTAAAAATGAAAGTTTTAGTAATTCAACCAAAAATTGGTATGGGAGATATGGTAATTTATTTACCTTATATCCATGCCATTTCAAAAAAATATCAAACTCCAGTATCTATATTAGTCAAACAAAATTCACGCGCCCATGAACTGTTAACTGAAGATAAGCACATTGATGAGATTATTACTTTAGATCGGTCAAATAATAATACTGGTTCTCACGATGGTATGTCAGGTTTTTTTAAACTAAGTAATAAACTCAAATCTAAAAATTTTGATAAAGTTTTTATTTTTAATAGTTCACTTAGATACTTTTTGATTTCAAAGATTGCAGGTATTAAAATTATTTCTCAATACCCTCTTTTTAGAAAAAAAGATAATATAATTGCATCTGCAAAAATTTTTACTGAATATGAAATTGATACGGTCGTATCTACACAACCTTATTTGAATATAGATGAAGAAAAAGTAAAAAAAGCTAAATTAAGTTTTTCAAAAGATTTCAAACATATTTGTCTTGGTATATCTGCAAGTGGTCCTACAAAACGTTGGAATATTAAAAATTACATTAAAGTTTGTGAGAGGATAAATGAACAAATCCCCTCAAAATTTTATATTGCAGCTGGAATTAATGACAAAGACCTTGTTAATGAAATTTTAAATTCCTCAATTGGAAAAAGCTGCACTTCATTTGAAAATTTAAAAATTAGTGAAACTTTACCTATCATAAAAAACTGTGATCTTTATTTAGGAAATGATACAGGATGGCTGCATATAGCTGCTGCCCTGAAAATAAAATGTTTGGCGTTATTTATGGATAGCCCTGTTCAAGCTTACGGTAAATATTCAAACTTTATTAATGTGGTTGTGCCTGAAGGTGAAACGGAGGAGACCACTACTCACGATACATTGGGATCAGAAAAAATATCTTTTGAAAAAGTTTTAAATTCTTCAATAGAATTACTTAAGAAAAATCAGTCTTAATAATCTTTTCTTTAGCTTCATTAACCAACTGGCTCAGTCTTTCTGTTTTAACTTCACGGTTCATGTCAGGATGAATTTTTTTTTGTAATTGGTTTGCAGCCTTTAAAACATCTTCTTTAGTACAGCCTCTTTTAAGACCTAATAGTTTATAAGCTTCATCATTGGTAACACTTGAGGAACCTTGTGTCTGACTAAATTGACCTTGTGAAAATCTTCCAGAATTTTTCAAAAACTGAATTAATCTCCAAAGCTGCATCATTTGTAAAACCGTTAAGCCCTTGATTTTTAAGCCGCTTAAAATCACTAATAAAAAAGGAAGTGAAAAAATATATTTACCTGCAAAAGTTAATAGCGCAGCTAAAATAAGTGAAAAATATACTGCAATTTTTTTAATAGTTGTTGCAATTTTCTTTGAACTAGTTCGCGCAAACCAGTTTAAAAAAAGATAAACAATGACAAAGATGATAATTCCTATTAGTAAAGTATTCATATAATTTCCTAATATGATTATACCAAAACTCAAAAAGATTAAGAGTGAGAAAAAATACCACGATATCCTTTTAGAGGATGAATACGCATGGGTTGATCAGCCAAATATTCTTGAAGTATTAAAAGACGCCAATAAGCTTGATCCTGCAGTAAAGGACTTCATTAATGCAAATAACAAAATAACTGAAAAATACTTCGAAGATACTAAAGATCTTCAAAAAAATTTATTTACTGAGATAAAATCAAAAATCAAATTAGACGACACATCACTTAAATACAAAGATAGAAAATATTATTACTGGACTAAAACTGAGGCAAAAGGAAATTACGGGAAAAGAATAAGACAATTAATCGATGGTTCAAAAACTGAGGAAGTTTATTTTGATGGAGATTTAGAAAAGAAAAATTACGGCTCAGAATATTTTGGAGTTGGGTCTGTAAGCACATCTCACTGCGATAATTACATGGCTTACTCTTTAGACCTAAAGGGTTCTGAATATTATACAATTTACTTAAGAGATTTAAGAACAGGCAAAAACGAGAATGATACTATAGAAAACACAAGTGGAGGAATAACTTGGTCACTTGATAGTAAAAGTTTTTTCTATTCAAAATTAGATAAATTTCACAGGCCTCGTCAGATTTTCAAACATGTTTTAGGGACTTCTATTAATGAAGACAAATTAATTTTTGAAGAGAAAGATGAAACATTCACGTGCGGAATTAGTCTCTCATCAGATGAAAAATATTTCATAATTTCTACTTCAGACCATATTACAACTGAAGAATATTTCTTCCCTTCTGATGCTGAAGATATCAAACCTAAATTATTTCAAACTAGAAAAAAGGATGTTCGATATTCGATAGATGCTTGGAAAGGTTATTTTTATGTTCATACCAATGAAGATGCGAGAGATTATAAAGTTCTAAGATGTAAGACTGATCAAATTCAAAATTTAGAAGTTTATATACCTGCAAAAAAAGAAACCGTAATAGGTGGTTTAGATTTTTTAGATGAATATATTTTAAGAGGTGAAAAGTCAGATGCTATTCCAAAACTTTTTGTAAGAAACATAAAAACGAATAAAGAAGAAGAGATTAAAATCTCCGATGAAGCAATAGGTGTTCCAGGCGCCTCACTAATGCAGCGAGATACAAATACTACGAAGATTAGAGTTAGTTGGGAGAGTATGGCAACACCAGGTAGAGTTTACGAGTACGATATAGTCACTAAAGAAAAAAAATTAGTTAAAGCAACTGAAATTCCTTCTGGGCATGATCCAAATAAATATATTGTTGAGAGAATAAAAGCTAAATCTCATGATGGAAGGTTAATACCAATAAGTCTTGTAAGATTAAAAGAAGCAAGACAAGATGGTAAATCAAAAGTTTTATTGTACGCTTACGGTGCTTATAAACACAGCGTATCACCTGGCTTTAGTGCTTCAAGATTCTGTTTAATAGATAGAGGTATTATTTTTGCAATAGCACACATAAGAGGTGGTGGTGATTTAGGAGATATTTGGCATGAAGAAGGTAAAAAGAAATTAAAAAGAAACACTTTTTTAGATTACATCGCGTGTGCAAATCATCTTATTGATCAACAATATACTCATAAAGGCGGAATTTGTTTTTATGGTGGAAGTGCTGGAGGACTGACAGGTGGCGCGGTAGCAAATATGGCTCCAGACTTATTTTTCTCGATGCTGCTATTAGTTCCTTTTGTAGACACAATGACAACAATGTTAAATGAAAAATTGCCTTTAACGCCTGCAGAATGGGAACTTTGGGGCAATCCTATAAAGAGCAAAGAATACTTTGAGTATATTTTATCTTACGCTCCTTATAATAACATCGATAAAAAAGATTACCCTGCAATGCTTATAACAACTTCACTGTTTGATAATAGAGTACTGTATTCTGAGCCAGTAAAGTATATTGCAAAACTGAGAGAAACTAAGACTGATAGTAATACTCAATTGCTAAAGTGTAAAATGGAAGCGGCAGGCCACGGAGGTATGAGTGGAAGAGACAACGCAATAAAAGAATTAGCTGAAGAATATTCTTTTATTTTAAAAACTGCAAAAATTTTAAAATAACAATCTTGAAAATTTGAAAACACTTACTACATATATATTGTCGGTTGCCAAATGGGGCTGACAATTAACCTTGCTAACAAAGGAGGATATATGACAAGTAAGGATCTATCGATCTTTAATTCACTTAGACCTTATAGCATTGGATTTGATGACATGTTTGATCAATTCGAGTCTATGTTGGGAAATGGCAGTCTTGCTATGCAAAGCAATTATCCGCCATACAACATCCGAAAAGTAGGCAATGATAAATACGCTATTGAAGTAGCGGTTGCTGGCTTTAACAAAAACGATGTTGAAGTTGAATATGAAGATAATCTTTTAACTGTTAAGACAAAAGACATTAAAAGATCTGAAGAAAAAGATCGTGATGAAGTTATTCATCGAGGAATCTCGCAAAGATCTTTTGCTAGATCATTTACAATTGCAGATGATGTGAAAGTAAATGGTGCTGAGCTTAAAGATGGTTTGCTTACAATTTCTTGTGAAAAAATCATACCAGAAATGAAGAAAAAAAGACTTATTGAAATTAAATAAGTTTACCTTACTTGCGGAGCTAAATGCTCCGCAGGTATTAGATATTATCAAAAAAATACTTAGCTAAATTAACACCTGTTAAATCGTAATAAGTTTTCAAACCTGTGGGGCTTGTAACATTTATATCTCCAATAAGTTTACCTCGGATAAAGTCTATACCTGCAAAATAAATGTTTTGTTTTTTTAATTCGGTAGCTACGATCTTGCTTGTCTTCATTTCATGGTGGCTAATCTCTATTTTTTTTGCGAATGCTCCTTTGCTCATATTAGAGAGTATACTGCCTTTTTTTGGAATCCTAGAGATAGCTCCTTTTATTTTTCCATTAATTATAAATACTCTTTTATCTCCTTTTGAAATCTGAGGAATAAACTTTTGAAACATTAAATGGTGATATTTTTTTATAAATTTATTTATAAATGATTTATTGAATTTAGTTATGAGTTTTACATCATTACCACTGTAACTTTCGATAGGCTTCATAATTATTTTTTTATTACTTTTAAAAAAAGTTTTAATTTCATTCAAATTTTCACTGATTAAAGTCTGGGGCATGTGCTTAGTTAATCTTAGAGAAAAAAGTTTTTCAGGTACTTCCCTTAAAGCTTTTGGGTGATTGATAATTCTAACTTTTTTTGAAATATGCTCCAAAATAAATGTCGTATTAATATATTGTTGATTAAATGGAGGTTCGCTACGTATTAATATCAGTTTAGCTTGCAAAAGATTAAATACTGTTTTGTTAAGTACTTTTATTGGTTGCTTTGGATTATCTACGAATTTTACTTTTGAGCACAAGGCTGTAACTTTACCGTTGATAAAACTTAGATCTTTAGGTTCATAATAATAAATTTGATAGCTTCTTCTTTGTGCCTCTAAGCCTAAGAAAAAAGAGGTATCGGTTTTAATGTTTATTTTTTTTAAACTAGAACCCTGAATAATTAAAATTTTCTTTTTCATTTTTAAAAAAATCTAAATTGTTAGTCTTATTATATTGATCTAATAAAAGCTGTGCTCTATTCTTTTTATTCTTAATTACATTTTCAACATGTTTTAAATAAACCGTTTCATCATTTCCTTTTGAGTTTACCTGTTTTCTTTCTACTAAACCCCTTTTAGCAATATCGAAAAATATATTTCCCCACTCATGTAATTTTTTACCTTCAAGTTCTGTTTCAAGACCTTTTTTTGGAGACTCTATATATGCATTCATTACATTTTCTTTTTTCCATTTCATTGCGATCTCGAAAGCTTCATCAAGCCCTTTATAAAATATTCCGGTAAAAAAAGCTGGACCGTCACAGAGACATTCCCAATCACAAGCATCCAAAGATCTTACTTCAATAAATTGTTTTAATCTTACTTCTGTAAATATAGTTGCAAGATGAGTTTCAAAATCTTGTAAGCTTGCTTCATCTTTAAGATTTGCAAAGTTCCCTAAAATAAAATCTTTAAAAGGTTGCCTGTTAGGTTCAATATAATTTTTTTCTCTTATTACAAATAAAATTGGATACTCAATCACATGGTCAAAATATTTTTCAAAGTTTACTTTTTCAAAAGCTATAGGCATTATTCCTCCTCGAGAAGTATTTTGCCAAACTTTATTTCTATATGAGAAATAACTAACTGGTTTACCTGACTCAAAAGGTGAATTTGAATACAATGCTATCGTTAAAGGTGTTAAATAGTTTCCTAATCTAAAAATCTTTTCAAAGTTTTCTTCTGAAGTGTAATCATAATTAATTTGTATGCCGCAAGTTCTATACATCATTTCTAAACTCTGCTTACCTCCCTTTGGCATTTCTTTAGTCATTATTTTATATCTGCTTTTTGGACTCTGTGGGATATCTGACAAATTATTAAAAGGATCAAAACCAATTGATACAGTATTAATATTTAATCCTTTGCTTGCAGCTTCTATTTCTTTTAAAAATTTTGAACTCTCGCTACAAACTTGATGAATATTTTCTAGCGGTGCACCTGACAACTCACATTGTAATCCAGGCTCTGTAGTGATTTGTTGATTGTCTCTTTGCATTCCAATAATATTTTCTTTTTCATAAAGAGGTTCCCAGCCATTAACTTTTAAATTTTCAAAAAGTTTTTTTAAAGTCTCATAAGAAATTCTTTTCTTATTTTTTCCTTCAAACAAAAACCTTTCGTGCTCAACACCTATCTTGAGATTATTTTGATTTTTAATTCCTTTAGAAAAATACTCTATAAATTGAGATTTATTTTTTATGTCCATGCTTTAAAAACAGTTCTTACTGCTAAAGCCTACTACCATATTTTTAGGGTTTATCTCAAATTTTCTCTCACATTTAATCTGATATTTCTCGGTTATATAGACATAGTTCCTGTTTCTTGTTTTTAAAAACTCTACTTTATCTGGTTGTCCAAAAAAACTTTTAAGATCACTCTCTGGTTTGTTTAACCATTTGCTTAATTCTTTTTTTTCTTGCTCTGTAGTTTCGTCTATTTTTGTTGTTACGGTTTGGCAAGCACTGAGAAAAAGTGTGAAAAAAATAAACAAAAATAATTTTTTTAATTTCATTTTGAGTCGTTATTTTATACCTAAAACTTATAAACAGAAATATTGAGTGTAGGTTGTAAAATTCCTCAAAATTCCAAATTAATTAAGATTTTAAAATAGATATAGAGTATTCAACATCAACGGGAGGTCTTTCGATGTTAAATAAATATTTTGAGTATAGAAAACACAAAACTAATTTTAGAACCGAAGTAATTGCTGGCGTAACGACGTTTCTTACGATGGCATATATTATGTTCTTAAATCCTTTTATTCTCTCTGGTGAATTTGCTGGAACAGAAAAAGGTTTTTTTGATTTTGGAGCAGTATTTACTGCAACAATTTTAGCAACCGCCGTGGCATGTTTTATCATGGCTTTCCATGGAAAAACTTGGCCAGTTGGTTTAGCGCCAGGAATGGGTATCAACGCCTTTGTTGCGTATGGTGTAGTTGCTGGACAAGGTTATACACCTCAAGCAGCTTTAGGAGCTGTACTTGTAGCTGGTGTAATCTTCTTGGCAATATCACTAACACCAATTAGAGCTTGGCTTATTAATTCAATTCCAAAAAGTTTAAAACTTGGAATTGGTGCAGGTATCGGATTGTTTTTAGCGATCATTGGTTTAGAAATTATGGGAGTAGTAGGTGATCACCCTGTAACTTTAGTAACACTAGGTGATATTAAAAATCCTTTAGTACTTCTAGCTTGTGCGACTTTCGTATTCATGATCGTTTTAGAAAAAATGAAAGTTAGAGGAAATATAATAATTGGTATTTTACTGTTTAGTATAATTGCTTGGGTATCTGGTTTAGCTAAATTTAATGGAGTAGTAGGATCAATTCCTCCAATGACTTATTTGTTTGAGTTTGATCTTAAAGCTGCATTCTCAGCTGGTATGGCTTCAATTATTTTTACTTTACTATTCATCGACTTTTTCGACACAGCAGGAACACTAACTTCTGTTGCAAACGTTGCGGGCAAAGTTGATAGAAAAGGTAAAGTGCAAGATATTGATAAAGCAATGTTGTCAGATAGTGTTGGAACAGTAGCAGGTGCTATGATGGGAACAACAACTGTAACAAGTTATGTTGAGTCTGGCTCTGGGGTAAAAGCAGGCGGAAGAACAGGAATGACTTCATTAGTCATTGGTGTTTTATTCTTAGCTTGTTTGTTTTTTGCACCATTAGCAACTAGTTTGCCAAAAGAGATAGATGGAGCAGCTTTGCTTTATGTTGCGATATTATTCGTTAGAAATATTACTGACATAGAGTGGAATGATATAGCGGAGTCAGGTCCTGCTGTACTTGCTATGATAGTGATGCCTTTAACTTATAGTATAAGTAACGGTATTGCCCTAGCGTTTATCGCTTATGCATTAATAAGAATTTTTACTGGTAAGTTTGGTAAAACTTCTCCTGCAATTTGGGTCATTGCAGCAGCTAGTGTTTTAAGCTTTTACGTAGGCTAATGATTTAAGGGCCGGTTAACGCTGGCCCTTTAACTTCCTTGATGTTTTTTTATTAAATCTTCTACACGAATTTCTTCGTAATGTTCAAACGGCTGAACTATCCATGGATTGCTATCTAATTTTTGAGCACAAAAATCTGGTTCGAACGTTGAGTCTTTTTTCTTCCAAAGGACAGCTGTTTTAATTTCCTTTATATTTCCTTTTAGCGCTGGATATTTCTTTAACCAATCAATGCTTTTATTTAGTGTAACTCCCGTATCTGATAAATCATCACAAAGAAGTATGTTTCCCTTCATTTCTTGGACGGTTGAACTCATTTCTCTAGAAAAAACTAATTCACCTTGCTGATCTTCTGTGCCTTCACCAGAATAAGACTCTACGGCCAGATAGGCACACTTAAGTTTAAACACTCTGCTTAATACATCTATAATAGGAGCTCCGCCTCTCATAATTCCTATAAGTATGTCAGGTTTAAATCCGCTTTGATGAATTTGTATTGCTAATTTTTCTACGATTAGATTATACTCTTTCCAATCAATGATAAGTTTATCTGCCATGAAAAAAGTTAGTTTATTTTGTAGGAGTTGTAAATGAAAGGTTATGTGGTTTGTGTTTATAAAAGTATAACTAATGAGGATAAACTTAAAGAATACGCCGTTAAAGCTAGGGCCGCAGTTGAAAAATATAAAGGCAAATTTTTAATTAGAGGCGGAAAAACAACTACCAATGAAGGAGAGGCGTCTCCTAGAACAGTAGTAATAGAATTTCCATCGTATGAAGAAGCAAATCTATTCTACAACTCAAAAGAATATCAAGAAGCTCATGATATCTTAAAAGGACATGCAGTCAGACACCACCAAACTGTAGAAGGTGCTTAATACTGTATTGGCTCGTTGTCTATTGATCTCCACAGATACCAAGTAGCCACCGAGCAGTAAGGTGTAAATTTTTTATACAATTTATCTAAGAAGCTTTTAGGTGGAAAATATTTCTTTTTATAATTATTTGATACAGCTCTTAATAAACCTATATCCTGTAAAGGCCATATATTAGATCTGTTTAAAGTGAATAAAAGTATCATTTCAGCAGACCATCTACCTATTTGTCTCAAATTAGAGAGATATTCAATTGCTTCCTCGTCTGTCATATTCTTTATCAAACTCGGTTTAAAACTTTTATCTAAAGTTTTTTTAGCTAAATCTTTTATCCCTTTAACTTTTTGTTTGCTTAAGCCGCAGCTCTTTAAGCTATTAAAAGATAATTTATTAACTGTTCTAGCATTAATTTTATTTTTACATTTTTTTTTAAATCTTGAAAAAACTGAGTTTGCAGCCGCAACACTAATTTGTTGACCAATAATACTTTTACATAATGAAAAAAAAACATCATTACGAGTCACAAGACTTCCATCTTTATAATTGTTAATGAGTTTTTTCATCACTTTATCTTTTTTTGATAAAATTCTCTTCGCTCTCGACCAATACTTAGGAGGCTTACTCATGTTCTAGGTAGAATTATTTGTTTCTTCAATTTATTTTCTCTCATAAAGATAATTAAAGAACTTGCGATGACTAAAGACGCTCCAAGTAAAGTTAAAATTTTTGGTACTTCGCTCCAAATGAAGTATCCGAATATAATTGCAAAAACTAAACTCAAATATTTAATTGGAGTAACTAGTGATGCTTCTGCCAATCTATAACTTTGAGTTAATAACAAATTAGCTATACTTCCACATAAACCAAGAATAAAAAATAAAACAAAATCTATAAATGTCGGCATTATCCAATCAGTAAAAAAAATTGTTATTAAACCCAAAAGAGTGCAAAGTAATGTGAAATAAAATGCGATTGTATAATTTGCTTCTGTTTTAGATAAAGATCTTACGCTTATAGCTACACAAGCAAAAAATATACAAAATACAATTGGTGTAATGTAATAATAATTCACGTCTGTAAATGCAGGTTGAACTATTAATAACATTCCAAGAAAACCTAGAAATACAGCTGACCATCTTTTTATTCCAACTCTTTCAGATAAAAAAAAGATCGATGCAATTGTAACGAATATTGGACCACCAAACGTTAATGAAACCACATCAGCTAGAGGTAATTCTCTCAATCCCAAAAAAAGAGCAATGATTGCTAAGGCTCCACTTATAGCTCTAAAAGCGTGCAAACCTGGTCGTGAAGTTTTATAAAAAGAAAATATTTTATCTTTTGGAATGATAAAAAATATTGGAATAAATCCTATAAAAAATCTTAAGAAAAGAACTTGTCCAACAGGATAATAATCTAACCATTTTACGCAAATATCCATAATAGAGAAGCAAATTACACTTCCAACCATGTACAATACGCCTATTTGATTTTGTGTTAACAATTTACTATCCTTTGTTCTTCAAAATATATTAAATAACTTATGCAGAAATGTACACTTGCGATGGGGTGCTTTTGGGGACCTGAGGAGAACTTCAAAAATAAACCTGGAATATTGCACACTGAGGTTGGTTATGCTGGAGGAAATAGTAGCCAAACAACCTATGAAGAAGTTTGCACTGGAAACACTGGACATGCTGAAGTTGTAAAGCTTACCTTTGATGAAAATATAATAACTTTTAAAAAAATACTAGATTTATTTTTTAAGATGCATGATCCAACGCAAAAAGACATGCAATATCCTGATGTTGGTACACAATATAGAAGTGAAATTTTTTATGAAAATGAAAAGCAAAAGCAGGAGGCCTCGGAAATTTTAGATGTGTTTAATAAAAAATTAGAGGGAAAAATTCAGACCAATATTTCAAAAATTAAAAACTATTGTAAGGCTGAAGAGTATCACCAAAAATATATCGAAAAAAATAGATAATGAATCAACTAGTTTCAACAGAATGGTTAGGTAAAAATTTAGAAAAAGTAAAAATTTTAGATGCTAGTTGGCATCTTCCTAATGCTAATAGAAATTCTTATAATGAATATAAAACTGAACATATTATTAATTCTATATTTTTTGATATAGATAAAAATTCAAATCAAAAAACTAATCTTCCACACATGCTACCGTCTAAAGAAGATTGGGAAATTATTGTATCTAGTTTAGGAATATCTAATTCAGATCATGTAATTGTTTATGATAACTCAGATGTTTTCAGTTCTTGTAGAGTTTGGTACACTTTTTTGTATTTTGGCCATGACCCAAAACTTATCTCAGTATTAGATGGGGGTTATAAAAAATGGACAAATGAAAAACGTCCCACTACTCAAGAGATAGTTAGCGCTGATAGATCAAAATATATTGCAGTTGAAAATACATCTCTTGTAATAAATAAAGATGAAGTAAATAAAAATATTACTAATAATAAATTTCAATTACTAGACGCCAGAGGAGAACAAAGATTTTTAGGCTTACAGCCTGAGCCTCGAAAAGAACTTAAAAGCGGAAACATTAAAGGATCAATTAACCTGCCTTTCCAAAAACTATTAAGAGAAGATAGAACCTTAAAAAAAAAGGGGGACTTAATTGAGATTTTCAAATCAAAAAGAATATCAATTGAAAAAGAAATGGCTTTTACATGCGGTTCTGGAGTTACAGCATGCATTTTAGGTCTAGCTAATTCTATTATAAGTGGTAAAAAACCTGTTATCTACGACGGTTCATGGGCAGAATACGGTTTAGATTAAAACATATGAAAACTTCATCAAAAATTAAAATCTTTCTTATAATTTTTTTTATAGCTATTTTTGCAATTATAACAGCCAGACACTTCATAGGTCTTCATTTTAAAAAAAAATTTAGTGTGAGACCAGCTCCAGGTGTAATCGTTTCTGCAGTTGAAAAATCACTTTTTTATAAAAGTATAGAAACTTTTGGTACTGCGATTGCTCAGAACTCGAAAGCCTATAGAGTTCAAGCAAATAATATCAATGGAAAACTAAATCTGGAAAATAGATTCGTAAAAAAAGGAGAAAAAATAGTTACATTAAAAGATGGAGGAAGCTTAATAGCAGATTTTGCTGGCAAGGTAGGGAAGAGGGAAATAGCTCAAGGTGTCTTAGGATCAGAAAGTTTAATTATTACACTTGATGATCTTAAGAAAATTGTAATAGATATTAAAGTACCTGAAAATTATGTAGGTGTTCTTAAAACAGGACTAAAAGCTGAGGTTACTAGTTCTGCTTATAAAAAAGTTTTTAAGGGTAAAATTGAAACAATCAGCTCTCGTATTGACCCTTCCACAAGATCAATTCTTTCAAGAATAATAGTCGATAATTCAAATTTTGAAATTATTCCAGGTCAACTTATGACAGTAAAAATTATTTATGATGAAAAAAATCAAATTGGTGTACCAGAAAGCGCTGTAACAATTCAAGGAAATACAGCTTTCGTTTATACTGTAAATGAAGACACCGCTGAAAAAAAGAATATTGAAATTGGTAAAAGAAATTTTGGTAAAGTTTCAATTATATCTGGATTAAATGAAGGTGATCTTGTGATCAGTGAAGGTGTTTCTAAAGTAAGAGATAAAGGTAAAATAAAGATTATTACATCAGCCAAATAAATGTTTTTAACTGACCTTTCAATCAAAAGACCTGTTGTAGCCTCAGTAATGAGTTTGGTTTTAGTTATATTTGGTTTAGTTACTTTTCAAGAGATACCAACAGACGAATTGCCTGATGTACAGCCGCCAGTTGTTACAATTCAAACTGAATATAGAGGCGCTTCAGCTGAAATAGTTGATACACAAATTACACAAAAAATCGAGGATTTTGTTGGAGGAACTCCAGGATTAGAAACTATTGACTCTTTCAGTGAAGATGAAAGTTCAAGAATTACTCTAACTTTTGAAACTGATTTAGATTTAGATGATGTAACTAACGATGTCAGAAGTTCTGTGTCTAGAGTTTTAGATAACTTACCAGAAGGAGCTGAACAACCAGAAATATTTAAACAAAGCGCAGGTATGCGTACGACAATGTGGTTATCTTTTAATTCTGAAACTATGTCTGACTTGGAGCTAACTGACTACGCCGATAGATATTTAACAGATACTTTTTCTACAGTTGAAGGAGTAGGTCGAGTTAGACTTGGTGGTCAAAGAGAATTATCTTTAAGAATTTGGCTGGACCCGATTGCTCTCGCCGCAAGGGATTTAACAACACAAGAAGTAGAAAATGTATTAAGAAAAGAAAACGTAGAGTTTCCTGCTGGAAGAATAGAGTCGAAAGATATTGATCTTACAATTAAACTTAATAAAGCTTACAGTAATTTAGAAAACTATAAAAATTTACCACTTAAAAGAGCGGCTGATGGGTCAATTATAACTCTTTCCGATGTAGCCAGGGTGGAGCTTGGTGCAGAATCAACACGTACTTTATTTAAAGGTAATGGGAAGCAAGTAGTAGGTATAGGAATTTACCAGCAATCGGATGCTAATACTATTGCTGTTGCCGATGGAATTAAAAAGAAAATTAAAGAGCTCAAACCTAGCTTGCCACCGAATACAACCTTAGAAGTTTCATTTGATAGAAGTAATTATATTAAAGCTGCAATTAAAGAAGTTTATAAAACTCTTTTTATTGCTTTAATTTTAGTAACTATAATTATTTACCTTTTTTTGGGAAATATAAGAGCCCTGGTGGTTCCTTTAGTAGCTTTACCTGTCTCATTAATTTCAACTTTTTTGGCTATTTATATTTTTGATTTTTCAATCAATCTCTTTACTTTAATGGCTTTGGTATTGGCAATTGGAATTGTTGTGGACGATGCCATCGTAATGCTAGAAAATATCGTAAGAAGAATAGAGTTAGGTGATACCCCTCTTGTTGCAGCATTTAAAGGAGCAAAACAAGTTTCATTCGCAATTATCGCTACAACAGTTGTTTTGGTTGCTGTTTTTGTCCCTTTAATTTTTATTAAAGGAATTACAGGAGTGTTATTCACACAAACAGCAATCACACTTGCAGCTGCTGTCATTATATCGAGTTTTGTGGCTTTATCTTTGAGCCCAATGTTGGCGAGTAAATTTCTTAAACAAAATATGAATAAGTCAAAAATAGTTTTAAAATTTGAGAAATTTTTAAAAAATTTAACATATTTGTATAAAGTGTCTTTACTAGGTTGGATTAAAAAAAGAACAACAATAACAATTTTTTTATTAGCCACATTAGCTTTAACTTTATTTTTTTTCAATTTTACAAAAAAAGAATTGATAGCTCCTGAGGATAGAGGAGCGTTCTTTGTAATCGTAAAGGCACCGCAAGGTTCTGGCTTTAATTTTACAAAAGATAGAGCTGAAGATATTGAAAATCTTTTATTACCTAATGTAGGTAAAGGTGAGTACAGGAAATTGATAATGAGAGTTCCAGGGTTTGGTAAATCAGCAAAACAAGTAAACAGTGGTTTTATTATTGTGCTGCTTGAGCCTTGGAAAAAAAGAGATCGTCACGGAGTTCAAATAATGAGAGAGTCTTTTGGAAAAATTTCAAGAGTACCTGGTGTGTTAGCTTTTCCAATTATGCCTCAAGGAATAAGGACAGGAGGAATTGAGAGCCCAGTTCAGTTTGTCATTTTAGGAAACACCTATGATCAACTTATTAAATGGAAAGAAATCATTAAAAAAGAAGCAAGAAAAAATCCAGGACTTACCTCAATAGAGGATGATTTTGATCTTAACAAACCTCAATTAAATGTAAAAATTGATCAAAAGAAAGCTGCTGATCTTGGAGTTTCAACTGAAGATATAGGTAAAACTATTGAAACAATTTTCGGATCAAGAAGAGTTACAAATTTTACTAGAGACGGTAAAGAATATTCTATTATTCTCCAAGGAGATATTAAAGATAGACAGGAGCCTGAAAGTATAAGTAAAGTTTTTGTGAGATCAAAAAACAATAATAAACTTGTATCGATCTCTAACTTAGTTGCGTATGATGAGGAAGGTCAGTCCCCTTTCCTCGCAAGATATAATAGACAAAAAGCAGTAACCATTTCAGCTAGACTAGTTGGTGATTATTCCCTGGATGAAGCACTTAAATTTTTGGTTGGAGTAGTTGAACAAAATACTCCTCAAGCCAAAATAGCTTACAAGGGTGAAAGTGAAGAATATAAAAAAACTAATACTGAACTGTATGTAATTTTTGCTCTTGCTTTAATAACTGCTTATCTTGCAATGAGTGCACAATTTGAAAGCTGGAAGCATCCATTTACAATCATGTTAACTGTGCCAATGGCTATACTTGGAGGATTGCTTGGTTTACTCGTAGTCGGTTCATCTTTAAATGTTTATAGCCAAATAGCTCTTATAATACTTATAGGATTATCCGCAAAAAATGGGATACTAATTGTTGAATTTGCAAATC
Source organism: uncultured Pelagibacteraceae bacterium (assembly GCA_902613915.1). GTDB lineage: Bacteria > Pseudomonadota > Alphaproteobacteria > Pelagibacterales > Pelagibacteraceae > Pelagilacustribacter. The sequence continues at coordinate 144,980 of CACMJB010000001.1, read as the reverse complement.
AATTAAGAAAAGAAGGCAAAAATTTAGAAGTAGCAGTATTTGAGGCAGCAGCAATAAGATTAAGACCTATACTTATGACAAGTTTATCTACAATCATAGGAGTCTTGCCTTTAATCTTGGGAACAGGCCCGGGTGCAGCAAGTAGACTTACGGTAGGGATAACTATTTTTGGTGGAATGCTTTTTTCTACTTTCTTTACACTTTATGTAATCCCAACTATTTATACTATTGTCGGAAAAAATACTAAGAGAATTGATGCTGTTGAGATTGATCTTAATAAGCAACTTAAAAAATAATATACTTATTTTTATCTAAATTTTTCTTACAAAGAGTTAATTGTTTTCTATATTTGTTAGCCATATCTTTAACTGACTTTGCATAAATAATTGCTTTTTTGTCTTTTGAAAAATTTTTATAATCTCCCCAACCTTTGTAATAGGCAAGATACTGTCTATACGCATCCTTTTTTGAAATTCTTAAAATTTTATTTGTTTTATGAATATACCAACCTATAAAATCTACTGAGTCCTTAAACCTAGCACGCGTTGCTAAAGGACTATTTGTTTCTCTTTTATATTGTTCCCAAGTTCCTTTTACTGCTTGAGAGTATCCAAAAGAAGAAGATGGTCTCTTAAACGGTATTACTTTAAATAGTTTAGTTCTTGGAGGTTTTGCGAGCCAATTAAAATCACTTTCTTTTTTAACAAAAGCTAATTGAAGATGTATAGGAGCCCCCCATTTTTCGTAAGAGGCTTTTGCGTGCTTGTACCAAAGATATCTTTCTTCAAAAATAGCACAACTATTTTGAGTATTTTTTGGAATAGATGAGCAGGCTGAGAGAGTAGTAAAAATAATAAATAGTATAATCTTTTTAAAATGAATCACTTTAAAAGTTATACTAAAATTTAATTAAGCTTTCTCCATTTTTCTGGTCTTATAAATTTGCCTTGCCAAATACCTAACTTATTTTCTCTCGCATAATTTTCATCTCTTACATAATCTTTAGAGTATCTTTTATAAGCTACAGCATATCCTCGTCTAACCATCCATTTATTAAGATTAATTTTTCCTTTGTAGCAAGTGGCTAAGTATCTTTTATACCTATCTTTAGAAGTTGAGATACAAATAATTTCTGTATTATCAATTTTTTCAATTAGTTTATTTTTTGAAACTAATCCGCAAGAATAGTCTTTGGTGAAGTTAAAACCAATATATGCTGAAATTTTAAGAAAATCTTTTTTACATTGTTGCTTAATTTCTGGAGCGTCAATGCCTTCTAGTCTTATTTTTTTTAAATTAATATGAACTGTATCTCCATCAATTATTTTGGCTAAACCTTTAATTTCCTCTGCATTTACAATTTGAAAAAGACAAGAGATTAAAATAACTTTTAAGATAAATTTGGCCATTTCAGTATTTTTCGAAGTATCAAAATTATAATTACACCCAAAACATTAGCTATTAAATCATAAGTTTCAAAAGCTCTATTGGGAACTACGGCGTGAAGTAATTCTAGAATAATAGAAAGAATTATTATAGTTTTAAAATTAGTAAGAATATTTTTTGTTCTAGATCCAAGTATCAAAGCTAGTAGTGTAATATAGCTAAAGAAGATAAGATGATTAATTGATGTCCCAATAGGATTAGGTATCAAATCTGGTTGTTGCCCTAAATTTCCATACAGTAAATATCCAATTAAACTCCCAGGAAATAAATATAAAATTAATAAGATGACTAATGAAAAATAATATAAATATTCTAAAGGTTTAAATATAATATTTTTCATTATCTAGTTAATATAGTACATAATATCTATTTTAACTATTATGACTAAACTAATTCTTACAAGACATGGTCAAAGCATTTGGAATGCAGAGAATAGATTCACTGGATGGGTAGATGTGGATCTTTCTGATAAGGGAATTGATGAAGCTGAAAAATCAGGTCAGATCATAAAAGATCTAAATATCTCAATTGATATCTCTTATACATCTTATCTTAAAAGAGCTATTAAAACTCTTACAACAATCCTAAAAAAAAATAACTTAGAACTCAAATTTAATACTGCCTGGCAATTGAACGAAAGACATTATGGTTCACTAACCGGATTAAATAAAGAAGAAACAAAGAAAAAAATTGGAGAAGAACAATTTAAGAAATATAGAAGATCTTGGGATATATCTCCACCAGCAATGGAGGAAAAAAGCGAATATCAAAACTTATTTAGTCCTTTAAATGCTAGCATCCCTGTTGGCATGGTTCCATTTACCGAGTCTCTAAAAGATACCTACGATAGAGTTGTTCCATTTTATGAAAAAGAAATTAAAGAAAATCTCCAAAAAAATAAAAATATTTTAATATCAGCCCATGGAAATTCTTTAAGAGCATTATGCAAATATTTATTCAATATTTCAGATACTAAAATAAATGAACTCGAGATTCCCACTGGTAATCCTTTGGTGATTGAGTTTGGTGATAATTTGGAAATAAAAAAATATTATTACCTTGATAAAGATAGAGCTAAAGAAATAATTTTTAATCAGTAATTTTGATATTTGAAATTTTTAAATACATTTCATGTGTATTTAAATGATAGAATTTTAAATTGCTTTCTATTCCATATAACTCTTTGTTCACTATTAAATCATTCCAAATTTTATTCATTGAAAATACTTTTGAATTTTCTGAGGTCAAAAAACTCCTATTTATAATTTGAAGACCTGTAAATATAAGATCATTTTTTTCGTCTCTTGAAATTTGATTATTAGATAAATTAAAATCACCTTTAAAAGAACCATCAAAAGAAAGCTTTTTGTTAACCAGCAACAACGTTGGTTTTTTATTTTTAGAATAACTGTCTTTAAGTCTTTTAGCCTCTACAATATACTTATCACTCCAGAGAGTATCAGGGTTTATTACATAAAAAGGATTAACGCCAAAATATTTGGTTGCTTTTAGAATTCCTCCGCCTGTATCTAACAAAGCATCTGTTTCTTTTGAAATACTAACCTCTACTTTAAATTTTTTTTCCCTAATGAATTTTTCAATTTGCTCAGGTAAATGATGAACATTAATACTAATTTCTTCTACACCGGAGTTTATTAGCAAGTTTATCGCCCTTTCCAATAAACTGATATTATTAATTTCTAAAAGAGGCTTTGGTGTTTTTAAAGTCAATGGCTCCATTCTTTTTCCTAAACCAGCAGCTAATACCATTCCATGTTTTATCATTATATTTTCTTTAAATTTTTTAATTTATTGATTGGTAAAATTTTATTAATCAAAATATTAAAATCGTTAAAAACTGAATTCTTAAGTCTTCGATTAATTAAAGACCATACATAAGGCAAATATTTTAGATAATGAGATTTTCCATCTCTTTTATGTAATCGGACAAAAATACCTAGGATCTTAAGATTTCTTTGCACTGAAAGAATATCAAAATCATTTTTTAAGTTCTGAATGTTTTCTTTTTTTAATTTTGAAAATTTATAATAATAATTAAATAACCTATTTTGCAAAATAGGGGGTAATTTAATTCTCACATCATCTATTAAAGATGCAACATCGTAAAGTGGATTTCCAATTAAAGCATCTTGACTATCTATAACTCCTAATTTTTTTTTATAATACATAATATTAGATACATGAAAATCTCTGTGTACAAAGGTATCATTTTTAAATTTTAATTTTTTGTAAATATTATTTAACTCAGCTCTTAAAATTTTTTTGATTTTGCTTACATTCTTTTTTTTCATAGTATATTTCAAATACCAATCAAAAAATAAATCAGATTCTTTATGTAAATTTGAAAGAGAATATTTCACGATATTAACTTTGTTTTTACCTAACTTATATTGAGGTTTAGTTTTAATTTTTTGAATTTTAATCAATAAGTTAATTAATAATTTATAGTCTGATAATTTATTTTTTTTTCTTGCTACATGATCGTAAAATGATTTTTCACCTAAATCAGTAATTTCAATCATATTATTTTTAATATGATTACTTAATAATTTTGGTGCATTAATCTTATGTGAATTAAGGATATTATTTACCACAGCGTAGACAATTAAATTTTTGTATTTATCTTTTTTTGCATTCACTATAATTGAGGAGCTATTATTTTTTTTAAGTCTGTAAAATTCTCTAAATGAGGCATCTCCTGAAATTTTTTTTAGTTTATATTTCATTCTTAAAATTTTCCCATTTTCCTTGTCCTTTGAATTCTATTTCTCTCTCATTCTCTTTTTCACCATATCTTAAGTGTACTTCTAATTTGTCTTGAAGAGGTGTTTTTATTAGGTCTGGCCATTCAACTATTTTTACAGCGTCTAACTCTTCAGAGAAAATTCCTAGATGTTTTAATTCTTTTGTCTCTTTAATTCGGTAAAGATCGTAGTGCATAATTTTGAGGTCACTTATTTCATACTCATATAATAAGTTAAATGTTGGACTTAAAACTTCAGTTTGACTTAGTCCCTTTTGTTTTTGCAGATTATTGATCAAATATCTTGTTAGTGTAGTTTTTCCTACACCTATTTCACCAATTAAAAATAAGCAATCTTTCTTGTCTAATTTTTTTAAAATTATTTCTGATATTTTGTTGAGATGATCTAAGGATTTTACAATCATTAGCTACTAACTAGTAGCGATAAGTATCTGGTTTAAATGGTCCTGATGGTTTAACGCTAATATAATTGGCTTGATCTTTTGACATTTTAGTTAATTTAGCACCAACTTTTTCTAAATGTAACATTGCTACTTTTTCATCTAAATGTTTTGGCAAAACATAAACTTTCTTTTCATACTTAGCAGAATTATTCCAAAGCTCTATTTGAGCGATAACTTGGTTGGTAAATGATGCACTCATAACAAAACTCGGGTGTCCTGTTGCACATCCTAAGTTTACTAGTCTGCCTTCAGCTAATAAAATAATCCTTTTTTTACTTGGAAGTTCTATTTCATGAACTTGTGGTTTTATTTCATCCCATTTATAATTTTTTAAAGCCTCAACTTGAATTTCATTATCAAAATGACCAATATTACAAAGTATAGCCCGATCTTTCATGTTTCTCATGTGGTCTGCAGTTACAATATCTTTATTTCCAGTCGCTGTTACTACGATATCAGCATCTTTAATTGCATCGTCCATTAAAACAACTTCATAACCTTCCATAGCCGCTTGTAACGCACAAATCGGATCTGTCTCTGTAACCATGACTCTTGCTCCAGCTTGTCTTAATGAAGCAGCACTTCCTTTTCCTACATCACCAAATCCAGCAACTATTGCAACTTTACCTGACATCATGACATCAGTAGCTCTTTTGATACCATCAACTAAGCTCTCTCTGCATCCATACAAATTATCAAACTTTGACTTTGTAACTGAGTCGTTTACGTTAATAGCGGGTATAAGTAATTCTTTATTAGCTTCCATTTTTTTAAGAGCTAAAACACCTGTTGTCGTTTCCTCTGAAACTCCTTTGATGCCCTTTAATAGATCTTTATAATCTTTGTGCATTAATGCTGTAAGATCACCACCATCATCTAATATCATATTAGGTATCCAATCTTTTTTACCTTCGATAGTTTGTTTAACGCACCACCAATATTCTTCTTCTGTTTCACCTTTCCATGCAAAAACTGGTATACCGGCCTTCGCTATTGCTGCCGCTGCGTGATCCTGAGTTGAAAAAATATTACATGAAGACCACCTAACTTCAGCACCAAGTTCAACTAAAGTTTCAATTAATACTGCTGTTTGTATTGTCATGTGCAAACATCCTAAAATTCTGGCCCCTTTAAGTGGATGTTTCCCTTTATACTCTTTTCTCAATGCAATTAATCCTGGCATTTCAGTTTCTGCTAGAGAAATTTCTTTTCTTCCAAAATCTGCTTGGGAGATGTCTTTTACTTTGTAATCTTCAGCCATGATGCGATTGTTATTATCAACTATAGTATGTCTAAGCAAGAATTAATGTCATGTTAATTTGGGAAGCAAAACCTCGACCTGAGCGCCCCTATTATTTAGTCTGTTTGAAGCTGCGACTGTTCCTTTATGCAATTGGACTATATTTTTTACAATATTTAATCCTAGGCCAGAATGTTTTCCAAAGCTTTTTGGTCTATTACTGTAAAAACGCTTAAAGATTTTTTGTGGAGATGTTTCACTAAACCCAGGTCCTTCATCTCTTACACTCATTAATATATTTGTTGATGTTTCCTCAAGGCCAATTTCAATTTTCTGATTATCTTGACTAAAGGAAATAGAATTATCTAGCAAGTTTGCAATAACTTGTTCTAATCGATTGCTTATACCAAATACGTAATGACCATTTTTTGTTTTAATCTTATCCTTAAAGACTATTTCAATTTTTTTATTTTGATTGACTAGATCTTGATTAAAATCCTCAACAACATCGTTGATAATTTCAGCTAAATTTATTTTACCCATTTTCTCTCGAGATAAAGAGGCTTCATCTTTTAGCATCTGAGTGTAGTCAGTTATTAACCTTTCTATTCTTTCTGCATCGTGGTTAATAATTTTAAGTAATTTTTCACCTTCATTTTTTTCAGTCGTTTTGTCTAAAAGTTCTGAGGCACTTTTCAAAGAAGCAAGTGGATTTCTTATTTCGTGTGCTAAATCATTGGAAAAAGTTTCAGCCCTATTAGTTCGTAGTTGTAATTCTTTTGTCATTTCGTCAATAGACTGGGTAAGTTTTCCAATCTCATCATCTCTAACAAAAACTTTATTAATATCTATTGTATGGTTGGATTTTTTTTTAATACCATCACTAAACTTTACTAAAAGACCGATAGGTTTCAAAATGTACTTATTTAAAAAAAGTGAAAAAATTAAAATTACAATTGCTACAGCAATCATTGTCCGAACAATAAATGCTTTTCTCTCTTTTACAGCAGTTATAATATCATTTGCTTGTTCTGAGACTAAAATATATCCAATATCATTACTCTGAAATTTAATTTTACTTAACGTACTAACAAAAAAATTATTTTTTTCATCATCTGTTAGTGTCATAGTTTCATCGTTATATTTGTTTCTTATAATATCTTTAATTTCATCTTTCTCCTCTTCCTCCAGTCTCTCTTCTATTTCTGGAGTAATTGTTTCACTGCCTAAAGTTTCTTCAAAAATAATATCTGATCCAGTAAATACACTTTGGTCTAAATCTAAAATATTTGTATCACCGAGCAAATTTCCTGATAAATCATAAAACTGAACACGATCTAAACTTTGAAATAAAAATCTTGTTGAAAGCAAAAAATCTCTTATACCTTCTTTGGTATACTCTATATTAAGTCTTTCGAGATTGTCCTTAGTGTTATTGATTACTACTTTATGATTGTTAGACCTTTCGTTAACCAAAGTTGGCTGGATTGCCTCAAGATAAATAATTGTAAAAAGACCTAAAACAGAAAAAACTGTGAGATTAATTATTAAGAACTTCTTTAGAATAGAAGCTGATTTTTTTTGTTTCATTAGCTAACATTCCATCTATACCCACTTCCATATCTAGTTTCAATTGCAGAAAATTTTTCATCTACTTTTTTAAACTTTTTTCTTATTCTTTTTACGTGACTATCAATAGTTCTGTCTTCTATTTCAGTGTTTTCCTTATAAGCTATATCCATCAAATGAGCTCTTTCCTTTATCACACCTGGTCTTTTAGCTAATTCTTTAACGATTAAAAATTCTGTTGTAGTTAGTTTGTCAGGTAAAGCTTTTCCATTCCATTCACATTCAAGCTGTGCGGGATCTAATTTTAATTTACCATGACTGATTATATTTTTTGTATCATCTACTGTGCTTGTTTTTTTTCTTAATTGAACTCTAATTCTTTCAATTAAAACTTTAGTTGAAAAACCTCCTGATTTTTTTACGAAATCGTCTGCCCCAAGTTTTAAACCGAGTAATTCATCAACTTCATCATCTTTTGAAGTCAAAAAAATTATTGGTATGGACATTTTTTTTTTGAGTTTTTTAAGCAACTCTTCTCCATCCATTCTTGGCATTTTAATATCTAAAACTGCAAGATCTGGTGGATTTCTAGTTAAACCTATTAAAGCAGACTCTCCATCAATATAAGTTTGAACTTTGAAACCTTCTCTTTCCAAAGCAATACTAATACTGGTTAGAATATTTCTATCGTCATCAACTAGTGCAATAGTTTGAGCCATAATTTTATTCTCTCAATTATATTGTCAAAATTTAGGCGTTTAGTGGGCCTCACCCCAATTACTACCAGAATTAATACTTACTTCTAAAGGAATTGAAAACATATGATGATCTGAGCTAGAAACTGATGTCATGGCTTCTTTAACAATTTTTTTTACCTCGTTTTCATCTTTTTTTAAACATTCAAAAATTAATTCATCATGAATTTGTAAAAGCATTTTAGCTTTCTTTTTTTCCTCAAGAAGTTTATCAATTTTTATCATCGCTAATCTAATTATATCTGCAGCTGAACCTTGTATTGGAGCATTAATAGCTGCTCTTTCTTGAAAAGCTCTAACACTAAAATTTTTGTCATTGATGCCTCTTAGATGAATTCTTCTTCCAAAAATATTTGTTACATAACCTTGCTTTCTACATGTCTTGATCGTTGTGTTCATATAGTCTTTTATCTCAGGAAATTTTTTAAAATATGAATTTATAAAACTCAAAGCTTCTTCATTAGAAACTGAAATTTGTTTAGCTAGACCATATTGCGTTATCCCATAAATTATTCCAAAATTTATAGCTTTTGCTTTTCTTCTAAAATCCTCTGTTACTTTTGTAATAGGAACATTAAATACCTGGCTAGCTGTTAAAGAATGAATGTCCTGATTATTTTTAAAAGCTTTTTTTAACTCTTTTACATCTGCCATATCTGCAAGAATTCTCATTTCAATTTGGTTATAATCTGCTGAAACAAGAGTATTGTTTTTATCTGCTACAAAAGCTTTTCTAATTTCTTTACCATCTACAGTTTTTATTGGAATATTTTGTAAGTTAGGATCACTAGATGCAAGTCTTCCTGTATTTGTTGCAGCTAGTAAAAATGAGGTGTGAACCCTTTTTGTTTTTTTGCTTATATGATCTTGCAAAGCATCTGAATAAGTGCTTTTGAGCTTAGATACTTGTCTCCATTCTAAAATTAAATTTGGAAATTTATGACCTGTTAAAGCTAAATCTTCTAAAATTTTAGCGCTAGTAGCTAAACTACCTTTTTTTGTTTTCTTTAATTTTGCTATTTTTAAATCGTTATAAATTATTTCACCTAATTGTTTTGGTGATCCTATATTGAATTTTTTTCCTGAAATTTTATAAATATCTTTCTCAATTTTTACTAACCTTTCTTCAAATTTTTTGGATAATTTTTTTAAATAAGTGTCGTCTACCTTTATGCCGTTGGTCTCAAGTTTAGAGAGAATTTTTATCATTGGTTTTTCGAATACTTCATAGATTTTTTCTAACTTTTCCTCAGAAACTCTTTCAGATAGAATTTCATATAATCTTAAAGTTACATCCGCATCTTCAGCTGCGTACTCAGTAGCTGAATTAAGATCCACTTCAGAAAAATTAAGTTGTTTTTTACCTGTGCCAACCAAATCTTTGTAAGAAATAGTTTTATGGCTTAAATGTATTTCAGATAACGTATCCATATTGTGACGGTTGTTACCCGCATCCAAAGTATAAGATAGTAACATTGTATCGTCTATTGGGCTTAATTCGACACCTTGGTTTTTAAAAATAATAAAATCGTATTTTATATTTTGTCCAACTTTTTTAATACTTGGGTCTTCTAAAATGACTTTAAGTTTTTTTAATACAAGATCTTTTTTTAATGTTTTTTCATCTTTGTGTTTAACCGGAATATAATAAGCTTCGTTAGCTGCGTAGCATACTGAAATACCAACTAACTCGGCTTCTTGTGGATTTAATGATGTTGTTTCTGTATCAACTGCAATAACTGATTTTTCATTTAATTTTTTTATTAATTCGTTGAGCTGATCTTCTTTTAAGATAGTTTTATAGGACTTTGTGTTTAATTTAGTATTACTTTGAATCTGTTTTTTTTCTTTAAAATCTTTATTTCCAGGCTCACCATAAAAACTAATTGCTTGGCTAAGCAGCCTGTTAAATTCCATTTCTCTTAAAAATTCATAGAGTTTATCCTTATTAATATCTTTAATAATAAAATCAGTCGCATCAGTTTTTAATGGAACATCGTTTTTTAAAGTTACTAATTGCTTGCTAATCATAGCTTTATCTTTATTTGATAATAAAGTTTCTCTTCTTTTGTTTTGTGTTATTTCTGATGCTTTGTTGAGCAGATTTTCAAGGGTTTTATATTTATTAATAAGTTCTGAGGCAGTTTTAATTCCTATACCAGGAACTCCTGGTACATTATCTGAACTGTCTCCAGCCAGTGATTGAACATCGATTACTTGATTTGGTTTTACTCCAAATTTTTCAAGAACCTCTTTTTCACCTATCACCTTACTTTTCATAGGATCAAATAGTCTTACTTTTTTTGAAACTAATTGCATTAAATCCTTATCGGAAGAGATCACTGTAACTGTTGCGCCAGCTTCTGTAATTTTTTTTGCGTATGTGGCAATTAAATCGTCAGCTTCATAATTTAAAAGTTCAATAGAAGGTAAATTAAAAGCTTCAACGGATTTTCTAATATACTCAAATTGTGGTGCTAAATCATCGGGAGCTTCTGCTCTATTTGCTTTGTACTTACTATAAATCTCATTTCGAAAATTTTTTCTTGCTGAGTCAAATATTACAGCAAAATGAGTTGGTTTATTTTTTGAGTCATCCGATCTAGCATCTTCTAAAAGTTTAAAAAGCATAGAACAAAAACCACTTACAGCTCCTGTTGGTAGTCCATCACTTTTTCTAGATAAAGGTGGTAGCGCGTAATAAGCTCTGAAAATATAACCTGAACCATCAATTAGATAAAAATGATCTGTTTTTTTTATTGAACTCATATATACATATTACATTGAATTCTTAGCTAAGATTATAAAAACCATGTCAAAAAATGCATTAACTGTTGAAAATCTAACAAAAATTTATTCCAACTCAAAAACTAAAAAACAAAATAAAGCTCTAACCGATCTTACATTTGAGGTAAAGCAAGGAGAAGTATTTGGTTTGCTTGGTCCTAATGGGGCTGGTAAAACTACTTTTTTAAGTATTCTAGGAGGAACTGTAATTAAAACGTCAGGTCAAGTTAATGTGTGGGGTTTTGATCTAGATAAAAATCCTCGTCAAGTTAGGGCATCTTTAGGAATTGTTCCTCAAGAGGTGAACTTGGACGCTTTTTTTACCCCTGAAAAACTTCTTGATCTTCAAGCAGGTCTCTACGGAATTTCAAAAAAAGATAGGATAACAGATCTAGTTTTAAAAATGGTTGCTTTAGAAGATAAAGCTAATGCCTACGCAAGAAGTCTTTCAGGTGGAATGAAAAGAAGATTATTAATTGCTAAAGCTATGGTTCACCAACCACCAATACTGATTTTAGATGAACCAACGGCAGGAGTTGATGTTGAACTTAGAAATAACCTTTGGAAAAATGTAAAAGAGCTTAATAAGGAAGGCGTTACCGTAATTCTAACAACTCATTATCTTTTAGAAGCTCAAGAAATGTGTGACAGGATAGCAATAATTGATAAGGGAAATCTTGTTGCTTTAGATACAACTGAAAAACTATTAGCAAGGATCAAAACTAAAAATATAAATTTTAAAGTCAAAAATGTTGATATTAACTCTTCGCTATCAATGGATGGAATAGAATTTAAAGTTATTTCTAATACTTTAATTGCTGCTTCTTATGAAAAAAATTCATTAGATTTTGCTGAAATTGCAAATTATCTGAATAAAAATAATATTAAAATTGAGGATATTTCAACGGATGATGGCGATTTAGAAGATGTTTTTGTTCAATTAACAAAGCACTAGATTTTAATGAAAAAAAAGTTAAATTAATATTATGGAGTTAGTAAAAAATTTAAAATCTTCAAAAGTTATAAAATATGCTTTCATAGCTTTGATTGGAAGTGTTGTATTAGCTATTTCATCAAAAGTAAAAATTCCGTTTTACCCAGTGCCAATGACAATGCAAACTTTAGTTGTTATAATGATAGGTGCTGCCTTTGGTTGGAAATTAGGCTTAGCAACTGTATCTTTATATTTATTTGAAGGCATTATTGGATTACCTGTTTTTTCTGGTACACCAGAAAAAGGAATTGGGCTTGTTTATTTCACAGGACCTACAATGGGTTATCTAATTGGTTTTTTAGTAGCTGTGTTTTTGGCTGGAAAATTTAACTATAATAAAAATTTAATTGCAAATTTTCTAAAACTTACTTTTGCAACAAGTTTTATCTATTTACTGGGTATGGTATGGCTAGGAAGTTTAATTGGATGGGACAAACCGATATTTGAACTAGGTGCTCAACCTTTTCTTTTAGCGGAACTTTTTAAAATTTTAATTGCCACTTTAACAATTAATCAGATTATCAAAATAAGAAATTTAATTTAGTTTATCTAGGCGATCTTTTAGATAGAATTCTTTGAAGAGTTCTTCTATGCATTTTAAGTCTTCTAGCTGTTTCTGAAACATTTCTATTGCATAATTCAAAAACTCTGTGAATGTGCTCCCATTTAACACGATCAGCTGACATTGGATTTTCCGGAGGCTTGGCTTTTGACTCAGGAGATGCCAATAGCGCCGATTCAACGTCATCTGCATCTACAGGTTTAGCGATATAATCGATCGCTCCGGCTTTCACTGCTGCTACAGCCGTAGGTAGATTCCCGTATCCCGTTAACATTACTATTCTGCTATCTTTATTATTTTTTGATAGTTCTTTGACCACGTCTAATCCATTACCATCCTCTAACCTCAGGTCAACACATGCAAAGCTAGGTGGGGCAGATTTTACTATGCTAAGACCCTCAGCTACTGTTTTGGCCTCTTTTACTTGAAAACCCTTCTTTTCCATAGCTCTTGCAAGCCTTCCTCTTAAAGGATCATCATCATCCAAAATTAACAGCGATTTATCGGCAAAGTCTGCCAAATTTAGCTGTTCTGGTAAATTTTTTTGCGACCTCATATACAATATATATGGGGACTATAAGTGTGAATACAACAGCTAATTAAGGGTATTTTTTACTTTACACAAAGTCAAAAAAACCTTAAACGCGGAAATATTAAGGTTTTTTTTATTAAATTTTTTAAAAAACCTTTGTGCAACTAACTAACGAGGGACACATGAAATGGGAAAATTTAAAACAGTTAACGAATTAGTTAACTCATTGAAACCAGATTATCCCGTATATTGCTTACGGCCTAACGAGATAAAAAAATCCGCAGATTTTTTTAAAGAAAATTTTCCAGGAAAAATTCTCTACGCTGTAAAAACAAATCCTAACGAAAAAATAATTAAACAGATAATCGCAAATGGAATCAACGAATTCGACGTTGCTTCATTAAATGAAATAAAATTAATTAATAAAATTTACCCAGAAGCAAAACTTCATTTCATGCATACTATAAAGAGTAAAGAGAGTATTGCTTCTGCTTACAATGACTTCAACGTAAAAAGTTTTTCATTAGATAGTAAGGATGAATTAAGAAAAATTTTGGATGCCACTAATCAAGCAAAAGATTTAGAACTTTTTGTAAGGATAGCAATTTCTAATGAACATGCAGAAATTGATTTGTCAAGAAAGTTTGGAGCTCTTCCTTCTGAAGCTCTAGGACTAGTAAGGCTTTGTAAGCAACATGCTAAAAAATTAGGAATAAGTTTTCATGTAGGATCTCAATGTATGCATAAAATTTCTTATTCAAAAGGAATAAAAGAAATAGGAAACATAATTAGAAAAACAAAAATAATTCCAGATATAATTAATGTTGGTGGTGGTTTTCCATCTATTTATCCAGATTTAAATCCAGAACCTTTATCAAATTATATGATGGAGATTAAAAAAGAACTCAATAATTTAAAGTTAGATAAATTACCTGAAGTTATATGTGAGCCAGGAAGAGCAATAGTTGCTGAAAGCGGCTCTACTATTGTTAAAGTAATTTTAAGGAAAAAAAGTAATCTTTACATTAATGATGGAACCTATGGATCACTTTTTGATGCTGGTGCACCAAACTTTGTGCTTCCTTCAAAAATGATTACAGAAGGAAGAATTCAATCAAAAAAACTTACTGCATTTAGTTTTTTTGGACCAACATGTGATGGTTTAGATTATATGAAAGGACCTTTTTTACTACCAAACAACATTAAAGAAGGTGACTACATTGAGTTAGGTCAGTTAGGAGCTTACAGCTTAACATTTAGAACTAACTTTAATGGATTTTATTCTAATGAAATTCATGAATTAAGTGACAAACCAATTATGTCCATGTACGATGATCTTGATAAAAAAGTTGGATCATTAGTAGCTTAATGGAAAAAAAAGACAGTCCAAATATTGGACATAATAAGAAATCTCTTCTCAACTCTCCGGTAGAGCACATCGACATCAAATCGTTTGATGCACGTAAAATTATTGAAGGTATGGGTAAAATGTCATTTACGTCAAGAGATACTGCTAGAGCAGCAGCAATTTATAACGAAATGTTAGGTGATAAAGATTGCTCAATATTTCTTACTTTGGCTGGCTCTACCTCAGCAGGCGGATGCATGGACCTTTATACTGATCTTGTAAAACATAACATGGTTGATGCTATAGTGGCTACAGGAGCATCCATAATTGATATGGATTTTTTTGAAGCCTTGGGCTTTAAGCATTACCAAGGATCTCAGTTTGAAGATGATACTAAACTTCGAAGTAACTATATTGATAGAATTTACGACACATATATAGACGAAGAAGAATTACAGGCATGTGATCAAACAATTTGTGATGTGGCTAACTCATTAAAACCAAAAGCCTACACTTCAAGGGAGTTTATTAAAGAATTAGGAAAATTTTTAAAAACTAACTCTAAAAAAAAAGGTTCTTTGATTGAAACTGCATACGATAATAATGTTCCAATATTCTGTCCTGCATTTACTGATAGTTCTGCTGGGTTTGGTTTAGTAATGCATCAAGAGCAAAATCCAGATGAACATATCACTATAGACTCCATAAGAGAGTTTAGAGAATTAACAGAAATCAAACTACAATCTAAACAATCAGGATTATTGATGATAGGTGGAGGTGTGCCTAAAAATTTTATTCAAGATACTGTTGTTTGTGCTGAACTTTTAGGGAAAAAAGTCGACATGCATAAATATGCAATTCAAATTACTGTAGCCGATACACGTGATGGTGCTTGCAGTAGCTCTACGCTAAAAGAAGCAAGCTCTTGGGGTAAAGTTGATATCACAAAAGAACAGATGGTTTTTGCAGAAGCAACGAGTGTATTACCTTTGATTGCAAGTGATGCCTATCACCGTGAAAACTGGAAAAAAAGAGATAAAAGAAATTTCTCTAATATTTTTAAATCTTAAATGAAATACCTTAGTCCCAAAAAAGGTTTCTTAGGTATTGACGCTGAACTATCTAGATCTCCTCAAGTAATCGTAGTTCCATTTGGTCTAGAAAAAACTGTAAGTTATGGAGGAGGTACTAAAAATGGTCCAAAAGAAATAATTAAAGCTTCCCATCAGGTAGAATTGTTTGATGAAGAACTTAATAAAGAACCTTACAAAGAAATAGGCATTAAAACATTAAAGCCTTTTTCAATTAAGAATAAAATAAAAAGTGCGCTAGACCAATTATCAAAAATTAATGAAGATATTCTCTCAACTGGTAAATTTCCCTTAGTTTTTGGTGGAGAGCACTCCATAACGCCTGGGTCTATCAAACCTTTTACTGAAAAATACGATGAAATAACACTTTTACATTTTGATGCTCATGCAGATTTAAGAGAAAGCTATCAGGGTGAAAAGTTCTCGCATGCATCGGCTATTAAGAGATGTTTAGATTATAAAAATTTAAAAGTGGTTTCTTTTGGTATTAGAAATCTATCTAAAGAAGAAATGGATTTTTATAATAATAATAGAGATAGAATTGAAATATTTTGGGGAAAAGATAAGCAAACATGGGATTTATCTCTATTAGATAAGTTTTTTAAAAAAAGAAATGTCTATATTACATTTGATGTAGATGGTTTCGACGCAAGCATAATGCCAGCAACAGGCACGCCAGAGCCCGGTGGCATGCTTTGGGAAGATGTTTTACCTATAATTAAAAAAGTTTGTCAGATTTCAAATGTAGTTGGGGCTGATATTAACGAATTGGCACCAATAAAAAATTTCAATTCGTACAATTTTCTTATTGCTAAATTAGCTTATAAAATTATTTCTTATTCTTTTGAATTTAAGAATTAACTAAATTTTTAGGGTGCCAACTAATAATTACTAGAGCACCTCCTAAATAATTATTTTGCCGAAACAATAATTTTGCTCCTTGTTTCTCGAGCAGTGTTTTTCCTAAAAATGTTCCAAGACCTAATCCTGAGTTAGAATTTAATTCTGTGGATTTAGATTTAATATACGGTTCTCCAATTTTTTTTATAATATCATCAGGAATACCAGGACCATCATCATTAATCTTGATCTCTATTTTTTCTAGATCACTTGTTAGATTAATCTTTACTCTACTTTTAGAAAATTTTACAGCATTGCCAATAAAGTTTCTTAATCCATAAATAATTTCGGGTGTTCGCTCAATATTTATTTTATTTTTATCGTCATTTGAGACTAGTTCTATTTGTTTAGAGGAAGTTTCTTTAAATGAATCAATTATTTCCTCAAGTAAATCCTCTAATTTAATAGAGCTAAAAAATATATCCTCTTCAATTTGTTTTTTTGAAATTTGTTTTAAGATTTCGCTACATCTTTTTGTCTGGCTAATTAATAAATCAATATCTTTAGAGATATCTTTATTATCTCCAATTTCTTTCTTAAGCTCTTTTGCAACAACTGCAATTGTCGCGAGTGGTGTGCCAAGTGAATGAGCCGCAGCTGCTGCTTGACCACCCAAAGATTCAAGTTCATATTCTTTAGCTATTACTTCTTGTAATTTATTTAAAGCCTCTGATCTTTTTTTAGTTTCACCAGCAAATCTAATTCCAAAGTAGCTTAAAAATATTAATCCAATTAAAATAGAAATTAAAATTCCAAATTTATAAAAACTTGGTACATTAAAATTTTCTGCTAATAGCCCAGGCAACGGTAAATAATAATGTGTCAAAATAAAAAGAATTAAGGAAGTTATAAATCCTAAAATGATTGTAGTGCCCATACTTAAAAAAGTTGAAGAAACTATTGCAGGTATTATTAATAGAATTGAGAACGGATTAAAAATTCCACCCGTAAGATATAGAAGAATAGCTAACTGAAAAAGATCATATAATAAAAATAAAGATGCATAGGTATCTTTTAATTGATTAGCCTTAACTTTAAATTGAAGATAAAGATTAGTTAGCAGGCCAATAAAAATTACTATTAAACTGGCCTTTATTGGAAACTTTAGATTGAGGTAAAAAAAAACTATATTTATCGCGATAAATTGGCCTATTATCGCAATGTATCTTAAGATTGTTAGAGTGTTTTTATCTAAGTTTAAATTCTCTTTTGTTCTAAAGAGAGTAGAAAAATCCATTTAACTAGATATCTAAATTAGCTACATCTAAAGCATTATTGGTAATAAAGTCTTTTCTAGGAGCAACTTCATCTCCCATCAAAACTTTAATCATTTTTTGGTCCTCTTTAGATTTATCTTTTGTGCCTTTTGAATATTGAACTCTTAACATTGTTCTGTTGTCTGGATTTAAAGTTGTCTCCCAAAGTTCTTCTGGGTTCATCTCTCCTAAACCCTTGAAACGTTGTATAGATAACTTTTCTCTTTGCTCTTGAATATATTTTTTATATTCAGCACTTCCTCTTTTAACTTTTTTATCTATTTTGCCTGTCTCCAATATATAATCTTCTAACGCTTTCTCATCTTTAATGTAAACACTCTTATTGGCTTTTGTTACTTTAAATAAAGGAGGTTGAGCTAAATATATATGCCCATTCTCAATCAATTGATTAAATGGATAATTATTAAAAAAAGTTAATAATAATGTTCGTATATGAGAGCCGTCAACGTCGGCATCTGTCATTATAACAATTTTATCATACCTTAAATTTTCAATATTAAAATCTTTAGAGCCTGTACCTAAAGCATTGATCAAAGTAACTATCTCATTTGATGACATCATTTTTGATAATGCTTTTGTCGATTGATCTTCACCATTACTTTTTCCATTCACGAAAGTATTTAAAATTTTTCCCCTAAGTGGGAGTACCGCTTGATATTCTCTTACTCTTCCTTGTTTGGCTGACCCTCCTGCTGAGTCTCCCTCTACAATGAACAGTTCTGTCCCTTCTCTTTTTTGTATCTGGCAATCAGCTAATTTACCTGGAAGACCAGACAATTCGAAAGTTCCTTTTCTTCTTACGCTATCTCTTGCTTTTCTAGCAACATCCCTTGCCATTGCAGCTTGCGTAATTTTTTCTAAAACTGTTTTGGCTATTGAAGGATTTTGATCAAACCAAGTAGATACTTTTTCATTAATAATATGTTCAACTATATTTCTAATTTCAGAGGAAACTAATTTATCTTTTGTTTGTGAGGAAAATTTTGGATCGGGCATTTTAATTGATAGAACTGCGGTTAAACCCTCTTTGATATCTTCTCCAGATAAAGTTATTTTATTTTTCTTATTGTTTTTATCAGAAGAATATTTGTTAATTATTCTTGTTAGGGCGCTTCTGAAACCAAGTAAATGAGTTCCTCCATCTTTTTGAGGAATATTATTAGTAAATGGAAGTACTTCCTCTGAGTATCCAGCATTCCATTCAAAAGAGCACTCTACAACTACATTGTTCTTTGTAGCTGTAACGTAAACAGGCTTTTTAAAGACCTCTTTTTCATTTTTGTTTACTAAAATGGGTTTTTTATTGTTTATATGTTTAACAAATTCTAGAATTCCGCCATCATATTTATGTAAAATTTCTTTAGATTTTTTTGTAGTGTTATCTATTAATTTAATTCCAATTCCTTTATTTAGAAATGCAAGCTCTCTTATTCTTTTCTCTAAAATTGAGGAACTAAATTTAATCGATGAAAAAATTTCTTTGGATGGTAAAAAATTAATTCTTGTTCCTTTTTTTTTAGTTTTTCCTATTTTCTTTAAAGGTTTTATAGAGTTACCATCTTTAAATTTAATCTCATACTCATTTCCATCTCTATATATGTTTAAATCAAGTTTTTCAGATAATGCATTTACAACTGAAACTCCAACTCCATGCAAACCTCCTGACACTTTATATGAGTCATGATCAAATTTACCTCCAGCGTGTAATTGGGTCATAATAACCTCTGCAGCTGATATTTTTTCACCTTTATGCATATCAACCGGTATTCCTCGGCCGTCATCCTCAACTGAAACCGTATCATCTGAATTAATTGATACTGTTATATTTTTACAATATCCGGCTAATGCCTCATCTATAGAATTATCTACAACCTCGAAAACCATATGGTGTAATCCTGATCCATCATCAGTATCACCAATGTACATACCTGGTCTTTTCCTTACGGCATCTAAACCTTTTAATACCTTAATGGCATCTGCACCATAAGATGCTTTTTTTTTATCTAAAACAGAATTTTTTGACATTTTTTTTGATAAAGTTTTATATCATTTTTTTGTCTTAATATAAAACAGCTACTGAACACAATGACTTAGAATGATGGTGTATCAACAGTTCTAGGGCAAAAAATAAATTTTATTCTAAATTTTGAAAATCTTAGATTTTCATTGGCATTATAACGTAATAACTATTTTTATCTGAAAGATCTTCTATAAGGACAGGTGATACTGAGTCTTTTAAATTAATTTTTAAATTTTTATCTTCAATTTCTGATGCAATATCTATCAAATATTTTGAATTGAAGCTTATATTCAAATTTTCAGAGCTAAATTCAGCTTTAATTTTTTCATTGCCATCCCCAGAGTTAGCGCTATTAACTGATAATTGAACATTATCCTTGTTAATTGCCAATTTTACGCCTTCTTTTCTATCTAAAGAAACACTTGCCACTCTTTCAATTGAGTTAACAAAATCTTTTGATGGAACAGTTAATATTTTATCATTTGATGTAGGCACAACTTTTTTGTAATCAGGAAACTTTCCGTCTATAACTTTTGAAATTAGCTTCATCTTGCCTAGGGTGAATTTAATTTTATTCTCACTTGATTGCATTGTTAATTGATCTGAAGTTTCAGCTAATAACGAACACAACTGAAAAACCGTTTTTCTTGGTAAAATTAGAGAATTGAAGTTATTTTGATCAATTTCTAAACTACTTGAAGAAAGTCGATGGCTGTCAGTAGCAACACCAGTTAAAAATTGTCTTCCATGAGCTTCCGTCATATGAAGGAAAATTCCATTTAAATAATGCCTAGTGTCATCATTAGATATCGAAGTTTTAGTTTTATTTAATAACTTTAGAAATCTACTATTATTTAATGAAATTTCTTGACCTTCAAATTCATCTGCAAAAGTTGGGAAGTTGTCTGTTGGTAGACAAAGTAAATTAAAGTCTGAATTATCACTTTTAAGACTAAGTTTATTTTCAGATTTTAATTCAAAGTTTAATTCTGAATTAGATGAAATCTTTCTTAAAATATCATAGAGAATAGCCGCAGATGTTGTTGTGCTTCCATCACTAACAATTTTGACATCATAAATTTCATCATAAAATATTATATCTAGATCGGTGGCCACTATTGATAGTTTTTTATCTTTTAACTGTAGTAGAACGTTAGAAAGAATTGGAAGAGTATTTTTTTTCTCAACAACGCCCTGAACAAAGTTTAATGATTTTAATAAAACGTCTCTTTTAATTGTGAATTGCATTTAATTATTGTTCTAAAAGTAAACTTTTAATCTGATTGATATTTTTCCTCATTTCATCATCTTGTTCGGATAGACGTGTAATCGTTTTTACAGCATGAATAACTGTAGTGTGGTCACGATTAGCAAATCTTCTTCCAATTTCGGGTAGAGATCTAGTTGTCATTTTTTTCGCCAGATACATGGCTATTTGTCTTGGTCTTGCAAGCGGTCTTGATCTTCTTTGAGACAACATTTCGCTTAAAGCTATATTAAAATAGTTTGAAACTACATTTTGTATTTTATCAACGGTAATAACTCTTATCTGACTAAAGATATCTCGTAAAATATTTTTACAGTCATTGATTGTTAGTTCTTTATTATGCACTCTACTAAAAGCAATTACTCTGTTAAGTACACCGATTAATTCTCTGATATTTGTTTTGCTTTCTGTTGCTATATAATTAATTACATCTTCGCTTAATTTTATATTCTCTTTAAATTGATTTTGAATTTCTTCTAATTTCTTTTTAATTATTTTTACTTTTAATTCTAAATCAGGAAGATCTATATCTACAACTAGTCCGCCAGCTAATCTTGATTTAATTCTATCTTGCACTCTATCCAATTTCATCGGAGATCTGTCTGCAGATATTATAATTTGAGAACCTTTATCTATAAGACTGTTGAAAGTATGAAAAAATTCTTCTTGTAGGCTCTCTTTTCCGCTTATAAATTGAATATCATCTATTATAAAAACTGAAGATTTTCTAAAAAAGTCTTTAAAATTTACCATATCGTTTTTCTTAATTGATTTTATAAAGTGATACATGAATCTCTCTGCAGATATAAACATTACGTTGTTATTATTTTGTAATTTTAAGCCGATAGCGTTTAATAGATGAGTTTTTCCAAGGCCTACTCCACCACAAATATATAATGGATTATATCTTGCAATATGCTCACATACCTTTTTAGAGTAAGATAAGGCAATATCATTACTTTTACCCTCTATAAAACTATCAAAATTAAGATTTGGATTTAGTCTATTGTAATTAAGAATAGAGTCTTTGATTTCTGTTACTTTATTAAGCTCATTTATCTTCAAATATTCTTGGTTTTGCTTATTCTCCTCAATTATTTTGAACTCAATTCTATTCAAACTTAGCTTAAAATTTTTTACTTGTTCTAAAATTTTATCTAAGTACCTTGATACGATCCAGTCTCTAAAAAACCTAGTGGGAACTCCTAAAATTAAATAGTCATTGTATTCTTTAACAAGAGATATTTTTTGCAACCAACTATTATACACTTCGGTTCCAAAAGTTTTCTTAAAGGTAGATTGTATTTCTTTCCAATTTAATGTTTTTTCTTCTTCAGAAATAAAAGTGTTTTGTTTTTTTGTAATATTATTTTCCATGTAGAAAATTCTTAAGAGATTCCTTTAAACGACTTTTAAAAAATTTTTGCAACCAAGTAGAGGTTGTAATTAAAAATAAAATTATAAAATGGTTGTACAATTATCGTGCAGATAGAATAAAAAAAAATAATTCAACTCACTGAATTAAGTTTCTATATTTGGTTATAAGATACTAAATGTAGATTAAATTTTTTTAAATGATCAACTTTAAATTGATTATTTAGAGTAGATTTTTTTTGAAATTCTAGAAATCTTTCTAGATGTAGTATTTCTATTTATTATACCCGATTTAGCAACCTGCGTTAGAATTGATTGAAACTTGGAAAAATATTTTTTTGCTTTATCTTTCTCTTTGTTTTTAATTAAAAGTTCCATTTGCTTAATAGCATTTTTGTATTTACTTTTTCTAATTCTGTTAACTTGAGTTTGTTTTTTAACTCTTCTTACTCTTCTTATTGCTGATTTAGTGTTAGGCATTTTTTTCGATTGTATATATAAATGATTTCATACGGTCAACTTTATTATTTTTGGCACTTAGGACAGTAAAAAGTAGCTCTATTTCCTATAATTGTTTTTATGATCTTTTTATTACAGTTTTTACTCAAGCAATTTTCTCCTTTTCTTCCATAAACATAAAAATATTGTTGAAACTCACCTTTTTTTCCATCGCCACTAGAAAAATCTCTTAAGGTTGAACCACCCAAGGATATTGCTTTTTTAAGAGTTATTTTTGTATTCTTAATTATTTCATGGATTTCTTTATTTTTAATCAAATAAGTTTTTTTTGTTGGTTTAACTTTGCTTAAAAAAAGCACTTCATTCACATAAATATTACCCAACCCTGACACAAACTTTTGATCCATTAAAATATCCTTAATAGTTCTGTTTCTATTAATTAAGTAGTTTTTAAAATATTTAAAATCAAAACTATTACCTAGTGGTTCGGGACCTAAATTTTTAAGGTGAAGATTGTGCTTTAAATGTCGCTCATCTAAGATTTTAATAAAACCAAATTTCCTAATATCATTATAAATTAATTTCTGCTTTTTAGATAATGAGAATATTAGTCTATTATGTTTATTATCTTTAGACTCATCTATATTATAGTAAAAACTTGTTTTAAGTTTTATGGCTTTCTCATTAATAAAGAAAAATTTGCCGGTCATACCAAGATGCACAAGCATCACAGTATTTTTTTCAAATATAAATAATAAGAACTTTGACCTTCTTAAAATTTTGATAATCTTTAATCCTATTAGAATTTTTAATTTGTTTTTATTTATTCTATATCTTAGTTTTTCATCTTTAACTGTTATTCCCTCAACGACTAATTTTTTGATTTTGTTAGTCAGAGACCTTTTAACAACTTCAACTTCCGGTAATTCTGGCATATAATTATTTAATGAAAAATAATATTCAGGATAAAACAAAATTAGTCAATTCTGTATTTTCTAAAGTTTATAGGAAATATGATTTGATGAATGATGTTATGTCATTAGGAATTCACCGTATTTGGAAGGATAAATACATTAGCTGGCTTAACCCGTCTCCAAATTCAAATCTTATTGATGTTGCATCTGGTACGGGTGATATAGCAAAATTATTATCAAATCAAATTGATCATTCTACAAAAATAACTTGTGTAGAACCGAATAATGAAATGTTTGAGGAAGGAAAAAAAAATTTAAAAAAATATAAAAATATAGAGTGGATAAAAGCTGCAGCTGAAGCTTTACCTGTAAAAGATAATTCTTTTGATTATTACACTATAAGTTATGGAATAAGAAATGTTACTGATATCAATAAATCTTTAAGAGAGGCTTACAGGGTTTTAAAAATAGGTGGCCGATTTATGTGCTTAGAATTTTCAAAAATAGATAATGAAGCATTAAATTTTTTATATAAACAATATTCAAAAATTATTCCGTTAGTAGGCAAATATATTGTAGGTTCTGCTAAGCCTTACGATTACCTAGTTGAAAGTATAGATTCATTTTATAATCAAAAACAACTTTGTGAGTTAATGATTAAGAATGGTTTTTCTAATGTAGAATATAGGAATTTATCAAATGGAATTTCAGCAATCCATTCTGGTTGGAAAATATAATGTTAAAAAGAGTTTTTAAATTATTTCAAATTGCTAGAAGGTTGTCTACGTCAGGGGCAGTTGATGTTATAAATCAAGTTCATCAAATTCCTTTGCCGATAAATTTATTTTTTAGTTTTATCTCAATTGGAACAGAAAATAATCGTTATGATAATAACCAAAAACCAGGTGAAAAACTTTGTTCAGCTTTGCAAGGCATGGGAACCACATTTATTAAGCTGGGTCAATTCCTTGCTACAAGGCCAGATATTATTGGAGATCAAATGGCTAAAGAATTAGAGAAACTTCAAGATAAAGTGCCGGCATTTGATCTTTATGAAGCCAAGAGAGTTATCAAAAAAGAGATAGGAGAAAAACAATTTAACAATATTATTGAAATAAGTGAACCTATTGCAGCTGCATCTATTGCTCAAGTTCACCTAGCAAAAATAAAAAATGAGAACCAAGAAAAACAAGTTGCAATCAAAATATTAAGACCTGAGATAGAAAAACTGTTTAATGAAGAATTAGATGCACTCATGTTATTTGCATACATAGTTGAGAACGTAATCCCAAAAGCAAAAAGACTTAAATTAGTTGAGGTTGTTCACTTATTGAGAGAGATAACTAATATTGAAATGGATTTAAGATTTGAAGCCGCTGCTGCAAATGAATTATATGAAAATACAAAATCTGATTTTGGCTTTAATGTTCCTAAAATTTACTGGAACTACACAACAAAAAAAATACTTACTTTAGATAAAGTTGAAGGTATTTCTATCAGGGAACATACAAAATTAGAAGAACAAGGTGTTAACTTAAAAAAACTAGCAGAAAATTTAATACAACATTTTCTAAAACAAGCTGTAAGGGATGGTTTCTTTCATGGAGATATGCATCAAGGAAATTTATTTGTGGACTCTAAAGGAAATATTGTTCCTGTTGATTTTGGGATTATGGGCAGGTTGGATAAAAATAACAGAAAATATTTAGCAGAAATTTTATACGGATTTATTCAAAGAGATTACGTTAAAGTTGCCGACGTACATTTTCAAGCCGGACTTGTTCCTCAAGAAGCGTCTAGAGATGAATTTGCTCAAGCTCTAAGGTCTGTTGGGGAGCCTATATTTGGTCAGTCTATTAAGGACATTTCAGGTGGAAATTTGCTGGCTCAATTATTTGAAATAACAGAAAAGTTTAACATGGCAACCCAACCGTCTTTATTGTTACTCCAAAAAAACATGGTAGTAGTCGAAGGTGTTGCAAGAAAACTATATCCTGAAACAAATATTTGGGAAGTGTCAAAACCAGTTTTAGAAAACTGGTTAAAGAATCTGAAAGGGCCTAAAAAGACTATTGATACTGCAATAAATACTTCTGCAGAAATAATTAAAAGAATTCCTGATTTCCCTGAATTGATGGATAAAGCAAACTACGCTTTGAAGCTTATGGCAGAAGGAAAAATAAGTGTTGGACCTAGCAATAAAAATCTAGAATTAGAACAGATGAAAATTAAAAACTTTAGAAATAACATTATTATGAGTTTTTTTGGTGTTGTAATTGTTATGCTACTGGTATTTTAATCTCAATATGGAACTAAAAAATAAGAAAATTTTAATAATTATTGGCGGAGGAATAGCAGCCTATAAGTCTTTAGACCTCATAAGATTGTTAAGAAAGAATGGCTCAGAAATAAAAACAATTCTAACTAAAAGTGGAAAAGAATTTGTAACACCTTTGTCACTTACTACCCTAACCCAATCTAAAACATATGAAAAAATATTCGATCAGGATGCTGAAGCTGAAATTGATCACATATCTTTATCTAGGTGGGCCGACATAATAATTGTAATGCCAACAACAGCTAATTTTATGAGTAAACTAACAATTGGAAAAGCTGAAGATTTAGCAACAACTGTTTTACTAGCCTCAAATAAGGATGTGTTATTAGTCCCTGCAATGAATGTAAGGATGTGGTTACATAAAGCTACTCAAGCCAATTTAAAAGTTTTGCAAGATTTTGGATATTTATTCATAGGTCCTGAAAAAGGTGAAATGGCGTGTGGTGAATTTGGTGAGGGAAAAATGTCTAGTCCAAGACAGATATTTTCCTATCTTAAGAATTATTTCGATAAAAAAGACATTGTTAAAAAAAAGAATTTTAAAGCATTGGTAACAACGGGTCCAACGCGGGAATATCTTGATCCAGTAAGATATATTTCTAACGAATCTAGTGGAAAGCAAGGTTATGAAATAGCTGTGGCATTAAACAAGCTTGGCATTAAAACAACAGTTATTGCTGGTCCGTCAAGTTACAAAGCGCCTCAAGATATTAGGATCAAAAAAGTAACTTCCGCAGATGAAATGATGCTCAAGGTTAAAGATTCTTTGCCAGTGGATTTAGCAGTTTGTGCAGCTGCCGTAGCAGATTTTAAACCAATTCTTAAAAAAAATAAAAAAATTAAAAAAGATGAAATCGAATACAATTCTATAAAGTTGAAAAAAAATAATGATATCTTAGAATATTTATCTAAAAATAATAAAAACAGACCTCGAATAGTTGCTGGGTTTGCTGCTGAAACGGAAAATTTAACTAAAAATTCTTTAAGTAAGATTAAAAACAAACATTGTGATTTTATTTTTGCAAATGATGTTTCTAAAGAGCATATTGGATTTAACTCTGATTATAATAAAGTTACAATGATTGATAAAAAAGGAAATATAAAACACTTTCCCAAAAATAAAAAAAGTTTTATAGCTAATAAAATTGCACAAATTTTGTTGGATAAATTACTTGATGACAAAAATTTTAATTAAACGACTTTCTGATAATGTTGTATTACCAAAATACGAAACAGAAGGATCTTCTGGTTTGGATCTTGCAGCACATATAAATGAAAATGTCGAGATTAAACCTGGATCTACAGCTATTATTCCAACAGGATTAGCTATCTCAATTCCTAAAAACTTTGAGATTCAGATTAGGCCACGATCTGGTTTAGCAGCAAAAAATCAAATAAGTGTTTTGAATACCCCAGGAACAATTGACGCTGATTACAGGGGAGAACTAAAAGTTATCTTAATTAATTTAAGTGCTAAAAGTTTTTTAGTAGAAAATGGTGCACGGATTGCTCAAATGGTCTTATGTCCTGTAGTCAAAGCTACTTTAAAAGAAGTAAAAACACTAGAAGATACAAAACGTGGTTCTGGTGGCTTTGGTTCAACTGGAACCAAATAAAAATGAATTTTAATTTTAAAGAATTCAAAAGATTCGAAAAACAAATAATTATTAAAAAAATTGGCATAGAAGGTCAAAAAAAAATTAGAAAAGCAAAAATATTAATTATCGGGGTGGGCGGTTTAGGATGTCCGCTGCTTACTTACTTAGCAGCCTCAGGTATTGGTCATGTAGGTATAGTAGATTCTGACAAAGTCGAAATAAGTAATTTAAATAGACAAATATTATTTAATAATAATGATTTAAATAAATATAAAGTTTTACAAGCTAAAGCCCAAGTCAAAAAAATTTATAAAAATATTAAAATTAAAACATTTAAATCTAGATTAACTTTTAAAAATATAAAATCTATTCTGAAGAATTATGAAATAATTTGCGATGGCACTGATAACTATGAAACTAGATATTTAATAAACGATTTTTGTAAAAAAAATAAAAAGATTCTAATTTCCGCCGCTATAAGTCGTTTTGATGGACATCTATTTAAATTCAATTTCACAAAAAAAGGACCGTGTTATAGATGTTTTATGCCAGAACAACCAGCTCTAGAAAACAATTGCGAAACTGAAGGAATTTTTTCTCCAGTGGCTGGTGTAATGGGCTCACTACAAGCCAATGAAGTTTTAAAAACAGTTTTAAATTTAAAAAGTGATTTAAATACAAATATGTTAATATTTAATTCTCTTAAAATGAGCTTGAGAACAGCAAAAATAAGTGTCAATAAAAATTGTGTAAATAAATGCATAAGGTAATTTTTTTATTAGTTTTATTTTTTTTTACACATAATTTGTTTGCGAAGGAGGAGTATTTTTTAACATTAAGAAACGAAAAAGTAAATTTACGCCAAGGTCCGTCATTTGATTATCCAGTGAAGATTTTTTACAAAAAAAAATTTTTACCCGTTCTGATACAAGATAAATCAGATACTTTTAGAAAAATAAGAGATCATGAAAATAATTCCGGCTGGATTCATATTTCTCAACTTTCAAAAAAAAAAGCCGCTTTAACAATAGATGACGACGTCTTAGTTTTTAATAAACCAACTATTTATTCAACTCCTAAAGTAATCCTGAAGAAAGGTCGGCTTTGTAAAATTAAAAAATGCAAAGATGAATGGTGCAATATAACAGTAGATAAATTTAAAGGATGGGTTAAGAAAGATAGCTTATGGGGATTGTTATAATTTTAATTTTTAAATTTAGTAGACCAAATTTTATCTAAAATATAATACCAAAATCCATTAATAGTCGGTTCTACTAGTGCTACTAATCCTGCTTCCCATAAGCTTGCACCTGTGAGTACAGAAACAACTGTCATAGCTATTATGACGTGTCCAACCGTGTAAACAAGTGCTCTTCCAGCACTTGTGCTCGCTATAACTTTAAATATACCACTACTAAACTCTGTCATGAAATTATTTTAATTAATTGCTTTTCTTAAAAGGATTTTCCAAAACACAAGCAACTAAATGAATTCTATCTTGCTCACCTCCGTTAAAAAAGTTGTGATATTTTGTATTATTAGTGATAGTTACTGATCCATCTGCAGGCATGTGTCTGCAAACCTCTTCTATGACCATTCTGCAACCTTTATTTGTTATGATTGGTATATGCAATCTTGGTTCTGGATCTCTGTGCCAGCTTAAAGTTGATCTAGGTTCTTTTAGTAGAATTCTAACTCGTCCTAATTTAAAATGCTTACTAATAACATTGTAGACTTCTTCAAAATATGTTCCTTTAAATTCTGGAACTATTTCAGTGTACTTTGACTCATCTACAGGTTTATCTCTCTCAATCTCTTTTCCCTCTTCATCCGGAATAGTCCAATAAGTACCTCTTACATTATGACCTTCGATAGAAGATTTATCACCTGGAATTTGATTTAAAGCAATCGCACCAAAATTTGTAATACCAAGTGTGTTAAATTTCTTTTTTTTGAGGATTAAATTAAAATCTGCTCTTAATTTTTCAACATCAAATTTGAGATTTGGAACAACAAAAAAATCATCCTTAATATTTTGATTAAGAGACTCTAAATTTTTTGATGATTTAACAATTTCCATATTAGTTTAACTTTTTTAGATCTACTCTATCGGCGTTCATTATCTTAGTCCATATTGCTACAAAATCTTTTATGAACTTTTCCTTATTATCATCTTGAGCATATACCTCAGCATAAGATCGCAGTATAGAATTAGAACCAAAAACTAAATCAGCTCTAGATGCTGTATACTTAATCTTTTTTGTTTTGCGATCAATGATATCGTATGAGTTCTTGCCTGTTGGTTTCCATATATATTTCATATCAACTAGATTTAGAAAGAAATCATTTGTTAAAGCACCTACTTTATCAGTAAATACACCTTTGTTTTTAGACGACTCATGGTTTGTTCCTAACACTCTCATTCCTCCAACTAAACAAGTCATTTCTTGTGCTGTTAGACCCATCAGTGAAGCTCTTTCTAACAAAAGTTCCTCTGGCATTACCGAGTAATCTGATTTTACAAAATTTCTAAATCCATCATGTAAAGGTTCTAACCACTTAAAATTTCTAAATTCAGTTTGTTCTTGAGTAGAATCTCCTCTTCCAGGATTAAATGGAACTTTCACTTTTGAACCACCTTTTTTTATTGCTTTTTCTAAACCAACATTACCTGCTAGAACGATTGTATCTGCAATAGACGCGCCTGTTTTTTTTGCAATACCTTCTAAAACCTTAAGTACTTTAGATAGTCTTTTAGGTTCATTAGCTTCCCAGTTTTTCATTGGCTTTAAACGAATTCTTGCTCCGTTTGCTCCACCTCTTTTATCGGTTCTTCTATATGTTCTAGCGCTATCCCAAGCAGTTGTTATTAAATCACTATTGCTCAATTTACTTGCTGCAATCATTTTCTTAACTTTTTCTACGCTAAATTTCTTTTTAGATGGTTTAACATTCCCCTGCCAAACAAGGTCTTCTTTTGGTGCCCAAGGTCCAATGTAGTTTTCTTTATTGCCCATTGTTCTATGTGTTAACTTAAACCAAGCTCTAGCAAATGAGTCTTCAAAAAACTTTGGATCTTTGTAAAATCTTTCAGAGATTTTTCTATATTCAGGATCCATTGCCATAGCCATATCAGCATCAGTGAACATTATTCTTGCTTTCTTTGTAGGATCACCTAAATCAACTGGTTTCTTTTCTTCCTCTAAATTTATAGGTTCCCATTGCCAAGCTCCTGCTGGGCTTTTTTTACTTTCCCATTCGTAGTTAAGCAAAAGATCTAAATACTGATGATCCCATTTATCTGGATTTGTTGTCCAAGCGCCTTCAAGTCCTGATGTTATTTGATTTACGCCTGTACCGCCATTTTTTTGTATCCAACCAAAACCTTGTTCATGAATATCGGCTCCTGCTGGTTCTGGTCCCAAATTAGCAGGATTGCCATTACCATGCGCTCTTCCTATTGAGTGACCCCCTACAGTTAATGCAGCAGTTTCCACATCGTTCATACCCATTCTACCAAAAGTTTCTCTAACATCCATAGCAGTTCTAATCGGATCTGGTTTTCCTTCAACTCCTTCTGGATTAACATAAACTAATTGAAAGTGAGATGCTGCTAGTGGTGCTTCAAGAGAAGATCTATCATTCGGATCTCCATACCTGTTTACTGCTAATGGAACTGTTTCTTTACCCCAGTACACATCTTTTTCCGGTCCCCATATATCTTCTCTACCAAATGAAAAACCAAAAGTTTTAAAACCAGCTTTTTCATAAGCCATAGTGCCTGCTAACACCATTAAGTCAGACCAGCTTAACCTATTTCCATATTTTTTTTTAATTGGCCAAAGTAGACGTCTAGCTTTATCTAAGTTTGTGTTGTCTGGCCATGAGTCTTGAGGAGAAAATCTATGAGATCCAACGTTTGGTCTACCATCAAACTCTCTATAAGTACCAACTTGGTGCCATGTTAGTCTTACCATTAGGCCGGTGTAACTACCTAAATCTGCTGGCCACCATTCTTGACTATCCGTCATCAATTTGAATAAATCTTTTTTTAAAGCTTTGAAATTTAATTTTTTAACTTCTTTTTTGTAGTTAAATCCAGGAAGTGGATTTGTTTTAGTGTCATGCTGGTGCAAAATATCTAAATTAATACTATTAGGCCAAAGTCTAGAAGTATTTGACTCACCTGCTTTAGTTACGCCCCCGTGCATTACTGGGCATTTTCCGTTGCTATCTTTTTTATATTCTACGCTCATTATGTTCTCCTATATTTAAAGTTTATAATAGTTCTAAAGTAAGTCCAAGCGACAAACTGTCAGTTTTTCAGATTTATGATTACCTCTAAGTTTTTAATAGTTTTGCCGTTAGGTGCTTTGGGAATTTTATCAAATTTTATCTCGTTATCATTAATATCAATCAGCTCAGATGTTTCACTGTCATAAAAATGATGATGGTTTGAAATATTTGTATCAAAGTAAGTAGTGTTGTTTTTGCCTCTTAAATGTACTTCGCTTAAGTGACCTGCTTTTTTAAAAGCGTGTACTGTATTATAAATTGTTGCAAGAGCGAATTTTGTTGTAGTTTTTTTTGCTAAATGTTTGCCTAAACTCTCAACTGTAAAATGAAAAGTCTTGTCTCTATTAAATAAGAACTTAGCAATTTCTACTCTTTGTTTAGTAGGTCTTAAGCCGGAAGATCTTAATTTGTTTAAAATACTTGTTTTTTTCACTTACTAAATTGTAGTTTATAATTATTCTAAATTAGAAATATATACCATTACTTTCTTAAATCAAGTAAAACAATTTAAAAATTATGCAAAAAAATAGTTATAGCTACGATGATCTAATTTCGTGTGGAGAGGGAAAATTATTTGGAGAGGGGAATGCAAAACTTCCGCTTCCTCCCATGTTGATGTTTGACAGGATTACGGAAATTACAAAAGATACAGGAGAGTTTAAAAAAGGTTTTATTAAAGCAGAACTAGATATCAAAGATAGTTTGTGGTTTTTTGATTGTCACTTTAAGGGAGATCCAGTTATGCCAGGTTGCTTAGGCCTAGATGCAATGTGGCAACTAGTTGGATTCTACCTGGGGTGGATAGGTGAGCCAGGAAAAGGTAGAGCTTTGGGAGTAAATTCTGTAAAATTTACTGGTGAAGTTTTAAAAAAAGTAAAAATGGCAACCTACGAAATAAACATGAAAAGAGTTTTAAAGAAAGAAGGCACGTGTGTTGGTTTAGCTAATGGAATATTAAGCGCAGATGGAAAAATAATTTATAGAACAGAAAATTTAAAAGTAGGATTGTTCAAATCATGAGAAGAGTGGTAGTTACAGGACTTGGTATTGTTTCTTGCTTAGGAAATAATCAAGAAGAAGTACATCAATCTTTACTAAATTCTAAATCTGGTATTTCTTACTGTGAAGAATATAAAGAACATAATCTAAAAAGTCATATTCATGGTAAGCCTAATATTAAACTTTCAGATCACGTAGATAGAAAGTCAATGCGTTTTATGGGATCGGGTTCTGCGTATAATTATATTGCGATGAAAGAGGCTATCAAGGATTCAGGATTAGAAGATAATGAAGTTAGTAATATAAAAACTGGAATTATCATGGGCTCTGGAGGCCCTTCAATTGAAAACGTAATTTTGGCTGCAGATAAAACAAGAGCAAAAACTCCAAAACTAATGGGGCCTTTTATTGTTCCTAGAACAATGGCTAGTACTGCATCAGCAACACTTGCTGTTCCATTCAAAATCAAAGGCACTAATTACACGATGAGCTCTGCTTGCGCGACTAGCGGTCATTGTATCGGTAATGCAATGGAGTTAATTCAAATGGGTAAACAAGATGTAATTTTTGCAGGTGGTAGTGAAGAAGTACACTGGGCAATGACTGCAATGTTTGATGCGATGACAGCATTATCATCAAAGTACAATGATAAACCTGAAACAGCTTCAAGAGCTTATGATAAAACAAGAGATGGATTTGTAATTGCTGGAGGAGCCGGAGTTTTAGTTTTAGAGGAATATAAACATGCAAAAGCAAGGGGTGCAAAAATTTATGCTGAACTTACTGGCTATGGCGCTACATCTGATGGTTACGATATGGTGGCACCATCTGGAGAAGGTGCAGTTAGATGTATGCAAATGGCAATGTCTACTGCAAAAAATAGAATTGATTACATAAACACTCATGGAACATCCACACCTGTTGGTGATATTACTGAATTAAATGCAGTAAGGAAAACTTTTGGAGAAAATGTGCCAAAAATTAGTTCAACAAAATCTTTATCAGGTCATCCTTTAGGAGCAGCTTCAGTACATGAAGCTATTTATTGTTTAATAATGATGAAAAATAACTTTATTACAGGTTCAGCAAATATTTCTGATATGGACGAAGAAGCAAAAAAATATCCAATAATTTCTAAAACTGAAAAAGGAGCCACGTTAAACACAGTAATGTCTAATAGTTTTGGTTTTGGAGGAACAAACGCTGCTCTTATTTTTGAAAAGGTATAAAGCATGAACTTAATGAAAGGAAAAAAAGGGTTAATTATGGGCGTTGCTAATGAACGTTCAATAGCGTGGGGGATTTCACAAAAATTAGCAGAGGCTGGTGCAGAATTAGCATTTACTTATCTTGGTGATGCTTTAAAAAAAAGAGTTATACCTCTAGCAGAAAAACTAAGTTCTAAAGTTACTTTTAGTTGTGATGTTGAAAAAAAAGAAGAAGTAATAAAACTATTTGAAGATATCAAATCACAATGGGGTCAAATTGATTTTGTGGTTCATGCTGTAGCGTTTTCTGACAAATCAGAATTATCAGGTGAGTATTTAAATACATCTAGAGAAAACTTTCTAAGAAGTATGCTAATTTCATGTTTTTCATTTACTGAAGTCTCTAAAGAAGCATCAAAAATCATGAGAGAAAATGGAAGTTTGTTAACGCTAACTTATGAGTCTACAAAAGCAATTCCTAATTATAATGTAATGGGTGTTTGTAAATCAGCACTTGAAGCTAGTGTAAAATATTTAGCAAGAGACTTGGGACAAAAGAAACTGAGAGTTAATGCAATAAGTGCTGGTCCTATTAAAACATTAGCTGCTTCAGCTATTGGTGATGCAAAGTTCTTATATAAGTGGAATGAAGATCATTCTTTTTTAAAAAGGAATGTTGATATTCATGATGTTGGAAACTCAGCTTTATACTTATTGAGTGATTTGGCTGCCGGAGTAACTGGAGAAATTCATTACGTTGATGCTGGTTATAATAAAGTGGGTATGCCTGATCCCAAAAATATGTCTTAAGAAGCTTTAACTTGTTTCATTGATAATTTAACTTTACCTCTATCAAATCCAACAACTTTAACTGAGACTTCGTCACCTTCTTTAACTACATCGCCAACTTTAGCTACTCTTTTATCTGCTAACTCGGAAATGTGAACTAAGCCATCTTGTTTTCCTAAAAAGTTTACAAAAGCTCCAAACTCCATGATTTTTACAACTTTGCCTTTGTAAATTTTTCCCATTTCAGGTTTAGCAATTAAATTTTTAATAAATTCTAATGCTTTATTTCTTGAAGCTTCGTCTGGAGCTGCAACTGTTACTTCACCTGTATCATTCACATCTACTTTAGCTCCTGATGTTTCTACGATCTCTCTTATAGTTGCTCCACCTTTACCAATTACTGTAGCTATATCTTTTTTATCTACTTTTATTGTTTCCATTTTTGGAGTGTGTTTTGAAAATTCTTTTCTTGATGTTTTAATAGCTTTGTTCATTTCGCCAAGAATATGTTCTCTTCCGGCTTTCGCTTGATCTAAGGCTTTTTCCATTATTTCAAAAGTAATACCTGTGATTTTAATATCCATCTGTAAAGATGTTATTCCATTTTTCGTACCTGCAACTTTAAAATCCATATCTCCCAAATGATCTTCATCGCCTAAAATATCTGATAATACAGAAAAATCTTTTCCCTCTTTAATAAGTCCCATAGCTATTCCAGCTACTGGCTCTTTAATAGGGACACCCGCATCCATAAGAGATAAAGAGGTTCCACAAACAGTAGCCATAGATGAAGATCCATTGGATTCAGTAATTTCAGAAACAACTCTTAATGTGTAAGGAAAGTTTTCTTTTTTAGGTAATGATGAGTTAATTGCTCTCCATGCTAATTTACCATGTCCTATTTCTCTTCTTCCTGTTCCAATTCTACCACATTCTCCCACAGAAAAAGGTGGAAAATTATAATGCAACATAAAGTTAGACCTTTGCATGCCGTCTAAGCTTTCTAGTCTTTGCTCATCGTCTGACATACCTAAGGTAGTTACTACAAGCGCTTGAGTTTCTCCTCTAGTGAATAATGCAGATCCATGAGTTCTTGGTAATACACCAACTTCACATTTAATTTGTCTGACGTCTGCTAAGCCTCGTCCATCAATTCTTTTTTTATCTTTTAAAATTGCAGTTCTAACTATATCTTTTTCTAGAGATTTTAGCTGGGCCATTACTTGATTTTCTGTCAATGACTCATCCTCGGCAAACATTTCTTTACACTGAGTTTCAATTTCAGATATCGCTGTAGATCTTTTCTTTTTATCTATCTCTTTAAATGCACTTCTCAAATCTGTTTCAAATTTTTCAGCAATTCTCCTCTTGACATCCGAATGATCGATTTCTTCGACTTCCCATTTAGGTTTTCCTGCTTTTTTTGCGAACTTTTCTATTGCTTCAATTATTGGAACAAACTTTTCGTGACCGAATTTTACAGCATCTAACATTACTTTTTCAGACAATCCAGAAGTCTCGGACTCAACCATTAAAACTGCGTCTTTTGTTCCAGCAACTACTAAATCTAATTCAGAGTCTTGTAATTCTTCAATTGAAGGATTTAACAAATATTTTCCATCTTTATATCCAACTCTACTTGCAGCTATAGGTCCTTGAAATGGTAAACCGGAAATAGCTAACGCTGCAGAAGATGCTATAATCGATAAAATATCCGGTTGATTTTCTCCATCATAAGATAAAACTGTTGGAAGCAATTGAACTTCATTAAGAAAACTTGAAGGGAATAAGGGTCTAATAGGTCTGTCAATTAATCTTGAAATTAAAGTTTCTGCTTCGGTTGGTCTTGCTTCTCTTTTGAAATATCCACCCGGAATTTTACCTGCTGCATAATATTTTTCCTGGTAATTTACGGATAGTGGGAAGTAATCCTGTCCGTCATTTAATTTTTTTGCACCCACAGCCGTGGCAATAACTACTGTTTCACCTAATGATGCGATAATTGCTCCGTCTGCTTGACGAGCAACTTTTCCTGTCTCTAAAGTTAATCTTTTACCATTAACTTCTAATTCTTCCTTATGTATTTTAAACATTATTTCCTTAAATTTAATTGTTTGATGACCTTTTGATAGGAATCAACATTTTTCTTTTTAAGGTAGGTTAGAAGTTTCTTTCTCTTATTAACTGATTTAGCCAAACCTAAAGTGGAATGTTTATCCTTTTTAAATTTTTTAAAGTGTTCAGATAGTTTTATG
The DNA here is from genome assembly GCA_902613915.1 of uncultured Pelagibacteraceae bacterium. Taxonomy (GTDB): domain Bacteria; phylum Pseudomonadota; class Alphaproteobacteria; order Pelagibacterales; family Pelagibacteraceae; genus Pelagilacustribacter. The sequence continues at coordinate 107,734 of CACMJB010000001.1, read as the reverse complement.
ATTTTATCTGTAAGTAAACCTATTTGTATTTCTGTAGAACCAACATCATTTTCATGAATGGCTAGAGACTTAATTGTATCCTTTTTTTTCTTTATCATTTTTATTATTTTCTTTTATAATTTTTTCAATCTTTTCAGCATATTCAAATGAGTTATCTTCAACAAATTTTAGTTTAGGAAGAAACTTTATATCAAGCCTTTTAGATAAAGCTCTTCTAACAAGATGGGAGAATTCAGTCAAGATCCTAACTGTTGCTTTAGTTTCAATTCCTCCCAGTGGAATTACATATACCCTAGCTGTTTTTAAATCAGGCGTCATTCTTACCTCAGTCACGGTAACAAGTTTTGTGCTAATTGATGGTATTTTTGCTTCATTTCTAATAAATAGCTCACCTAAATTTTGCTTTACCAACTCTCCAACTCTGAGCTGTCTTTGACTAAAATTTTTTTGTGCGTAGTAATTATCCATTAAACTAAATTGACCTTTGGATTTCTTCAGATAAATAAGATTCGATAACATCCTTCTCTTTAAAATCAATAAAATCTTTTAAGCTTATTCCACACTCTAAACCTGTGCCAACTTCTTTTACTTGATTTTTTTCTCTAAAAATTGATGTAATCTCTCCGTTGTAAACCACAACACCATCTCTAATAATTCTGGCTTTAGACTTACTTTTAATTTCTCCATTAATAACTTTTGAACCTGCAATTTTACCTGCTGAAGACACCTTAAATATTTTCTGTATTTCGGCACTTCCTAAGACTGTTTCTTTAATATCAGGTTCTAAAAGACCAGATAAGGATTTTTCTATATAATCTATTGCTTCATAAATAATATTGAAAAATTTTACTTCAATTTTTTGTTCATCAGCTAACTTCTTTGCTTCTCTATTAGGTTTTACATTGAAACCAATCAAAACAGCATTAGATGCTTTTGCCAATGAAACATCAGTTTCATTAATCATACCAATATCAGATAATATAATTTTAGCTTGTACTTCATTATGCTCAATTTTATTAATAGCCATTTTTAAAGCTTCACTAGAGCCCTGTACATCCGATTTAATTATTATATTTAGTTCATCTTTATTTTTCGTTTCTTCAAACAAAGTTGGTTTATCTTTAGCTAAAAATTTTTTTTGTGTAGAATTGTCTTTTTTGAACTCTGCTATCTCTTTAGCCTCATTTTCATCTTTGGTAACCATAAACTCTGCTCCAGCATAAGCGGAGTTATTCATTCCAAGAATTTCTACTGGCATTGAAGGTAAAGCTTCATCTATTGCTTTTCCTTCATAATTAATCATCGCTCTAATTTTTCCCCATGTATCACCACAAACAAAAAAGTCACCTCGATTTAATTTTCCGTTACTTATTAAAATTGTGGAAACAGGACCTTTTCCTTTATCAATTTTAGACTCGATTACAACACCCCTAGCCTTATCATCATATGACGCTTTCAAATCTAGAATTTCTGATTGAAGAAGAATGCTCTCTTTTAGTTTATCTAAGTTAAGTTTTTTTAAAGCAGAAACTTCAACAAATAAAGTATCTCCGCTTAAGTCTTCTGCTATTAGTTCATATTGCATCATTTCATTTTTAATTTTAGAAATATTTTTTTCTGGCAAATCACATTTATTTATAGCCACTATTATTGGTACTTTAGCAGCCTTAGCATGTTTTATCGCTTCAATAGTTTGTGGTTTTATTCCATCGTCCGCTGCGACTACTAATACAACTATATCTGTAATTTTTGAACCTCTTGCTCTCATTTCTGTAAAGGCTGCATGACCAGGGGTATCAATAAATGTAATTAATTTATTTTCACCAGTTTTTACTTGATATGCTCCTATGTGTTGAGTAATCCCTCCATGCTCACCTGATACAACATTTGTATCTCTTAAAGAGTCCAATAATGATGTTTTTCCATGATCCACATGTCCCATTATTGTAACTACTGGAGGTCTAGGTTTTACTTCACCAATAAACTTCTCTGTAGATTTATTTTTGCTGATTGAGGGTGTTTCTTCAATTATTGCCTTGTGACCAAACTCTTTAACAATGTACTCAGCTGTATCTTTATCAATGTTATGATTAATTGTAGCTACAACTTTCATATTAAATAAAAACTTAATTATATCATTTGACTTTTCAGCCATTCGATTTGATAATTCTTGAATAGAAATTTGTTCTGGTATTTTTACCTCACGTACCACTTTTTTAAATTCTTTTTTTTCCTCACCTTCTGGTTTTTTCTTTTCTTTAAGTCTTGCTCTCTTTACAGATGCTAAGCTTCTTTGTTTAATCTCAATCTCTTCTACATTTAAGGCTTTAGAAACAGTCAGCTTAAAATCACGCTTATCTATTGGCCCTTTAAGTTTTAACTTACTTTTACCTGCAGGTTTATTATCTTTTTTTATAAAATCTTTTGTAGCTTGCTGCTCAATAAATTTTCTTGCAAAATTTTTTTTTTTAGAATCTGGGTTTATATTAGGAGCTATATATGGCTTGTTAAAAGACTTGCCTGATCTAAATGTTTTTTTTTTATCTACAGAGAAAGACTTTTTACCGGAAGTGCTTATTGAAGTTGTATCAATTTTTTTCTTAAGTTTTGTCGAAATTGTAAGCGTTTTTTTTTTATCTTTGTCCATAACATTATTTGTAAACTATATCTCTGGCAGCCATTATTAGGTCGTCAGCTTCTTTTCTTGAAAGTGAAAACTCTTCGAGATAACCATTAATTCTTATTTGTTTTCCTTTTATCTCATCAAATCCACCTATTAACTCATCAGATGATAAATCTGCAAAATCAGATAATTTTTTTATGTTTTTTTGTCCAAGAATTACTAGCATGCCTTGTGTAATACCTTTTAGGCTAGCTAATTTATCTTCAACACCAAGCTCTTTCAATTTCAAAGCAATTGCTTCTTTTTCTTTTTTTAATGTGTCTTTAGATCTTGATATTAATTCCTTAGCTGTCTCTTCATCAATAGCTTCAATTTTAGATATGTCTTCAGAGTTTGATTGGGCTATTTCATCAATAGACACAAACCCTTCCGAAACTAATAGTTGACCTAAAGTTTCATCAACTTCTAAATTTTTGATTAAGGTTTCTGTTCTTTCTTTGAATTCAACTTGTCTTCTATCTGAATCTTCTTTGTCTGTAAGTATGTCTATCTCATAATTTGTAAGTTTAGAAGCAAGCCTAACGTTTTGGCCTCTTCTACCAATTGCTTTACTTAAGTTTTCTTCTGTTAAAATTATATCAATTCTTTTGTTATCTTGATCAATTAATACTTTTTGTATTTCAGCTGGAGATAGTGACTCTGATATTAAAGTAGGTAAATCCTCAGTCCATTTTATAATGTCAATTTTTTCTCCGTGCAACTCATTCACTATTGTTTGAACTCTACTACCTCTCATACCTACACATGCTCCTACAGGATCTATTGAGGAGTCTTGAGAGTGAACACATATTTTTGCCCTACTACCAGGATCCCTAGCAACAGATTTTATTTCAATGGTTCCTTCATATATTTCTGGGACCTCTTGGTGAAATAGTTTTGCTAAAAATTGTGGATGTGCTCTTGAAAGAAAAATTTGGTGTCCCTTCAATTCTTTTTTTACTTCGTAGCAATAAGCTTTCACTCTATCACCAGTTTTCAAAATTTCTCTAGGAATAAGTTCATCTTTTTTTATTACTCCTTCTGCTTTGCCTAGGTCGACGATAACATTTCCGTACTCTAATCTTTTTATGATGCCACTTAAAATTTGTCCTTGTTTCTCAATAAAATCCTCATACTGTCTATTTTTTTCTGCCTCCCTTACTCTACTACTGATGACTTGTTTTGCACTTTGGGCTGCTATTCGCCCAAAATCAATCTGAGGCAATTCCTCGTATAATTTTTCACCTATTTTTAAATTTGTATTTTTATGATTACTTTTTTTAGCTTCTTCTAATGATATTTCTCTTGAAAAGTCCTCAACTTTTTCAACAATATCTAAGACTTTTTGAATTGTTATTTCACCACTTTCTCTATTGATGACTACTTCAATATTATTGTCGTTCCCAAACTTAGTAAGCGCAGCTTTTTGTATAGCGCTTTCCATTGACTCTATAACGAGTTCTTTATCAATAGATTTTTCGTTCGCTACAGCCTCGACTATTCGCAAAAGTTCTAGTTTGTCTAATCCTTTATTTAACATTAGTTATCACCTAAAAAAAAATGGGCTAGTGCCCATTTTGAATTTTTAATTATTTACCGAATTATTAAAAGAATTTTGAGGTTTTTTCAAGATTACAATCTAAATAAATCTATTTTATCAGTTTTTTCCCAAGTAAATTCCCCTTTATTTGTTGGCTTTCTTCCAAAGTGCCCATAAGAAGAAGTAATTTCATAAATGGGATTGTTCAATTTTAACATTTCTCTAATACCTCTAGGAGATAAATTAAAATTTTCTTCTATTATTTTTTTTACTTTTTCGGTTTTACTTTCGTCCCCATTAGCTAATTTTATAAAAATTGATAAAGGTTTAGAAACACCAATAGCGTAAGCTAATTGTATTAAACATCTTTCCGAGACACCTGCTGCAACAATATTTTTTGCTAAGTATCTTGAAGCGTAAGCAGCAGACCTATCAACTTTAGTAGGATCTTTTCCTGAAAAAGCTCCTCCACCATGTGGTGCGGCCCCTCCATATGTGTCAACGATAATTTTTCTACCTGTAAGACCAGTATCTCCATCAGGTCCTCCAATAATAAATTGTCCTGTAGGATTTATATAAACTTCTTTTTTATTAAGATCTGTTAAAAAATTTTCTGGTATTGATTTTTTAATATATGGAATTATTGCCTCTCTTACTTTTTCTTGATTTAAGTTCTTAGAATGTTGTGTTGATATGACTACAGATGTAACCTTAACTGGCTTTTTATTTTCATATAACATTGTTACTTGGCTTTTTGAGTCAGGTTCAATACCTTTGAGCGTGCCTTTTTTTCTGTCCTCCGCCATCAGTCTTAAAATTTTATGTGAGTAATGTATAGGTGCGGGCATTAATTCCTCTGTTTCATTACATGCATAACCAAACATTATGCCTTGGTCACCAGCTCCTTCATCTTTATTTTCTTTAGAATCGACTCCCATCGCAATATCTTTTGATTGTTCGTGAAGAAATGTTTCAATATTTACTGTTTTCCAACTAAATCCATCTTGGTCATAACCGATATCTTTAATGCAATTTCTCACTTTAGAAATTAATTCTTCTTTTTCAATTTTTGGTCCTCTTGTTTCTCCTGCTAAAACAACTTTATTTGTAGTAGTAAGTGTTTCACATGCTACTCTTGAAACTGGATCTTTAGATAAATAAGAATCCACAACCATATCAGATATTCGATCACAAACTTTGTCAGGATGGCCTTCCGAAACAGACTCGCTTGTAAATAAATAATTACTTTTTTGCATTTTTTTTTTTGTAAATAAAAAAGATTAAAAGATATGTAATTAAAAGACTGAAAAATATCAAATCATTTTTATTTTTTTTTGATTTTATTAACGGTATTTCTAACTCGATATTGCCTGCCTCATGACGATCCAATTGCTTAATTACATTTCCTTTATTGTCTATTATAGCACTAATTCCTTTATTAGCTGATCTTATTAGAAAAGTATTGTTTTCTACAGCTCTAAAGATTGATTTAGCAAAATGTTGGTCAGGACCGATTGTATTCCCAAACCAGCCATCCTCAGATATGTTAATAATTAAATTTGTTTCTTTTTTTGATTTTTGGATAAATTCTGTGAAAATAATTTCATAACAAATTAACGGTAAAATATTAAAATTGTTTATAGAAAGATTTTTATTGATTTTACCTTTTAAAAAAGAACCGTGTCCCTCAGTAATTTTTTTAAAACCAAAGTTATTTAAAAAATTTTCAAATGGTAGAAATTCACCAAAAGGAACGAGTTTTCTTTTATTATAATTGCCAATAATTTCAAAATTATTGTCTACAACTATCATGCTATTAAAATATTGACCTGATTTAAGATCTAATTTGTTAGACCCTAAAATTATGAAATGATTTTTAGAAAAGTTTTTTTTTATAAGCTCTTTAAAGATCAAAATATCACTATAACTGTAACCACTAAATGCCCCCTCAGGCCATATAAATAACGTTTTTTTTTCTTTATTTGGTTCGCTATATCTAATTATTTTTTTAAATCTTTCTTCAATTTCATTTTTACTTAAATCGTATTTTAATTCAAAATTAGGTGAAATTACTTTTATTAACTGTTTATTTTTTACGGTTAGTAAAAATCTTTTATTTTTGTTTATGATATAATTTCCATAAATAAATAGACTTAAAACAAATAATGTTGCTGAAAATAATAATAATATTTTTTTATTTGTACTAATTCTAAATAAGATAATTATTGGCAGGGTAAACAACGTCACAACAATTAAGTTATAAGCATAAAGTCCTATATGATTTAAAATTTGTACAATTTCTATTAACCAAGATGTGCTATAGGCCCATAAATTCCATGGGAACCCAGTTAATAACTTTGCTCTCAAGTAATCTGAAAAAGCTAAAGTGCCTGAGAAAATGACTAATGATGATAAATTAAATCTTAAACTACTGCCAATTAATATAATTGGGATGGCCATAAATAAGCTTAGGAACAGTGGTATAAAAATTAGCCCAAATGGAATTAAAATTCTAAAACTTTCATCAAATGTTAATGAATTAACAATCCAAGAAACACCGCTTATATAAAAACCAAAACCGAAAGCTAATCCAACTGTAAATAAATTAATTTTATGAGGTTTCTTTCTATAAACTGATTGAGATTTTTTTGAAACGTAGACTATTATATAAAAAAAAAGTGGGAAAATTACGAAATTAATTATTGTAAAATTAAAAGGCTGAAAAGATAAAACTGATAGAGAACCTATTATAAAAGGAAAAATAAATAATATAAAGAGACGGTTATCAAATAATCTTTTAATCATTAATGAACCTAGAATATTTTTTTTCTATTTTGTTCATAACTAGATAATCTTTTTCTTTTATATGATCATGTCCAAACAAATGGACTAAGCCATGTATCCACAAACTATCAAATTCAGTTTTAAAATTTTTTATTTTTTTTTTATTTTTGATCTTATTTAAATTAATAATTATATCACCAATATAAATTTCTTTTTCAGTGATTAATCTTCTTTGTAATTCTTTTTTTGGATAAAAGGGAAATGAAAGTACATCGGTTGATTTATTTTTTTTTCTAAATTTCTTATTTAAATACTTAATCTCTTTTTCTCCTGATAATAACAAAGTACAATAAATATTTTTTTTTTTCGGCTGATTATTTTTTGTATTTAGTTTATTAATTTTTCTATTAATATATTCATTTGGCTTTTTGATATATTTAAACCAACTTGTGTTTTTTGTTATTACATTAACTTTTATCATCAGTGCTTTTTTTTTGATAAGCTCTAATAATCTTCGAAACTAAAGGATGTCTAACAACATCATTGTGGTCAAATTCTATAATTTTAATTTCTTTTAAATCTTTAAGAATTTCTCTTGATTTGATTAGACCAGAGTGAGATTTATTTAATAAATCTATTTGGCTAGGATCGCCGTTAACAACTAATTTTGAATTTTCACCAATACGTGTCAAAAACATTTTAATTTGAGTTTCTGTAGCATTTTGAGCTTCGTCTAAAATTGCAAAACAGTTTTTTAAAGTTCTTCCTCTCATAAATGCTAGTGGTGCTATTTCAATTTCTCCTGACTCAATTTTCTTATCTATTTTATCTGCGCCAAATAGTTCATATAAAGCATCGTAAAGTGGTCTCAGATACGGATCTACTTTTTCTTTCATGTCGCCAGGTAAGAATCCAAGCTTCTCTCCTGCTTCAACAGCTGGTCTAGATAAGATGACTCTTTCAATTTTCTTTTCCATTAATAAAGTCACACCTACTGAAACTGCTAGAAAACTTTTTCCAGTTCCAGCTGGTCCTAATGACATTACAATATCATTTTCTTTAAGTGCTTTAATATAATCAGATTGTTTTTCTGATCTAGCTATAACTGATTTTCTAGGAGTTTTAATTAGTTGTTTAAAAGATTTAACGTTAGACTTCTCTATTTCAATATTTTCTTTCACAGATAAAATTATATCTCCTTTTTCTATTATATTTGTCAAAATATATTTATTTATCAAAAATTTAATTGCCTCACAAAAAATGTTTGTATTTTCTTTATTACCCTTGCATGTAATTGAATTACCTCTGAAATAAATGTCGGTTTTCGTTAATTTTGAAAGATGTTTTAGATTTTGATCAAACTGACCTACAATCGACATTAACATCTCATTATCATTAATTGAGATATTAACCGTCTGATTATCAATTTTTTTTATAATCAGGTTTTGTTCTATTTTGCTTATTTCTGACATCTATTTTTTATGCAGCATAATTATTTTGATTTAAATTAGAAAGTACTTCACCATATAAGGTGTTATGGTTTCCATTAACAATTTTCACTTTTTTGATTTTTCCAACCAAACTTTCATTACTTTTTACTATCACAGAATTCAAATATTCATCTCTACCAAAATATTTATTTCCTTCTTTAGTTTTATTTTCAAATAAGACATTAGAAATTCCACCAATCAAGGTTTCCCTATATTTTGTTTTAATTTGTTCCGCAATACTTTGAAAACTTATTAATCTTTTCTTTGCTTCAGATTGATAAACTTTTTCTAATTTAAAAGCAGGTGTACCTGGTCTTGCACTGAAAATAAATGAGTAAGAATTTATATATTTCACATTTTTTATTAATTTTTCAGTTTGTTTATAATCTTCCAAAGTTTCTCCAGGATATCCAATTATAAAATCACTAGAAAATTTTATATTAGAATTAACTATTTTTAATTTCTCAATTATTTTTTGGTATTCTTCAATTGTATGTTTTCTATTCATAGCCTCTAAAATTTTATTTGATCCGCTTTGAACTGGTAAATGAATTAATGGCATTAATTTTTCACAATCTTTATGAGCATTAATTAAGTCTTGTGTAAAATCCTTTGGGTGTGATGTTGTATATCTAATTCTTTTTAATTCCTTAATTTTTGATATTTCAAATATCAAATCTGAAAGTTTTTTACCTTCAAAATTGTAAGCATTTACATTTTGTCCCAAGAGAGTGATTTCTTTTGCGCCATTCGTAACTAGTTGTTTTGCTTCCTCAATTAATTCTTTTAATGACCTTGAATACTCTGAGCCCCTTGTATAAGGAACAACACAAAACTTACAAAATTTATCACAACCTTCTTGTATTGTTAAAAAAGATGAAATTTTATTACACGAATTTTTTAAAGAACTGAGACTATCAAATTTTTCAATTACATCAAATTCAGTGAAATTGATTGATTTTTGTTTTTTTTCTAAATCTAAAATTATTTTATTTATTTCGTGAAATGATTGCGGTCCAATTACAGCATCAATATATTTTTCTTTTTTTAATAGTATGTCTCCCTCTGCTTGCGCAACACAACCAGTTACAACTACTATTGGTTTTGTTTTTTTTCTAAATTGTTTTTTTAACCTACCTATATCGTGATAAACTTTATCTGTTGCTTTTTCTCTGATATGGCAAGTATTCAAAATATAGCAGTTAGCTTCAGCTAAATTTTCTGTTTTAAGATAATTTATTTTTTTTGTTAGATCATAAATACGATTGCTATCGTATTCATTCATTTGACATCCAAAAGTTTTAATGAATATTTTTTTAAGCAAGTTATTTTTTTATTTTAGAACCATAAAGTTCAAGTTTATGGTCTACAAGATTATAACCTAATTTTTTTGCAATTTTTTCTTGAAGTTCCTCAATATCTTTATCGACGAACTCAATAATTTCACCACTATTTATATCTATTAAATGATTGTGATCATCATTTATTTCATACCTGGCCTTTCCAGCTTTAAAATCATGCTTAACTAAAATTCCAGCTTCTTCAAAAAGTTTAACTGTTCTATAAACTGTGGCAATACTTATTTTATTATCTATAGCAGTGACTCTTTTGTGTAACTCATCTACATCAGGGTGGTCTTTTGAGCCATAAACTTCTTTGGACTCAGAAATCACTTTCGCAATAGTTTTTCTTTGATCAGTAAGCCTGACACCTTTTTTTAAACATTTTTCCTCTATCGAATTCATTCAAAGCAATTTAACTTAAATATATTGGTTTAATCAATTTATTTTGTATTAATCCTTTACCTATCAAAAGTTCAATATTTGCAAGGTCAAATTGCTTTAAATCTGAATTTTTAAATCCATATAAATTTATATTTTTTGATATTTTCATTCCTTTTGCAACTGATAGAGACGTTCTAATTGAAGAAAAGCTCCCTGGACCAATATTAACAATTATAGAAAATTTATTATTTATATTTACTTTGTATTTTTTTAGTAGATTTAATATGTTCGATACAAGTTGATCATTATTATTAATTTTATAATCTAGTTCATGAATGTAAAAATTTTCATTTATACGCAAACCAATCTTATCATCTTTGCCAATGCAATTTAATATTATAAAATCTTTTATCATAAGTTTATCTATAACTTTTTTAACTTTTCAAAGCTATTTATATTCAAACACACCATCTCAAAATATAGAAGATTACGGTATAATTTCTTTGATGTATCATAGGTTCGATGAAAATAAATACCCATCTACAAATATTAGGATGAATGATTTTTTAGAACATATTAAAATTATTGAAGAAAATAATATCAATTTTATTAATCCTAAAAATTTTGAAAATGAACTAAAAAATAATAAATCTCAAAGAAAAATACTTTTAACTATTGATGATGGGTTTTCATCTTTTTATGAAAATGCTTGGCCTATACTAAAAAAAAAGAAAATTCCTTTCATTTTATTTGTAAGCACAAGAGAAGTTGGTGCTTTTAATTATATGACATGGGATCAGATTAGAGAAATTAGCAAGGAAAATTTTGTTGAAATTGGAAATCACAGTCACACACATGAATATTTAGTTGAAGAAAAAAGTGAACTTATAAAAAGTGATATTGAAAAATCCATATCAATTTTTAAAAAGGAACTTGGTAGAAATTCTAATTTTTTTTCTTACCCTTTTGGAGAATATAGTATTGAATTTAAAGAAATAATAAAATCTTTAAATTTTAAATATGCTTTCGGGCAGCATTCTGGTGTAATGGACGAAACCAAAGACTTCTATGAGTTTCCTAGATTTCCAATTAATGAAAAATACGGTGAAATTAAAAGGTTTAAATCTTTAATGAAAACACTTCCTTTCAAATATAAAAAGGTTCTACCAGAAGAAAAATATCTTTTACAAAGTCAAAATCCTCCAGATGTTGAGATTGAATTTTATGACGGTATCAAAAATTTAAAATCTTTAAATTGTTTTTCAAACGAAGGGGATAAATGGAGACAGTCCGACATAATTTTTTTAAATGAAACTAATTTAAAAATTAATATCAATGAGAAATTTATTGGTGAGAGAGGAAGAATTAACTGTTCACTCAGAGATCCAAGTGGTTTTTGGCGTTGGCTTGGTATTCAGTTTGTAGTTAGCGATAAATAATTAAGAACTTAATTCTATTTGTTTTACAGAACCAACTAATTTCACGGGCTCAAAGTCAGTTAATCTATTTTGAGTAATAATTTGATTTAAGATTTTTGTATATTCAGAACCTGTTTGAGCATAATTTTTTAATGTTTCTGTTAATTCTAAGCCTTTAATATTTTTATTTTTTTCTCTTAACTTTGCTCTTTTATCTCGGAAAGCTTTATAGCCCTTATGAGTGTTAAGATTGTTTTTATAAGCTTTTACCGAAGCTCTTAATATTGGAAATTTAAGGATTTTATGATTTTTATTACTGTCTCTGTCTAAGGGTGCAATTCCTTGTCCGCTCCAAGTCCATTGTCCATAAATAGCATTACCCTCTAGTGCAAATCTAGATGTACCCCATCCACTTTCTTTTGCTGCTTGTGCTAGAGCTATTGAGGCTGGAATTATATCCATTCTAATCATTAATTCATTTAAGTCACCCTTTTTAACTTTATACTCCAAGAGTTTTTGTCTTAACCATTGTTTCTCTAAATCAGTTGTAAATTTTTTATTAGACAGAAGTTTTAATTTTTCCCTATCTTCTAATATTCTCTCATTCTCTGCAACAACTAGGGGCAATACAATTTGTATAAATGTTTCTTTTTTTAATTTTGAGCTTTGAATAGTCTCAAGGTCTCTGGGAAATTGTGTAAAATAAATTGGTTTAACAAGTTTTTGTACTCTTACGTTACTTAAAGTGTAATCAACGTCTTTGAAAAGGTTTAAAACTGTTTCAGTTTTTAAATTTAGGTTCGGAAGAACTACTTCATTTACATCTTTTCTTTTAACTTTTAGCTCAGGTTTTTTAACTTCTTTTTTAACTTCTTTTTTAACTTCTGGTTTTTTAACTTCTGGTTTTTTAACTTCTTTTTTAACTTCTTTTTTTACTTCTTTTTTAACTTCTTTTTTTACTTCTGGTTTTTTAACTTCTGTTTTTTTTATTGCTTCACCGTCTCCAAAGTAATTAACAGCGCTTATTGTTATAGATGTAGCAAAAACGATTAGAAAGAATCCTATAATTACATTTCTTGCTTTTTTTGGATCTATTTGCTGATTGTAAATTGCATTGAATATATTTGTAAATAAATCTCCAAAAAAAGCGTAAACAACTTTACCTAATTCTGGAATAATGTTTAAAAAATTTAATCCAACTTTTCCTAAACCAGTCCATGCATTTTGTAGTGATCTATTAATATTTCTTTTAGTATCATGTTTTAAATTCTCAGCTTTTCTAAATAATCTATTTTTTGCTTTTATTTGATCCTCTTTAAATTCTATTAAATTTGATTTCGCTTTTGAAATTGGCTTTACAAAAGTATCTTTGAAAAAATTAGATTTAAAATCTTTTGGAATAATTATTTTATTTTTTTTTAAAATTAACTCTAGTTGTCCGGAAGTTAAGCTTTTTCTACTTTTCTGATATTCTTTAATTTCTTTAACATCATAAATGTAAGCTAACTCGATGAGTTTGTCTCTATAACTTAATTTTTTTTTCATACTAGATAGCCTCTACTGAGTTCACTTCTTTAACATAATGTTTAAGTAAGTTTTGAACCCCTTGTTTAAGTGTCATTAATGAGCTTGGGCAGCCAGAGCAACTCCCCTGAAGTTCAACTTTAACAACACCATTTTCAAACGACCTAAATTTTATATCACCACCATCTCTTGCCACAGCTGGTCTTATTTTTGTATCTAAAACATCTAGAATTTTATTAACAGTTTCGTCTTTAATGTTAGTTTTTTTATCTAAGTTTTTATCTGTCAAAATTGGCTGATTATTTTTTTCAAAATAGTCATTTAAATGTGAAATAACCATAGGCTTTAATTCTTCCCATGAGACTTCTTTTGTTTTTTTTACAGATAAAAAATTCTTTGAAAGAAGTATTAATTCTACGCCTCCAAAGTTTAACAATTCTTTAATAAAAGGATTTGTTATTTCATTTTTTTTACTTTTATGAAACTCTTCTGTTCCAGCAGCTGAAATCACGTTATCTGATAAAAATTTAAGTGAATCAGGATTTGGCGTAGTTTCTGTTTGTATCATAAAAGCTTTATATTATATCAAACCAACTTTTTCACGTATATTTTTAAGGTTTTCCTCAGCAATAACATTAGCTTTTTCACTGCCCTTTTTTAAAATTCTTTTTAAATGTGACTTATCGCTAAGTAGTTTTTTTATTTCTTCACTTACTGGAACAATCTCTTCAATTAACGCCTCGGCTAATTTAGTTTTTAAAAATGAATATTCTTTTCCACTCATTTCTGAAATAATTTTTTTTAAATCGGTTTTTGATAATTCTGAATAAATGGTTAATAAATTTAATGCCTCTGGTTTTTTTTCTAAAAGTTTTATGTCATCAGGAATAGGTTCTGAGTCTGATTTTGCTTTTTTAATTTTCTTGTTAATTTCATCAGCGCTATCTTTTAAATTTATCCTTGAATAATCAGACTCCTCAGATTTACTCATTTTTTTTGTTCCATCCCTTAAACTCATTACTCTGGATATACTTTTTGAAATTAAAGGCTCTGGTAACGGGAAGAAATCTTTACAGTTAAAATCATTATTAAATTTTTGAGCAATATCTCTTGAGAGTTCTAAATGTTGCTTTTGATCATCCCCAACAGGAACATGCGTTGCTTTGTAAAGTAGAATATCAGCTGCCATCAGGTTTGGATAAATGTATAAACCAACGCTAGCTTTCTCCTTATCTGATCCTGCTTTATCTTTAAATTGAGTCATTCTGTTTAACCATCCAATTCTTGAAACGCAATTTAGTATCCAAGCTAGCTCAGTATGTCCTGATACTGAAGATTGATTAAATATTATGCTTTTATCAGGGTTGAGACCAGTTGCTAAAAAGCTTGCAGTTGTTTCTAGAACGTTGTCGTGGAGTTCGCTCGGTTTTTGAAAAACAGTAATAGCATGCAGATCTACTACACAATAAATACAGTCCATTTCATTCTGCAATGAAACAAATTTTTTTAATGCGCCAAGATAATTACCTAAATGCAAATTTCCAGTAGGTTGAACACCCGAGAATGCTAATTTTTTTTGGTTCATTAATTTACTTTATATTTTTTTAAATTTAATATTCCTAACAAATAACAAGATAGCAAATAAATAAATCCAACAAAACTTATTATTGTTATTAAATAAACAGCCTTGTATTTGTTCATATAAGTCAAACTATTTGAAAAAATATCTAAGGTAAAAATAAGAATTAATGACATTATCAACGTTGAGATCATTATTTTAAATGAGTTCTTTAGTAGCTCCATTTTCAAAAGTAAGTAACTTTTTTGCTCTAGTGAAAATAGATAAACAAAAACACCTAACCACGTAGATATACTAGTCGCGATAGGAATTATTAAAAAACCTACTCTTGAAAAAAGAGATACACTTATAAGAACATTTATTAGAACAATAAATAAAGAAATATAAAAAGGTGTTTTTGTATTATCTCTTGCAAAAAAGAAGTTAGGTAATACTTTAATGAGTGCAAATGCTGGAACGCCGTATCCAAAATACTTTAGTGCAGCAGCAGTCATCTGTATATCCTCTTTAGAAAATGAGCCATATCCAAATAGACCGCTTATTATCTCCTCTGATGCTATGACTAAACCTAAACTTGCAGGAATTGAAAATAAAAATGAAAGTTCAAATGAATTATTTTGAATTTTAGAAACTTGATTAATATTTTTTGACTTAAAAGCTTTTGAGAGTACAGGTAATGAAACTGTTCCGACAGCTATACCAGCAATTGCTAAATTTATTTGATAAACTCGATCTGCATAATATAAATAAGAAACAGCTCCAGATTGGAAAGAAGCAATAATTGTTCCAATCAGAATATTAACTTGTGTAACACCTGATGACAAAATACTTGGTAATAGTTTTTTAAAAAAGAATTTTACTTTTTTTGTTATTTTAAAATTTAATAAAAAATTAGGTTTATAATATTTCAATGATACATAACTTAAAAAGATTAATTGTAATATCCCTGCAAAGGTAACTCCATACGATAGTTGTTTTGCATAATCTAAATTATAGTAAAAGGAAATGATAAGACTGCTAATTAAAACTATATTCAAGATTATAGGTGCGGCGGCGGCGGCTGCAAACTTATTATTGGTATTTAAAATACCTGAAAAGAAAGATGATAAGCTTACAAAAAGTAAAAATGGAAATGTAATTCTTGTTAATTCTACTGCAATTTCAAACTTTAACCCACTATCAACGAACCCTGGCGCAATTATATAGACTAAGTATGGAGTAAAAATTTCTACTAATGTTACTAAAAATAATAATATTAATATTAAAAGACTAAATATCTCATCCGCAAATTTTTTTCCATGTTTTTTGTTTGATAATTTTGCCGATGTATAGCTTGGGATAAATGCTGCATTAAACGTGCCCTCTGCGAACAATCTTCTAAAAGTATTTGGCAACCTAAATGCAACAAAAAATGCGTCAGCATAAATAGAAGCTCCCAAAAAAATAGCTATCAAAATATCTCTTAGATATCCTAAAATCCTACTGATAAGTGTAAAAAAACTAAATAATGTAGCCGAAGAAAGTAAGTTCATAAATTATCTAAATTAAGCCATAAATTTTTAGTGAATTATCATTTTTTATATTACATACTCGTTTAATAAAATGCCAAAAAAAACAGAAATTGATCATTATTCAGATAAAGAAGCTCTAGATTTTCATATAAAAGGTAAGTCAGGCAAAATTGAGATTGGATCATCTAAACCTTTAACTACTAAAAGAGATTTATCTTTGGCGTATTCCCCAGGCGTTGCCGCTCCGGTCAAAGAAATCGCGAAAAATCCTGATCTTGCATACGATTATACAAGTAAAGGTAATCTTGTAGCGGTAATAAGTAATGGAAGTGCAATTTTAGGATTAGGTAATTTAGGTTCACTTGCATCTAAACCAGTGATGGAAGGAAAGTCTGTTTTATTTAAACGTTTTGCTGATATTGACTCAATTGATATTGAAATTGATAATAAAGATACAAATTCAATTATTGAAACGATAAAAAATATTAGCGTAACGTTCGGTGGAATTAATCTTGAAGATATAGCTGCACCAGATTGTTTTATTATCGAACAAAAACTAAAAGAAACTTTAGATATACCAGTTTTTCATGATGATCAGCACGGGACTGCGATCATTACTACAGCGGCTTTAATAAACGCATTGGATATTTCAAAGAAAAAAATTTCAGAAGTAAAAGTAGTTGTAAACGGAGCTGGAGCATCAGCTCAAGCTTGCGCAAATCTGTTTAGAAGTTCTGGTGTTAGTAGTGAAAACATTATCATGTGTGACAGTAAAGGTGTAATTTATAAAGGAAGAAAAAACATAGACCAATTTAAATCAGCACATGCTGTAGAGACAAAATTAAGAACTTTGAATGATGCTATGAAAAATGCTGATGTTTTTCTAGGTTTGTCTGCAAAAGATGTTGTTTCCAAGGACATGATTAAATCAATGGCAAAAAATCCAATTATTTTTGCATGTGCTAATCCAGATCCAGAAATAAAGCCAGAATTAATTGAAGAAGTAAGGAATGATGCAATCATAGCAACAGGACGATCTGATTATCCCAATCAAGTTAATAATCTAATTGGTTTTCCTTATATTTTTAGAGGTGCATTAGATGTTAGAGCTAAAGCAATTAATGAGGAAATGAAAGTTGCAGCAGCTAATGCTATAGCTTTATTAGCAAGAGAGAATGTACCAGACGAAGTAGTTGCAGCATACGGTGGTGATAGACCAAGATATGGAAAAAATTACATAATCCCATCGACTTTTGATCCAAGATTAATAAGTGTGATACCTGCTGCTGTTGCTGAAGCAGCAATGAAAAGTGGTGCGGCTAGAAAAAAAATTGATGATCTTCAATTATATAAAGATCAGTTAACTAATCGTTTAGATCCTTCAATGTCTATTATGCAAGGTATAAATGCAAAAATTAGAAAAAATCCAAAAAGAGTTATTTTCGCAGAGGGAGAAGATGAAAATATGCTCAAGGCTGCAATTGAATTTGGAAGAAACAAACTGGGAATACCAATACTTATTGGTGCTGAAAATAGAGTGAAAGAACAACTAAAAAAAATTGGTTTAGATGAAAATTATAAAATTGAAATAGTAAATTCTACAGATAAGGAAAAAAGAGAAAGATATGTTAAGCACCTTTATAAAAAACTTCAAAGAGAGGGTCAGCTGGAAAGAGATGTAGATCGACTAGTAAGAAATGACAGAATAGCTTGGGGATCCTCGATGATTGCCTGTAAAGATGCTGATGCAATGGTTACTGGAAATATTAGACATTATGCAGCCTCAATTGAGAAATTAAAAAAAGTTGTAGACGCAAGACCAAATGAAGAAATTTTTGGTATGACAATGATTGTATCTAAAGGAAAGACAATCCTGGTAGCGGATACAAACGTAACAGAGTTACCATCTGCCGAAAGATTGGTAAATATTTCTAAATCGTGCGTACGTATTGCACGTTTGTTTGGTTTTGACCCTAAAGTTGCTTTCTTATCCCATTCAACTTTTGGAAAGCCTATTTCTAGAAACACTAGACACGTTAGAGATGCAATTGAGAAATTGAAAAAAGAAAAAGTCGATTTTGATTTTGATGGAGAAATGCAGCCTGATGTGGCCCTAAATCCAATTTATAAAGAAATTTATCCATTTTCAAAAATTGTAGGAAATGCAAATATTTTAATCATGCCTGCACTTCACAGTGCAGCTATTTCCACTAAGTTAATGAAAGTTTTTGGTGGAGGTAAAAATATAGGACCCTTATTAATTGGTCTGGGCCAGCCTATTGAAGTAGCACCCCTTCGAGCCTCAACGTCAGAAATTTTAAACTTAGCTTCAATTGCAGCTTATTCTTCAGATGTTATTGATTATTCGAATTAAAATTTTGTTCTGCTTAATTCAGTTGCAAGATATATTGAGGGGATAACTTCTTCCACATCATAAATTTTATTTGCTTCATTAATAACTTCTTTCTTTTCTTCTTCATCCATCGCTATGCCAAAAATATAAATATTTTTATTCACTGTTTCCAAAGTATAATTTCTAGCTTTAGTTTTTTTATTAAAGATCAGCGCTGTTCTTAATTGACTTGTTATCAATATATCTTTTGCGGTACTTTTAAAATTAGTTTGGCCTTTAATTGTAATTGCGTTCTTTACAGACCTAACTCCCTTAGTTTCCCATGCCATTTTTGTTATCTTTATTTTCTCTTCGGGATCATCAACTTTACCCGATAAAAATATTTGGCCATCTAATACTTCTGACTGTATGGATAAAAAATACTTTTTATCAGCAAGAGCTAATCTTGCTGAAAGATTTTTTTGCATAATAGTATCATCTATTTGCATTCCTATGGTTCTAGGATCAAAAGTTATGTTAACTCCTGCGCCAAACTGTGTTGGTGTTGAACAAGAAAATAATAAAGAGATTAATAAAATAAAGCTAATTTTTTTCATTTTTAATTTTTAAGCATAAATCATAAACTTTTTTTTTATTAATTTTTTCAGTTTCCAAAATTAAATCAACAGTATCTTTTAAACTATATTTTTTTAAATATTTTTTTGCCTTATTAACAATTTTTTCTTCATTAACTTTCTTTATATTAATATTTTGATCTGAAATAATTATTGTAAGTTCACCTTTAAAAGAACTATTGAATATCTTTAGTTTATCAATGTCTTCTCTATAAAATTCTTCATGAATTTTTGTAATTTCTTTAGCAATCATTATTTTTCTTCCAGAAAAATATTTTTTAAAACTTTTTAGATAAAAATTTATTTTTTTTGACGGAATGAAAAATACTTGTGTAAAATTATTGTTTGAGAGTGAGTCTAAAACTTTTTCTAACTCATTAATAGTTTTTGGTAAAAACCCATAAAATAAAAACTGGTCTTTAAATCCAGACACACTCATCGCTGCTGTTATTGATGATACACCGGGTATTGGTGTTATTTTTATTCTGTTAATTAAGCATTCATTTACTAATAATCTACCTGGATCTGATAGTAGGGGTGTCCCAGCGTCTGAAATTAGAGACAAAATTTTGCCGTCATTAAAATATTTAATTATAGATGACATTTGTTTTTTCTCATTAAATTTATGATATGAAATCAGTTTTTTTCTAATTTTATAATGATTTAATAGTTTAATAGATTGTCTTGTGTCTTCACAAAGAATAATGTCTGAATTTTTTAAAACCTCTAAAGCTCTTAATGTGATATCTTCGAGATTTCCAATAGGAGTTGAAACAATATATAAGTTTTTTGAGGTAACTTTCATCATGAAAAAAATTATTTTGGTAAAACTTTTCTTATTAGTTTTTAATTTAAACTTATATGCTGATGAAAACAATAAATCTATTAGAATAGGTTTATTGGCACCCTTAACCGGAAAGTTTAGTGATCTTGGTAATTCTTTACTTTATTCGCTACAGTTAGCGCTTGAAGAAATAAACGATGAAAATGTAATAATAGTTCCAAGAGACTCTGGGTTTAATGAAAAAGAAAAACTTAATAAAGCAATTAATGAGATGAAATCAAATAATGTTAAAGTTGTAATTGGTCCAATTTCTAACGAAGAATTTGAGATTGCAGAAAAACATAACGACTTAATATTTATTTCACCATCAAATATTAGTTCAAAATTTTCAAACAATATAATTAGTATTGGTATTAGTTTAGAGTCTCAATTGTTAGCCTTGCTAAATTTTATAAACAAACAAAAAAAAACCAAAACAGTTATTATGTATCCTAAAAATCAATTTTTAAGTTTGATTGAAAAAGAATTAAAAAATTTAAATCTTACCAATATTAAGACTTTTACTTATAGTCCAAATCCAGAAGTGCTCACTGGTGAAATTGAAAAGCTAACTAACTATGCTCAGAGAAAAAGAAACTTAAAACAAAGAAAAAAAATGTTTGAAGACAAAGAAGATGAGGAGTCGGTCAAAGAATTAGAGCGACTAGAACAACTTTATACTTTAGGAGATGTAAATTTCGATTCCGTTATAATAATTGATTTTGGTAATAATCTTAAAAGTGTATTGACTTCTCTAGTATATACAGATGTAGATCAAAAAAATGTACTAATTACAACTGTTAACCAATGGTTTGATGAGAGTATATTTTTTGAAAACACTATCAAGGATTTATATTATCCATCTGTTAATTTTAATGAGTATAGCAAGTATAATAAAAAATATCTCGAAAAATTTAATAATTATCCAACTGAAATAAGTATCTTAACTTATGATGCTCTGGGTCTAATTTACTATACCTGGAAAAAAAATGGAATGATAAAATCTATAAATGATTTTTCTTTTAAAAATAAAATTAAAGGTAAAATAGGAACATTTAGCTTCAAAAATCAGAAGGTAATACAAGAGTTAGATATCTATAAAACTGGAGATAAAAAATTTATTAAATTTTAATTTTTTTTAAAAGTTCTCTATACGCTAAAAATCTATGATCCATTTTCATCTTTTTTATTTTTGGCATTTGTCCAAATGTAATGTCTTTTCCTTTAGGGATAAAAATAGGATCATATCCAAATCCCTTTTTCCCTATTATCTTTTTTGAAATAGTTCCTTTTAAATTTCCTTGTACTGTAGTTATTTTTCCTCTCTCATCTTTGAACGAAAGGCTGCAAATAAAAGTAGCACTTCTACTTTTTTTATTTTTTAATTTTTTTAAAATAAATTTCATTGCTTTTAAAAAACTGCCTTGTTTTTTTGCTAATCTAGCTGAAAAAATACCTGGACGGTTATTTAATGCTTTTATACAAAGTCCTGAGTCATCAGATATGACCCTATAATCAACAAACTTTGAGAAAAATTCTACTTTTAGTTTTGCGTTTGATTTGAATGACTTTCCTGTCTCTTTTGGGCTTTTAATCTTAAGTTTTATAGGAGAAATTTTTTTGTATTTTTTTGGTAATAAATACGCAATTTCTTTAAATTTTCCATTATTATGAGTTCCAACTAATATTTTTTTCATATTTAATCTAGTAATTTTAAAACTACTTATTATATAGCAAATCAGATGAGTGAAGAAAAAGATAAAAAAGATTTGAACCAAGATAAATCAAAGCCTATTAAAAATGAAGCTTCAAACGAGAGTGATAACACCACACCTTCCCCAAAAGAGAAAACAACTGAAGAAAAATTAAAAGAAGCTGAGGAAAAACTTTTAAGATCACTCGCTGAAATCGAAAATCAGAGACGAAGATTCGAAAAAGAGATTAAAGACGCATTTGAATTTGGTTCTTTTAACTTTGCAAAAGAAAATTTAGCTACTTTAGACAATCTTCAAAGAGCTAAAGAAGCCATCAAAAATAATGAGAAATTAAAAGACAACAAAGATTTGGATAAGTTTTTAGAAAATATTAATATTATTGAGAAAGATTTAATTTCTATATTCGAAAGAAATAGGATTAAAAAAATTGACACAAAAGATAAAAAGTTTGACCCAAATTTTCATCAAGCAATGTCTGAAATCGAAGACGATAAAGCTGAACCAGGCTCAGTAATTCAAGAAATTCAAGCGGGTTATATGTTAGGGGAGAGATTATTGAGACCAGCTTTAGTAAGTGTAGCAAAAAAAAAGGATGTTAAAGACAAGGAAAATAAGGAGAAAAAAGAGCAAAAATAGACTTGTAGATGGAAAAAAAACACCCATATAAATAATGAACAACGAATAATATATGAGCAAAGTTATAGGAATAGATTTAGGAACAACTAACTCTTGTGTAGCCATAATGGATGGCACGCAAGCTAAAGTGTTGGAAAATACTGAAGGTGCAAGAACAACTCCTTCTGTAGTAGCTTTCCTAGAAAATGAAGAAAAATTAGTTGGCCAACCTGCAAAAAGACAAGCAGTTACAAATGCAGGTGATACTGTATTTGCTGCAAAAAGACTAATTGGAAGAAAATTTGATGGCCCTTCCGTTCAGAAAGACATTTCAAAAGTTCCTTATAAAATTGTTAAATCAGATAATGGTGATGCATGGGTAGAAGGTAAAGGTAAAAAATATTCGCCAGCGCAAATTTCTGCATTCGTTTTACAAAAGATGAAAGAAACAGCGGAAAAGTATTTAGGACAAGCAGTTACAAAAGCAGTAATTACTGTTCCTGCTTATTTTAATGACTCTCAAAGACAAGCAACTAAAGATGCGGGAAAGATTGCAGGTCTTGAAGTTTTAAGAATCATCAACGAACCAACAGCAGCATCATTAGCATATGGTCTAGACAAAAAAGGTGGAAAAAAAATTGCTGTTTATGATTTAGGTGGTGGTACTTTTGATATTTCAATTTTAGAAATAGGAGACGGTGTTTTTGAAGTAAAATCAACAAATGGTGATACTTTCTTAGGTGGTGAAGATTTTGATGACGCAATAGTAGAATACCTTGCTTCAGAATTTAAAAAAGATAATGGTATAGATTTAAAAACAGACAAACTTGCTCTTCAAAGATTAAAGGAAGCTGCTGAAAAAGCAAAAATTGAACTTTCATCTGCAGCACAAACAGAAATTAACTTGCCATTTATTACAGCTGATAAAACCGGTCCAAAACATTTAAATTTAAAATTTACTAGAGCAAAATTAGAGGCGCTTGTTCAAAGCTTAGTTGATAGAACATTAGATCCTTGCAAAACTGCTTTGAAAGACTCTGGTTTTTCTGCGGCTGAAATTAATGAGGTAGTTCTTGTAGGTGGAATGACAAGAATGCCAAAAATTATTGAAACGGTTAAAAACTTTTTTGGAAAAGAACCCAATAAAAGCGTAAATCCTGATGAAGTAGTTGCAATGGGTGCTGCTATTCAGGGTGGTGTTTTACAGGGAGATGTAAAAGATGTGTTACTTTTAGATGTAACACCTCTTTCCTTAGGTATAGAAACACTAGGTGGTGTGTCTACAAAATTAATCGAAAAAAATACAACTATCCCAACTAAGAAAAGTCAAGTTTTTTCAACTGCTGAAGATAACCAACCAGCGGTATCAATAAGAGTTTTACAAGGCGAAAGAGAAATGGCTGCAGATAATAAAATATTAGGAAATTTTGAGTTAGTAGGAATACCTCCAGCACCAAGAGGAACTCCTCAAATCGAAGTTACATTTGATATTGATGCTAATGGAATAGTTAACGTTTCTGCAAAAGATAAAGGCACAGGAAAAGAACAAAAGATTCAAATCCAAGCATCAGGTGGATTGTCTGAGGAAGAGATTAATAAAATGGTTAAAGATGCTGAGGCCAATAAAGAAGCAGATAAGAAAAAAAGGGATTCGGTTGATGCTAGAAATCAAGCCGATAGTCTTGTTTTTTCTACAGAGAAAAGTTTAAAAGAGCACGGCGATAAAATCTCAGCTGAAGAGAAGAAGGCAATAGAAAACGGTATCGCTGATCTTAAAAAATCTTTAGAAGGCACTGATGCTGAAGACATTAAGAAAAAAACACAAAGTTTAATTCAAGTTTCAATGAAACTAGGAGAGGCGGTTTATAAAAGCCAACAAAAACCTGAAGCTGGTAAAGCTGACGGGCCAAAAGATGCTAATCCTAAAAATAAAGACAATGTAGTTGATGCTGATTTTGAAGACGTAAAGGAAGAAGATAAAGAAAAAAGCGCCTAAGAAAATAAAGGAGACGTCCTGTGGCTAAAAGAGATTGTTATGATGTCTTAGGTGTACCTAGATCTGCATCTAAAGACGATATTAAAAAAGCTTACCGAAAACTTGCATTAAAATACCACCCTGACAAAAACAAAGGAGACAAGGCTTCAGAGGAAAAGTTTAAGGAAGCAAGCGAAGCTTACCATATCCTTTCAGATGAAAAGAGAAAAGCGAACTACGATCAGTTTGGTCATGCTGCTTTTGAAGGCGGAGGTGGAGGCGGTCAAGGTTTTGGTGGTTTCGATACATCTTCTTTTTCAGATATATTTGAAGACTTTTTTAGTGATTTTGGTGGCGGAGGATCAAGTAGAAGATCTAGCAATAGAGGTAACGATTTAAGATATGATGTAAATATTAACTTAGAGGAAGCTTACAAAGGAATAGAAAAAAATGTTAGGTATACAACTTACAAATCATGTTCATCTTGTTCAGGTAGTGGTGCAGCTAAAGGTTCAAAACCAATTAGATGCGATTACTGCTCAGGAAGAGGAAAAGTAAGAACTAATCAAGGTTTTTTCACAGTCCAGCAAACATGTCCTCAATGTAGTGGTTATGGTGAAATGATTGGTGATCCTTGTAATAAATGCAGTGGAAACGGAAAAGTTCAAGCAAATGAAAATGTTACTGTAAAAATTCCAAAAGGTGTTGATGATGGCACAAGAATACGAGTATCAGGAAAGGGAGAAGCCGGCTCTAAAGGTGGTGCTAGTGGAGATTTATATCTTTTTGTTTCAATCGATAATCATGAAATTTTTAAAAGAGCTGAAGAAAATTTATACTACGAATTACCTATATCATTTACTGATGCAGCCTTAGGCACCTCTGTTGAGGTTCCGTCAATTGATGGGGGTAAGTCAAAAATTAAAATACCTGCAGGAACCCAACATGGAAAACAATTTAGACTGAGAGGCAAAGGTATGCCAGTTTTAAGAAGAAGTGTTTTCGGAGATCTTTATATTCGTATTAATACACAGGTCCCAACTTCACTTTCAAAAAGGCAAAAGGAAATTCTTGAAGAGTTTAATAAAATCGAAGGAAATAAACCAGATCCTGTGATTAAAACCTTTTTTGAAAAAGCAAAGAAATTTTGGAAGAATTCATAATTAAATGAACACTGAGCAGATAATGTCTGCAATTTTTTTAATTGCAGTATTGGTTTTAATCTTACCGGGCTTTTTATCTACAAATAATAAAATAAAGGATTTTTTAAAGAATTTATCTATTTGGACTATAATTACTTTGGTTATTATTGTAATCATTTACATTATAGGCGGATGAAAAAAATCAATTTATCAATTACTGGCTGCATGGGAAGAATGGGCCAACAAATAATTAAGTCTTCTAATAAGAAAAAAGAATTTAAAATAGTTTCTCTTACAGAAAGTAAAGTTATTAATAAAAAGATTTCAGGAATTAAACTAAGTTTAAATAACATTGGTTCATTTAAAAAAACTGACGTTATAATAGACTTCACCGTTCCTAAGTGTACTTTAGAAGTTCTAAAATTAGCTACAAAATTAAAGAAAAGAATAGTAATAGGAACAACTGGTTTTAATAAAAGAGAAGAGCTTTTGATAAAAAAATTTTCAAAAACAATTCCAATTCTTAAAGCAGGAAATATGAGTTTAGGTGTAAATTTATTAATGTACTTAACTGAAATTGCCTCAAAATCTCTAGGTAATAATTTTTTAAGTAAAGTTTACGAAGTTCATCATAAGCATAAAATTGATTATCCATCAGGAACAGCGTTAATGCTTGGAAAAGGGATTGCTGATGGGAAAAATAAAAATTTATTTAGTATGATCGGAAAAAAATTCCTAAATAAGCAACAATTCCCATATTCCAAAAAAATAAACTTTAATTCAATTAGAAAAGGTGAAGTAATAGGAGAACATGAAGTAAGTTTTTCTAGTGGAAAAGAAATTATTAAATTAAATCATGAATCTTTTGATAGAGCTCTTTATTCTGAAGGTGCGCTGACAGCTGCAAAATGGTTAATGAAAAAAAAAGCCGGGCTTTATTCAATGAGAGATTTGCTTAATTTCAAGTGAATAATAGAGAAAAGGCTAAAGTAATTCAAAGAATATTGAATAAGACTTATCCTAAAGTTCCAATACCTTTAAATTATAAAAATACATTTACATTGCTTGTTTCTGTTTTGCTTTCTGCACAATGCACAGATGTAAATGTAAATAATGTTACGAAAGATATTTATCCCAAATATTATAAACCTGAACACTTTGTTAAACTTGGAAGAAAAAAAATTGAAAGATTAATAAAACGAATTGGCATTTATAGAGTTAAAGCAAAGAGTATTTTTTATTTATCAAAGACATTGGTTG
Organism: uncultured Pelagibacteraceae bacterium; assembly: GCA_902613915.1. Classification (GTDB taxonomy): domain Bacteria; phylum Pseudomonadota; class Alphaproteobacteria; order Pelagibacterales; family Pelagibacteraceae; genus Pelagilacustribacter. The sequence continues at coordinate 81,005 of CACMJB010000001.1, read as the reverse complement.
ATAAATTCAATGCTAGAGTGCCAAAAACCTACGAAGAATTGGAAGAACTTCCTGGAGTAGGTCATAAAACTGCTAGTGTAGTAATGTCCCAAGGTTTTGGTTTTCCTGCATTTCCTGTTGATACCCATATCCATAGGTTGGCACAAAGATGGGGACTGACCAGTGGAAAAAATGTTGTTCAAACTGAAGAAGATTTAAAAAATATTTTTCCTAAAAAAAATTGGAATAAACTACATTTGCAGATTATTTGGTATGGTAGAGAATATTGTAAAGCTCGCGACTGTTATGGTATAACTTGTAAAATTTGTAAAAGCTGTTATCCCAACAGAAAAAAACCCTTTAAAGCAAAAAAAGCTTAATAGATGAAAATTTTAGGAATAGGTAACGCAATTGTGGATGTAATTTGTAAAGTTGATGACAACTTTATTACCCGAAACAACTTAACGAAGAGCACAATGAAACTAGTAGATGAGGCTGAATTTAAGAAGCTTCTATCTACACTTAAAATTGAAGAAACTGTTTCTGGTGGCTCTGTTGCAAACTCAATAGTTGGCCTATCACAACTTGGAAACAAAGTAGGTTTCATAGGAAAAATAAGTGATGATGATCTGGGTAATAAATATGAAGAGGGTTTAAAAAAAGAAAATGTAAAATATTTTTATTCAAAAAAGAGGGAAGTAATTCCAACTGGAACATGTTTAATACTAATAACACCTGACTCTGAGAGAACTATGATTACTTTTCTTGGTACTGCAGGAAAAGTTAATGAAAATGATATTGATACTAATGCGGTTAAGAATAGTGAAATTCTATTCTTAGAGGGATATCTTTGGGATGAAGGTGAACCTAAAAAAGCTTTTGAAAAGGCAATTAATAATTCAAATAAAGTTGCAATGTCATTATCAGATTTATTTTGCGTAGAACGACATAAACCTCATTTCTTGGATCTAGTAAAAAATAAATTAGATATAACTTTTGCAAATGAACAAGAAATTATGTCATTGATTAACGTTAAAAAGTTTGAGGATGTGATTAATTTTGCAAAAAAAATAAACAGATTACTTGTTATTACCCGAGGAGATAAAGGTGCTGTAGCAATTAATAATAATGAAGTTACAGAGTGTTCTGCAAAAAAAAATCTTAAGTTAAAAGATTTAACTGGTGCAGGAGATTTATTTGCTGCTGGTTTTTTACATGGCTATATCAATAAAAAATCAATTAAAGAAAGTTTACAAACTGGAACCAATATGTCTTCAAAAGTTATTCAAATAATTGGCGCAAGGTTAAACAAATAATTTATTTTTTTTCCTTTTAAAACTCCCTCTTCCTTTTTTTGGCCTAACAACTCTTTTTCTGTACTTACTTGTAAATAAATCTTTTGCAAATTTATTTCTTTTCTTCACAAGGAATAACCATTTTTAGTGTTCACAATAAAATTCTCATCGGAAAATTTTTCATTTATTTTTTTTCTTAATCTATAAATATGCGTCTCAACTGTATGTGTGTCAGCAGCGCTTGAATAATTCCAGACAGAAGAGAGAATTTCACTTTTTGAAATAGGTTTATTATTATTAATAAATAATTCTAGCAATTGAATTTCCTTCTCTGTAAGAATCAATTCGTTTTCATTTTTTAATAATTTTTTTTCATTTTTATTCAGTAAATATTCTTTAATTACTATTGATGAATTTTTATTAAAGATTTTCTTTACAGAAATATTCTCTAAAAATGAATTAATTTCTGATAAAGATGTAGGCAGTACTAGTAGGGCATCAAAATTATTAGTAAACTTTTTATTTTCTGAAGCACAAACTTTTAAACAATCACTTTTAACAATAATTTCGTTATCGTGTTTGTTATTTAAACTATTCTCATGAAACAATATAATATCAATACTAGAATCATTAAATTCGTTTGTTGAATTAAACTTTAAATATGGCTTTAGTTCATTTAATGTAGAACAAAAGACTTCGGGTCCTAAAATTAAAACTTTTAATCGATGCATATATTTATAAATAAAAATTACCTTACTTTTAATAAATATAAAGTAAAATGTGCAGTAGGAAAAAAAGGTATTGGTAATAAAAAGAAAGAAGGCGATTTAGTTACTCCTAAAGGCCAGTTTAAAATAAAAATAATTTTATATAGAAGAGATAGAGTTTTAGTAACAACAAATCTAAAAAAAAGAGCTATAAAAAAAAATATGGTTTGGTGTAACGACCCACAGTCAAAAGATTATAACAAACTTGTAACGTTACCATTTAAGTTTAATCATGAAAAACTTCATAGAAAGGAAAATATCTACGATATTATTTTAGTACTTAATTATAACATGAGTCCTACAAAAAAAAATAGGGGAAGCGCTATTTTTATCCATATTGCAAAAAAAAATTATAAAAAAACAGAGGGATGTATTGCTATAAAAAAGGGACACTTGTTAAAAATCTTAAAGGTAATAAAAAAAAGCACAAAAGTTAAGATCTCAAACCAAAAATAGAACTTCCAACTCTTATAAAAGTAGCTCCATGCGTAACAGCCTGTATATAATCAGCCGACATGCCCATACTTAAATCTTGAAGAGCAAGGGACTTATTTAATTCATTTAATACTTTAAAATATTTTTCAGGGTTCTCGTTATAAGGTGGTATAACCATTAACCCTAAGATATTTAAGTTTAATTTGTTCTTACAATAATTATAAAATCCATCTAACTCGCCCACGGTTATACCGGACTTTTGTTTTTCCTTTCCTATATTAACTTGAATAAAATATTTTAAATCCCTTTTTAGATTAATCTGATGTTTGGCTAAAGCATCTGCTAACTTTTGGTTATCTAGCGAATGAATGTAATCAAAAATTTTTACAGCATCCTTAGATTTATTAGTTTGTAATTTACCAATCATATGTAATTTAATTTTGTCATTCTCCTTTTTAATTTCTGACCATTTAGCTTGTGCTTCTTGGACTTTATTTTCACCAAAATGAATATGTCCATAATTTATTAAAGGTTTGATGTGATCTAATGAAAAAGTTTTACTAACTGCTATTATTTTTACTTCTTTATCACGGTTAGTTTTTAATATATTTGAATTTATTTTATTAAATCTATCAATTATTGTGTCCATATGATTGCGTTTAAAAAAAAATATTTTTTTATTATCGAAACTATAAACGATATTGATTTAAAAAAATTTAAAAAATTTAATAAATTTAACATAATTTATAGGAATAAAAATTATCTTGAAAATATAGATAAATTGAAAAAATTCGTTCAGTTATGCAGATCAAAACATATAAGTTTTTTTGTGGCTAATAATGTTTCATTAGTAAAAATGATAAATGCAAATGGTTTATATATATCGTCTCACAACACCAAAATTTACCATTATTTATTAAATAATAAAAAATATAAATTAATTGGTTCTGCTCATAACTTAAGTGAATTTAATTTTAAAAAGAGACAGGGATGTTCTGAAATCTTATTTTCAAGAATTTTTAAAACGGATTATAAAAATAAAAAAGATTACTTGGGTTTAATTAAATTTAATTTATTGATTAAAAATTTTGGATTTAAATTAACTCCATTAGGCGGAATTAAAAAGGATAATTTTAGGATCATGAGTAATGTGAACTCAAACGGTTTTGCTTTATCAGGACAAATTAAGAGAGATAATTATTTCAATAAAATTTTATATTGATAAATTAAAAAAAAAGGGGGCCGAAACCCCCTTTTTTAAAGTGTAAATTTTACTATTCTAAATTAGAACGCAAAAGCTACAGCTACGATAGTTTCTTCAGCATCTACACCATCAGCATAACCGATATTTTCGTAATCAGTTCTAGCTAATGAAACAGTTGCACCACCTACTGTGTAAGCAGCTTGTAGTGAAGTCATTTCAATATCGTATGTTGTGTTTGTACTTGTTCTTTGTACAGCTTCTGAATCTTCTTTAGTGTATGAAAGTACTAAATTGTCATTCATTGAGTAAGCGAATGAAATTCCTGTATTTTCATAGTATTCAACTACTGTACCATCAGAAACAGCTGTTGTTGACTCAGGTGATTTGAATGATTTACCATAACCTAATGTAACGTTACCAATAGAATATTTAGCACCATAAGCACCACCATCTTCTAATTGTTGTTCGTTTGTTAGACCATCGTCGTAGTCATTCTTATCGTAGTAGCTTGCCTTAATTGTTAAACCATCAACTGGCTTAGTTGTTACAGAGTAAGCTTCAATTGAGTCACCACTAGTAGTTCCTTGTGCATTGCTGCTTGAACCATCTAATTTAACTTGACCGTATGAAACAGATACTGTTGTTCCAAATGGAAGTTCTGGTGAGTGATATTGTAAAGAGTTGTGCGAACCTTCATCGTCTGGGTACACAATTCCTTCACTTAAACCTGTGTCTGACATTGCACCGTAAGCTGAAGCATCGAATGCATATTTTGCATTGTTACCACACTCAGATACACAAACTTTTACTGTTCCCATATCGCCAGAAACTGTAATAGCTGTATCGTCGTTATTAGCTTGACCAGAGTCGCCTGATGCTGGATCTAATTCCATAGAGTATGTCCATGTGTATCCATTATCTAACTCACCTGATGCAGTGAAATTTAATTCGTTTGATATACCAATTCCGTTATCAACGTTTTGACCTGAAGTAGCATTGTAAGTCATTTTAGCTGAACCATTTACAGTTAACTCACCTGCTTTTGCAGAAATCATTAGTGATAGGGAAGCAATAGAAACGAATAATGTTTTCATCATTTTTTTCATTGTTTATCCTTTTGTTATGTTTTTATTATAAAAACGCTGATTTTTACCATTTACTGAGGTTTTTTAGGCTTTTTTTAGTAATTTTGACCTTTTTTTTAGCATTATGTTGCATATTTGCAACAATTTTACTTAGTTTTGTAATAAAATCTATTAAAATTCTCATTATTTTAATTTGTTGTTGTGATACTTCATTAATTGTAAATGAAATTTAAAAAAATTTTTTCACTTTTTTTAGTTACGATAATCTTACTTAATGGTTGCTCAGCTTTGAGACACGAAAAAGTAGATAACAGAAAAAGACCAACTTCCGGTATAGATAGAGCTAGGCAAAATGTAAATGAAGGCAAAGGCGTTTCAGTTAAATCTCTTTTAGGTAATCGCGGAGGAGATTTTCAATTCAGCTCATCTAACCCTATGTGGAGGGCATCTTTAGAAACACTTGATTTTATACCAATGTCAACTGTTGATTACTCTGGTGGTATTATTATATCAGACTGGTATTCTAATAAGAATGATAGCTCAGAAGCGTTAAAAATTTCAATACGCTTTTTATCTAACGAAATTAGGAGTGATAGTATAAAAATAATCGTTCATAAAAAAAATTGTTCTATAAACCAAAGTTGTGCTGTTTCCTTGTTAGAAAATTCAACGATAAAAAGTGAGTTACGTTCAACTATATTAACAAAAGCCATATTGTTAGAAAAGCAATCAAAAAAAAGCAAGTAGTTATATAAATTATGGAAAGAGTTAATTTCATTGCTATTGAAAAAAAATGGCAAAAGCAAAAATTATTCACCAATTTACAAAACAATAAAGGGCCAAAGTTTTATTGTTTAGAAATGTTTCCTTACCCATCTGGGAAAATACACATGGGTCATGTGCGTAATTATACAATAGGTGACGTAATTGCACGATATAAATATCTAAACGATTTTAATGTTTTGCATCCAATGGGTTGGGATGCATTCGGACTACCGGCTGAGAATGCGTCTCGTATCAATAATCTACATCCTAAGGACTGGACAAAAAAAAATATTGATACAATGAAAAGACAGCTAAAACTTCTAGGTCTTTCTATCAATTGGGATCATGAAATATCTACATGTGATAAATCGTATTATAAACATCAACAAGAGTTATTTATTGATTTTTACAATAATGGATTAGTTTCTAGAAAAGAAACTTATGTAAATTGGGATCCTGTTGAAAAAACTGTTTTAGCCAATGAACAAGTTGTCAATGGTAGAGGTTGGAGATCAAATGCAATAGTTGAGCGGAAAAAACTCTCTCAATGGTTTTTTAATATCTCTAAATTTTCTGATAAATTACTTGATGATTTAAAATTACTTAATGGATGGCCGGAAAAAGTAAAACTAATGCAAAAAAATTGGATTGGTAAATCTGAAGGCTGTGAAATAAATTTTAAAATTAAAGAAAAGGATGAAAAAATTAAAATTTTTACTACCCGCCCTGATACTATTTTTGGTGCTTCCTTTTTGGCGCTTTCTGTTGACCATCCTTTAAGTAAAAGATTTTCTGATAATAAGGAATTTAAGCAATTTGTACTTGAATGTAATAAGACAGGTACAACAGAAGAAGCTCTTGCTGAAGCTGAAAAAATTGGTTTTAAAAGCGATATTGAGGTTGAGCACCCTTTCATTAAAAATAAATTTCTTCCAGTTTATTTCTCTAATTTTGTTCTGATGGATTATGGTAATGGAGCAATTTTTGGATGTCCTGCTCACGACCAAAGGGACTTCGATTTTGCAAAAAAATATAATCTTGAAATTATTAAAGTTATTACCAATGAAGAAAATGATGATCTTAAAAAATCTTATACAGGGGATGGGGTCATGACAAATTCTGAGTTTCTAAATGGTCTTAATACTAATGAAGCAAAAAAGAAAATCATTGAAATAATAAAAGAAAAAAATATGGGTATATCGCGAACAAACTTTAGATTAAAAGATTGGGGTATTTCTAGACAAAGATATTGGGGTTGTCCTATTCCTATGATTTATTTGGAGGATGGTACCTTATTACCAGTAGAGAAAAGTGAATTGCCAATTGAATTACCAGAAGATGTAGATTTAAAATCTCAAGGTAACCCATTAGAAAATCATCCGACTTGGAAATATACTAAACACTTAAAAACTGGTCAAAAAGCTATAAGAGAAACTGATACTCTCGACACTTTTGTAGACTCTTCATGGTACTTTTTGAGATTTTGTTCTCCTAATCAAAAACATGTAGCTTTTGATCATGAGGAAGTTAATTCTTGGATGCCTGTTGATCAATACATTGGTGGAATAGAGCATGCCATATTGCATTTATTATATTCTCGTTTTTTTACCAAAGCATTAAAACATTGTGGTAAGCAAATTAAATTTTCAGAACCATTTGAAAATTTATTTACTCAAGGAATGGTTTGTCATGAAACTTATAAAGATCAAAATTCTAACTGGCTATATCCTGAAGAAGTAGAAAAAACGGATAAAAATATTTTTATTAAAAAAACTGACAAATCACCTGTGTTTGTAGGACAATCAGAATCGATGTCCAAATCTAAAAAAAATACTGTTGATCCGGAGGAAATGATTAAAATGTATGGTGCGGATTCAGTTAGATGGTTTATTTTATCAGATAGCCCTCCAGAAAAAGATATACAGTGGTCATATACAGGAATTAAATCTGCTAATAAATTTTTACAAAAAATTTGGGACATTAATGCTAAAGTAGCCTCAATTAAAAACAACGATCAAGTTAACAAATCTTTAGAAGAAAAATTTAAAATTAACATTAATAACTTTATTAATAGAATTGATCATTCAATTAAAAACTTTAAATTTAACGTAGCTGTTGCATTATTTAATGAAGTTTTTAGATTAATAAAAGATAACTTAGATAAAGGTTTGCAGAAAAAAGTTCTAATTCAATCTACAACTAATATAATGAGAATGATGATACCATTTACTCCCCATATTGCTTACGAATGTCTTGAAAAACTTAATTTTAAAGGAAATATTAGCTGGCCAAAAATTGAAAAAAAAATAGTTTTAAATGAAGTAAAGATAGCAGTGCAAATTAATGGAAAAACTAAAACAATTATTGAAGTAAAAAAGGATATGGATGAAATAAATGTAAAAAAACATATAATCGATAATACTAAATTCGCAAAAACTATTGGTTCTAATGAAATAAAAAAAATAATTTTTGTAAAAAATAGAATAATTAACTTTTTAATATAGTGAAAAAATGATTAGACATATTTTAATAATTTTAACCATGATCACACTTTTTGGTTGCGGATTTAAATTAGCCAACAAACAAATTGACTTCAAAACTAATGTAATTGAAACATCCGGACAATCCAGAATAAATTATAAAATAAAAAATGCGATAAAATTTCAAGAAAATGAAAACAGTAAAAAAATATATAATTTAAAAATAGAAACAAATAAAAATAAATTTATAGAGGACAGAAATTCTAAAAATGAAATAACTAAATACAGAATATCTTTAAAAGCAAATTTCAAATTACTCGATCGAAATAATATTTTGATTAAAGAATATAATTTTGAGCCAAGTGCAATTTATAGTGTAGCAGATAATTATTCTCAAAATTTAGATAGGGAAAAACAAACAATAGATATTTTAATTCGAGAAATAGAAAAAGAAATTTTAGATATTTTTAAAAATGATTTATAGAAGTTATTTAGTCGAACAGAACCTTGGGATATTAAAAAATAATATAGTTTTATTTTATGGAGAAAACACAGGTTTAATTGATGATTTAAAAGATAAAATAATAAAAAATTTTTCAAAAAGTAATATTATAAAATACAATCAGGAAGATATTTTAAAGAATAAAGATTTATTGTTAAACGAACTTCAAAATTTTTCTTTATTTCACCCACAAAAGATTTTTTTAATTCGTGATGTTAATGATAAAGCACTTAGCGTTGTAGAAGCGGCTATTAAAGAAATAGGTGAAAATAAAATATTTTTATTTTCTGACATTTTAGAAAAAAGATCAAAATTAAGAACTTTTTTTGAAAAGGAAAAAAAAAGCGATATTGTTCCTTGCTATGAGGATAATGATTTAACAATTAAAAAAATAATATCTAACGAATTAGAAAATGTAGCTGGACTTTCTCCTCAAGTAATAAATTTATTAAAAGATATTTGTGGTAACGATAGAAATAAACTTAAAAATGAAATTACAAAAATTAAAACATTATTTAATGAAAAATTAATTAACTTTGATGAATTAAATAAACTTTTAAATTTGGAAGAGAATGATGATTTTAAACTTCTTAAGGATACTGCGATATCTGGAAAAAAAAATAAAACTAATAAGTTTTTAAGTAGAACTTTTTTTGAGGACGCCAAACTAGCCTATTATATTGCAACTATTAACCAAACGTTTTTAAGATTAAAAGAAGTTAACAAAAACAACAATGAGAATATTGAAAGAAGAATAGATAAACTTAAACCTCCAATATTTTGGAGAGATAAAAGTGTGTTTGTTGAACAAGCAAAATTGTGGAATGCAAAAAAGATTAATTATATGCTTAATCGCACATACAATTTAGAAATAATAGCCAAATCAAATGCTCAAATTGATAAAAAAATTCTTATAAAAAAGCTCTTAATTGATATTTGTAGTTTGGCTAACGCTGCTTAAGAAGTTTTGAAATAAGCTGAAATTGTTCTAAATTTGTGTAATTAATTGTTAATCTTCCTGAATTATTTTTTTTATTAATAATATCAACTTTCATCCCTAGATTTTCTTCCATTTGTCTTTGTTCTTCTAATACATTAGCATCAACACGTGTTTGACCAACTTTTTGTGGACCTTTTTTTTCTCTTATCAAATACTCTACACTTCTAGCACTAAGCTTTTTAGAAACAATTTCTTCAGCAATTGCGGAAGCATTTGGCACTCCTACTAACGGTCTAGCTTGTCCCGCAGTAATTAGTCCTTCCTCCATCATTCCCTTCACATCTGCTGGTAAGGTTAATAGTCTTAAAGTATTACTAACGTGACTTCTACTTTTTGACATGAACCTAGCAATTTTTTCATGATCGTATTCAAAATCTTTATGTAATCTTTCATAAGCTTTTGCCTCTTCTATTGGGTTTAAATCATCTCGTTGAATATTTTCTACAATAGCAACTTCCAAACTTTCATTATCATCAAGTTCTAAGATAACTATAGGTATCTCGTGCAGTCCTGCCATTTGAGCAGCTAACCATCTTCTTTCACCGGCAACTATTTGGTATTTACCTTTATTAGATTTGTCTTTCCTAACTGCAATAGGCTGAATTACTCCGTTTTTCTTTACAGAATTAGCTAGTTCTTGAAGTTTTTCTTTATTGAAAATTTGTCTAGGCTGATATGGATTTCTAGTTAAGTCACCTATTAATGCTTTAGTGTTAGGTGCTATATTTTTTGTTTTTTGCTTATTTTCGTTTTTTTCATCACCAAATAAAGCTGATAAACCTCTCCCTAAACCTTTCTTCTTTTTCATAATCAAGCTGCGGACGCCTCTTTGTTAGAACTTAAAAACTCATTGGCTAAATCAAAATATGCTTTGCTACCAACACAAGTTTTATCATAAATAACACAAGGTAATCCGTGCGAGGGAGCTTCGGATAATCTGACATTTCTTGGAATTACTGTATTATAGACCTTTGACTTAAAATGGTTTCTAGCTTCTATATCAACTTCACCCGATAATTTATTTCTCTTATCAAACATTGTAAGTAGAATCCCTCTTACAGAAAGTTGCGGATTTAATTTTTCTTTTATTCTTTCAATTGTATTTATTAATTGTGTTATACCCTCTAAAGCAAAAAATTCTGTTTGTAGCGGCACCACCAATTCATCAGAACCTACTAGAGCTATTACCGTTAGGAGACTAAGTGAAGGAGGACAATCAATAAAAATATAATCATATTTTTTTAGAATATTAGAATTAGAATCAAAAATGTTTTTTAATGTAAATGCACGATCCTCATTTGTAGCTGTCTCAACTTCCAAACCTGAAAGGTTTACAGTAGAGCTTATTAAATCTAAATTTTTGATCTCCGTATTTATAATAGCTTCATTTAATTTAATGTTTCCTATCAAAAGGTTATAAATATTATTTTCTTCCTTCGTGTTTGACTTTCCTAATCCGGTTGTGGCATTTCCCTGGGGATCTAAATCTACAACTAACGTTTTATGACCCATAATGGACAGTGAAGCTGCAAGATTTACTACTGTTGTAGTTTTTCCCACCCCTCCCTTTTGATTAATAACTGAAATTATTTTATTTTCCATTTTTTGTAGCTATTATTATTTTCGAATCTTTATCAGTAATGCTATCAACTGTTTTATAACTATAATTTTTATGTTTTGGAAGTTTTTTGAGATCATTTAGAGCATTTTTACCTTTTAAAATGATTAATTTGTGTGGATTTTTTACTTTTTCACGTGAAATATCAAATATTAGATCTAATTTTTTAAAAGCTCTACAGACAATGTAGTCGGTCTTGATAAACTTATAATCGTAGACGTTAGCTTCAATATCGAATTTAGTAATTTTCTGAATATCGCTTAAAAAAGCTCTTTTTACTGGAGATTTTTCGTATAGTTTCACGTGAAAATTAGGATTAGTATTAGCTATAGAGAGAATAACTCCTGGAAGTCCTGCACCAGATCCAAAATCAGATAAAATGTGATCTTTCTTGAAGTCAATATACTTAATAATTTGAGCTGAATCTAAAATATGCCTGTTCCAAACCTCTTTTTCTGTACGTTTGCTAATTAAATTGTATTTTTTATTAAAAATTAGCAATAAATCAATGAATTTAGTAACTTTATCGATTTTTTCGTCAGAAAAGCTAAGATTTTCATGAAGATATTTCTTTGCAATACCAATATCCATTAAGCAGATTGCTTAGATCGCATCTTTTTTATGTTAGAAAGTATAATAACTACTGCAGAAGGGGTAATTCCATCTATCCTAAGAGCTTGTCCAAGTGTTCTAGGTTTAATTTTGTTTAATTTGCTCTTAACTTCATTAGACAGTCCGCTTAATTCGTCATAATTGAAGTTAATAGGTATTTGTAAAGCCTCATCTTTATTGAAAGCATTAATATCTCTTTGCTGTCTTGGTAGATATCCTGCGTAGTGCGCATCGATTTCAACCTGCTTGTCAAAAGAGGTGTTATAAGAGGGAATCGAAGGGAAAATCTCTCTCAGTTTAGATAATTTTACATTTCTCTGACCTATCACTTCCATGCAAGATCTTCTCACACCATCCATTGCAATTTTAATAGAATAATCCTTGGCCTTATTGGGAGTAATAAAATTAGACATAAGATGTTTTTTAATTTCTGAGAGTTTTTCAATCTTGTCGTCAAAAAGTTTTTTTCTTTCGTTAGAAATTAAACCTACCTCATTACCAAAGTTTGTTAATCTTTGATCTGCATTATCTGCTCTTAAACTTAATCTATACTCAGCTCTAGATGTAAACATTCTATATGGTTCACTTACTCCCTTTGTTATAAGATCATCAATCATAACCCCGATATAGGAGTTGCTTCTGCTAAGTAAAAATTCTTTTTTATTTTTTACTTTTAATGCAGCATTTACTCCGGCAACGAGTCCTTGAGAAGCAGCTTCTTCATATCCAGTAGTTCCATTAATTTGACCAGCTAAAAATAAAGATTGTATTTTTTTCGTCTCAAGAGTTGCTTTTAATTCTCTTGGATCCACATAATCATACTCGATGGCATAACCTGCCCTTTTCATTTTAACTTGCTCTAAACCCTTGATTTTACTGAGTATTTTAAGCTGTATCTCTTCTGGTAAGGAAGTTGATATACCATTTGGGTAAATAGTATTGTCTTTTAATCCTTCTGGTTCTAAGAATATTTGATGTTGTTGTTTTTCTTTAAACTTTACAATTTTATCTTCAATAGAGGGACAATAACGTGGGCCAACACCTTTTATATTTCCAGAATACATAGCACTTCTAGAAATATTATCACTTATAATTTTATGGACTTCACTGTTTGTATAAGTCATTCCACATTTGATTTGTTTGTTATCAATTTTGTTTGTAAGGAAAGAAAAGTAGTAATGATCATCATCAGCTGGCTGCATTTCCAAATCGTCATAATTAACTGTGTTACCATCAAGTCTAGGTGGTGTTCCTGTCTTCAATCTTCCTATTTGCATTTTAAATTTTGCTAATTGTTCACTTAAGCCTGTAGATGGTTTCTCATCATACCTACCTGCTGGTATTTGAGTTTCACCAATATGTATTAATCCATTAAGAAAAGTGCCAGTAGTTAATATAAGCTCCTTAGTTCTAACTTCTTTTCCACTTTGACATACAAAACCTATTATTTTATCTCCCTCAAATAAAAATTTGATGACTGGATCTGCAATTACCTCCAAATTTTTATAATTTAGTAAAATCTTCTGCATATGCTCTTTGTAGAGAGCTCTGTCTGACTGAGTACGTGGTCCCTGCACTGCTGGACCCCTACTTCTATTTAATAATCTAAATTGAATACCTGATTTATCGGCTACAACGCCCATTACACCATCTAATGCATCTATTTCTCTCACAAGATGCCCTTTTCCAAGTCCTCCTATAGCAGGGTTGCAAGACATCTCCCCAATAGTCTCTATTTTATGTGTAAAAAGGGCTGTATTTACGCCCATTCTAGCGGATGCTGCTGCTGCCTCGCATCCAGCATGTCCTCCCCCAATTACTACTACATCATAGCTCTGTTTACTCATAATATGAATGTAACGCGGTATATTAGGAATACAAGAGGTATTTTATTTACCTATACAAAAGTCTTTAAATATAGATCCAAGGATTTCTTCGACATCGACTTTGCCAACAATACTTCCGAGATGTCGTGTAGCCATTCTTAAATCTTCGGCGGCTAATTCTAAATCTTTATTTTGATCTTTTTTAAGAAAGTTATCTATTTCTTTTAGGCATTGGTTAAGTTTAAATCTATGTCTTTCCCTAGTGATTAAAGCGCTATTATTAGACGTGAATTTTTTACTTAGTTTTTCTTTTATCTTTTTAATCAAACTTTCAATATTTTTATTTTCTTTAACTGAAGCTAACACCGTATCTGCATCAAATTTGTGATTTTGCTTATTCTGTACGTCTGATTTATTTAGTAAAACGATCGTATCTTTATTAATCATTTTCTTGATTTCATCGTTTATGTTTTTTGATGAATTGTCTATGACAACAATATTTAAATCTGCTTCTTTTGATTTTCCTAAGGCTAAAGATATCCCTTTTTTTTCAACCTCATTCTTAGCATCTCTTATGCCTGCTGTATCAGCTAAGATTACAGGATAACCGTCTATATTTAGATATGTCTCTATTACATCTCTCGTAGTTCCAGCTTCATCTGAAACAATAGCCACGTCTCTTTTTGCTATTAAATTTAAAAGAGATGATTTACCTGCATTAACTTCTCCTGTAATAGAAACTTTAAATCCATCTCTTATTTTCTCTCCAATTTTATTATCTTCAATAATCTTATGAATATCTTTATGAATTTCTTTAATAGAATTATGTACTTCCTTTAAAACTTTTTCGGGTAAATCATCTTCTGCAAAATCTATTTTAGCTTCGATATATGCTAGAGATTTAATAAGCTTTTCTCTTAAGTCATTATAGTAACTTGATGCATTTCCCTGAACTAATTTAACAGCTTGCGTTCTTTGCATTTCTGTTTCAGCGTGAATTAAATCACCAATGCTCTCTGCTTTTAAAAGATCAATTTTATCATTTTGAAATGCTAATTTAGTGAATTCTCCTGGCTCAGCTAATCTGCAATTATCTTGTTCTGATAGAGCTTTTAATAAAGCATTAATAACAGCATTACTTCCATGCACTTGAAATTCAGCTAAATCATCTCCTGTGTAACTATTAGGCCCAGGAAACCATAATAATAGAGCTTCGGGATCTATTATACTGTCATTTTTCGGATCGTAAAATTTGCAATAATTTACTTCGTTAGAATTTATCTCTTTTAATTTAGTTAGATCTTTACAAACTTTTAAAGTGTCTTTTCCTGAGATTCTAACGATGGCTATTCCTGACGGACCTTTGCCTGATGAAAGAGCATAAATGTTCATTGAATTAAATGGATAAACCTTGATTAGAAATAAACTTACTTATTTTTTTAAGAGTGTTATTTTTTGAAACGTTCTTTAAAATAGTTTCTTTTAAAGGGTCTAATAATTTATTTTGTTTAAAGAAATTGTGAGTTAAATCTATTCCAATGCCAGTAATAATATTTTCTGCTTTTCTATTCGTAGTAAAATCTTCAAGGGCAGGGCAGCTTTTAAGGGACATACCTAATCCTGTATAATATTTGAGTATCTCTTGTAATTTATTAATATCTCTCAATACAAGATTAAAACCTTGGCCAGCTACTGGATGAACTGTGTGTAAGCCTTCTCCTAATATTAGGATATCTTTTTTATAATATGTTCGTTTTAAATTGAGCGTCAAAGGATAAGATTGCTGGTTTGATATTTTAATATTCTTTGTTTTTAAAACTTCACAGATTTTAGATTTTACAACAGCGCTAATACCTTTTTTTGGAAAATTTTTATTTACACTCCATACAAAAGAAAAACTATTTTTTGAAAAAGGGAGTATAGCTAAGGGTCCGTCTTTCAAAAAATATTGAGCAGTATTTAGATTTTTTATACTGTGTTTAACATACCCAGTTATAGCAATTTCTTTATAATCCTTATCTAATGATCTTTTGTCTATGATGTTTTGATAAATCTTAGATGACCTACCTAAGCAGAGTATTTTCAAATCATAACCACTAAGATCTTTAAGATTATTTATATTTTTTTTTAAAGTTTTAATTTTCTGTTTTTTTATTTCTTTAAGTAATTTTACTTTAACTTTGTCATTCTCAAAGATGTACATGAGATTTTTTTTGTCTTCATTAAAATTTAGGAAATTCATATTCTGATCTTTTGTCTCATAGAAAAGATTGATCTTGTTAGAAGCCCAAAATAATTTTTTATCGAGCTTACGTACGACTGAGTTCAAAAAGTCAAAGTTCGAGGCTGAAACAGCTGTAGTTCTCTTGTCTTTTAAAAGCTTGTTTTTTTTAGAAATTAGATGAACTTCCCAACCCTCTAATTTATTTAATGCTAAGGCAGTCATTAAACCTGAAAGACCGTCTCCTACTATGCAAATTCTCTGTTTTTTCATATTAAAAATTTTCTCACTTTCATAAAAATGATAAAAAGTACGTAAAACGATTCGATATGAATACAAACTTTTTTAATAGTGTAACAAATTTTCTAAAAAAACGAACCTTTGAATTTATTGGTTTAGTCTTAATTTCTGTAAGTATTGGATTAGCTGTTGCTTTTACTACGTATTCACCAGAAGACCCGTCATTTGTATACGGTGATAAAGAATTTGAGATTAAGAACTTCTTTGGCATTTATGGAAGTAGTATAGCTGATTTTTTATTACAAAGTTTTGGACTCGTTTCTTTTTTACTGCTGGTTAATTTTCTATCATGGGGTATCAATTTAGTTTTTAAAAAAGAACTTAAAAGAATTATTCTAAAATTATTTCTTGTAATTTGTTACTTAACTTTAGGTACAGTATTTATTTATATAACCTTCAATAATTCTTTTTGGCTAATCGATAATGGCAATTCAGGCTTTGTAGGAAAAATTGGTTATAATTTTTTAAGCTCTTGGTTTCCTTGGACAAATGAAATTTATACAACTTATTGCTTGTTATTATTAACTTTGGCGCTTTTTATTTTTTCATCTGATATTAGTTTTAAAAGAATTTTTTCGGGTCTCTGGTATTTCATAATTTCTTTGTTCAGAAGAAAAGAAACGCAGATACCTGACGTGAATTTGGAAAATATATCCCTAGAAGAAAAAAGTGAAATTATTGAAAGGCCACAACAATCTTTTGCTTTTGATGAACAATTAACTCCTAGTAAAGAAACGGCTCAAACAAGATCAAAATACAAATTACCCGTAATTGATTATCTTGAAAAAAATACTTCAAAATTAAGTGCTTCAGAACTTAATAAAAATCGTCCTGATGGTGAATTTATGGAAAAAATATTATTAGATTTTGGTATTGATGGAAAAATTAAAGCTATCAATAACGGACCTGTGGTTAGCTTATATGAGTTTGAACCTGCGCCGGGAGTTAAAGTTTCAAAAATTATAAACCTATCAGAGGATTTAGCTAGAAATACTAGTTCCACATCAGCAAGGGTATCGGTTATACCAGGTAAAAATACAGTTGGTATAGAAATACCTAATGAGACAAGAGAAAGTGTTTCACTAAGAGAAATAATTTCTTATGAGAAATTTCAAAAGAAAGATGTGAAGCTTCCTATTGCACTTGGAAAAAGTATTTCGGGAATGCCTATTGTAGGTGATCTAACAACCATGCCTCATCTATTAATTGCTGGAACAACTGGTTCAGGTAAATCAGTCTGTATCAATACGATAATCGTTTCGCTGCTGTACAAATTGAATCCTGATCTTTGTAAATTTATTTTAATCGATCCTAAAATGTTAGAGCTATCCACTTATGAGGGGATTCCGCATTTATTAACTCCAGTTATTACTGATGCAAAAAAAGCAACTTCAGCGCTTGCTTGGACAGTTAAAGAAATGAACAGCAGGTACAAGTTAATGAGTAAGGTAGGAGTTAGAAACATAGATGGTTACAACGCTAAACATAAATTAAAAATGCCTTACATTGTTGTAGTAGTTGACGAGATGTCAGATCTGATGCTTGTGGCTGGCAAAGAAATAGAAAATTATATTCAAAAATTATCTCAGATGGCTAGAGCTGCAGGTATTCATATTATCATGGCAACTCAAAGACCGAGTGTTGATGTTATTACAGGCACAATTAAAGCGAATTTTCCAACGAGAATATCTTTTCAAGTAAGTTCTAAAATAGACAGTAGAACGATCTTAGGAGAGCAAGGAGCAGAACAACTTTTAGGAAAAGGTGATATGCTTTTCATGTCATCAGCAAACAGAATAGTCAGAATTCACGGTCCGTTTGTATCAGAAAATGAAATAGAGAAAATTACTAACTCTATTAGGGCTCAAGGTGAACCAGATTATATGGATGAAATTACAGCTTTAGAAACAACTGGAAGCACTTCTGTAGATGAAAGTGATGGAGATGCAGATGAATTATATACTCAAGCAGTTGATATTATAAAATCAGAAGGCAAGGCTTCTACAAGTTTCTTGCAAAGGAAACTTCAAATTGGCTACAATAGAGCTGCAAGAATTATTGATATGATGGAAGAAAAAGGTATCGTTAGTAAAGCAAATCATGTTGGTAAACGTGAAGTTCTTTAAACTGTTCTTAATCTTTTTTTTTCTAACTGCAAATCTCTTTGCAAATGAAAAAGATCAAATAATTAATCAACTGAATAATTTAAATTCATTAGAATTTACTTTTAATCAATTAATCAATGATAAGACAGAAAAAGGTAGCTGCCTTTTAGAGTTTCCAGGAAAATTAAAATGTGATTACTTTGATGATAAAGAGAAAGAACTAATTATAAATAATAAAAGATTAGCAATTACTCAAAAAAAATATAATAAAACTTACTATTATCCCATATCAAAATCTCCATTTTTAAATATCTTATATAAAGATAAATTATTAGAAATAGTTCAATTAAGTGAATTAGAAGTAAATGATCAAATGATAAAACTAGATTATTCAGGTGAGAGTCAAGTGTCGGTTATGTTTGATAAAAAAAATTTGGACTTAAAAGGTTGGAAAATTATCGATCAATACAACAATAATATAAATTTTACATTGAATGTTGTTGCTAAAAATGATGTCTATAAGAAAGATACTTTTAAAATACCTGAGATAAATTAAGCTACAAAATCTATTTCTTCTTCTTTGAAAATTTCAAAACCTTTTGATTTATAATTTCGTAAAGCATGCTTATGATCTAAGCTACAAGTATGTACCCACATTCTACTTGGATTTTTTCTAGAAGCACTAGCTATTGCATGGTTTAAAAGCGTGGAACCTAATTTTTGTCCTCTAAATTCTTTTAGTACTCCCATATTAATCAATTCTACTTCATTCAAATTTGGGTGATATTCTTGCTCATAGTAACCAATTAAATCATCTTCATTTTTTAATATATGTGTTTCTAAATTTTTATTTGAAACATATTTAAACCATTCTTTATCAGACCAAAGAAGTCTATCTCTCCAATAATGATCAATGCCTATTTGTTTGTAAAAAAACTTATTTAATTGAAAATCTTTTTTATCATCTAAAATTATTTTATAGTTTTCAGGTAAGTTTAAATCGATAAGTTTGCTAAAATCTTTTATTTCTAAAAAATATCTTCGAACTCTTGAAACCATTAGTTCACCATTTTTCCAATTTTTTCACCAGCAAAAATATGAAAATGTAGATGAGGAACTTCCTGACCTCCATCAATTCCTAAATTTGTTAATGCTCTATAACCAGACTCTTTAGCGCCAACTAAATTTGATACATGAGTAATAGCTTTATTAAACTCAACTATTTCTTTATCAGAGGCATTAGCAGTAAAATCGTCCAAATTTTTGTATTCACCTTTAGGTATTACCAAAACATGAATTTTTTTTTGGGGGTTTATATCGTGAAAAGATAAAACATAATCATTTTCATAAACTTTCTTGCACGGTATTTCCCCTCTAAGAATTTTTGCAAAAATATTATTTTTATCGTAACTCATTTTTGTCTTTTCTTAAGTTCACTCATTACGTCTTCAATCTTAATATTATTAGCTTCTAGGTAAACCATTAAATGATAAAAAACATCCGTAGCTTCGTGAATTTTATTAGAATCTTGTTCTACAGCCTCAATTAATTCTCCTATTTCCTCTTTTACTTTTGCAACACTTAGGTTTTTATCGTTAAGAAGTTTATTTGTATAGGATTTATCAGGAGAAGAATTTTTCCTCTCCCTAATAGTTTTTATTAACTGCTCTAGATTTTCAAACATTCTATAATCTTACCGATACATTTTTGGAATTCAAATATTCTTTAGCCTCTTTGATTTTAAATTCACCGTAATGGAAAATAGAAGCAGCTAGAACAGCGCTTGCACCACCTTTAACTATGCCATCATAAAGGTGATCTAAAGTTCCTACTCCGCCAGAAGCAATAACAGGAATATTAGTGCTAACTGTAATTACTTTTAATAATTCAACGTCATAGCCAGACTTAGTCCCATCTCTATCCATAGAGGTTAATAAAATTTCTCCAGCACCGTTTGTTTCTACTTGTTTAGCAAATTCAACAGCATCAATACCTGTTTTGTTTCTCCCACCATGAGTAAAAACTTCCCATTTATTTTCAGAAACTTTTTTAGCATCGATGGCTACTACAATACATTGGGAGCCAAATTTTTTAGATGCCTCTTTAACAAAATTTATATTTTTAACAGCAGCAGTATTTATAGAAACTTTGTCTGCTCCTGCTAATAATAAATCAGTTATATTTTGAATAGTTCTAACACCACCTCCAACCGTAAGAGGGACAAAACATTCTTTTGCAGTTTTTCTTACAATATCAATGATCGTATCTCTATTCTCATTAGAAGCTGTTATATCTAAAAAACAAATCTCATCAGCTCCACCCTCGCTATAAATTTTAGCTTGCTCAACTGGGTCACCAGCATCTTTTAATTCAACAAAGTTAATACCTTTAACTACTCTTCCGTTCTTTACATCTAGACAAGGTATAATTCTATTTTTAAGCACTAATCTCCTTTGCTAACTCTTCAAGTTTAATATCACCGTCATAAATAGCTTTTCCAACAATGATACCTTCAATTTTATTATTATTTAATTCTTTAGCTTTCTTAATATCATTTATTGAAGACACGCCTCCTGAAATCACAACAGGGCAATTAGCAAGTTCTGCAATTTTTTTAGTCTCTTCAAAATTAGGACTTGTTTTCATTCCGTCCCTATTAATATCTGTATAAATAATTCGGCTCACACCATAACTATTCACTTCTTTGAGAAAGTCTGTGGTTTTAATATTAAGATTTTCTTTCCAACCTGATACGGAAAGTTTTCCTTCCTTCGCATCTAATCCTAACGCAATTTGATCTTTAAATTTTTGACAAGCTTCTTTTAAAAATTCTTTATTTTTAATTGCGCCACTTCCTAGAATTACTTTCTCAACACCTGCTTCAATATATTGTTTAATGCTATCTAGTGATCTCACGCCACCACCTATTTCAATTTTAAAATCATATTTACTAACTATCTGCTTAATAATATCTAGGTTAACTGTCTCTCCAGTTAAAGCTCCGTCTAAATCAACAATGTGTAAATTTTTAAAACCATGATCTTTATACTTACCAGCTTGGTTAATTGGTGAGGTTTTATATTCAGTTTTATTTTCAAAATTTCCTTTGATTAATCTCACACATTTTTTATCTTTTATGTCTATAGCTGGAAATATTTTCATTATAATTTTAAAAAATTATCGATAATTTTTAGTCCGGTTTTATCGCTCTTCTCAGGATGAAATTGTGTCCCAAACAAATTGTCCTTCTCAACAGCACAGACAATCTTAGATGAATAATCTGTTGTTGCTGAGATAACTGACTTATCTTTTGGAACAAATTCATAACTGTGTACGAAATACATATGAGATTTATTTTCTATATCTTTAAATATTTGGCTCTCTTTTTGTATATTAATTTCATTCCAACCAATATGTGGAAGTTTAAATTTTCCATTTTGATTATCAATTTTAGATACTTTGCCAGCAACCCATCCTAAACCTCTTGTTTCTGCATCTTCATAACCAATATCGGCAAACATTTGTAAACCCACACAGATTCCTAATAATGGTTTTTTGTTTGTAATTGCAAAATCCTTCAGCGTATCTACTAATCCATTAATATTATTTAAAGAGTCTACACAGCTTTTAAATGATCCTTGACCAGGTAAAACAATCTTATCGCTAGATTTAATTTTATTAATATCAGAAGTTACTTCTAAGTTAACTTTATCTTTAGCGACCTCTGTAAAAGAGTTTATAACTGAGCTTATATTGCCCGATTGGTAGTCAACGATTGTGACATTCATCAAAATTAAATAGAGCCTTTTGTCGAAGGTATTGAGTTTTTAATTCTTTTATCAATCGCTAATGCATCTTTTAATGATCTAGCTAAACCTTTGTAACAAGACTCAATTTTGTGGTGACTATTTTCGCCGTAAATGTTTTCTACGTGTAAGGTAACTCCGGCAGATTGAGAGAATGCTTGAAACCACTCTTTAAACAATTCTGTGTCCATCTCGCCAAGTTTCTCAACCGGTAAATTAACTTTCCAAATTAAATAAGGTCTATTTGATACGTCTAATGAAACTCGGCTGAGTGTTTCATCCATTGGAATCATAGTTGAGGCATACCTTGTAATCCCTTTTCGGTTGCCTGCAGCTTTTTTAATAGCTTCACCAATTGCTATTCCTGTGTCTTCGGTAGTGTGATGTAAATCAATGTGTGTATCGCCTTTAGCGCTCACTTCTAAATCTATTAATGAATGTTTAGATAGCTGTTCTAACATATGGTCAAGAAAACCAATTCCAGTTTTAATTTTATACTTACCTTTACCGTCTAAATTAACGGAAACTGAAATGCTGGTTTCTTTTGTTTTTCTACTTATTTTTGCTTTTCTTGCCATAATAACGCTGATTAATATTTGATATATATATATTCACTCATTTTATCAATAAAGTAGATTACCTATTGAAGATCTTAAATTAATCTCCACATATAACATTATGAATACAGCTGAAAAATGGCACGGTACTACAATCGTTTTACTTAGAAAAAATGGTGAAACAGTGGTAGCGGGTGACGGTCAAGTTAGCCTTGGCAACACAGTTTTAAAAAGCAAAGCAAAAAAAGTAAGAAAAATTGAAAGTAGAGGAGTGATCGCTGGGTTTGCAGGTTCAACTGCCGATGCATTAACTTTATTTGAAAGGTTAGAGGCTAAACTTGAAAAACATGCAGGCAACTTGCAGAGAGCTGCAGTTGAATTAGCAAAAGATTGGAGAAGTGATAAATTTTTAAGAAGATTGGAAGCGTTAATGGCTGTTGCAGATAAAAAACATAGTTTTATAATTTCTGGGACAGGAGACGTTTTAGAACCAGAAGATGGTATAATTGGAATTGGATCAGGTGGTAATTATGCCTTAGCCGCAGCAAAAGTTTTAGCCGAAACTGATATGAGCGCGGAGGATATAGCTAGAAAATCTATAAAAGTTGCATCAGACATATGTGTATTTACTAATAACAACGTTACAATAGAAAAAGTTTAATATGGCACCAACTAATAAAGTTACAAATTTAAAAGTAGTAAAAAATAAAAATAAAGAAACCTCAAGAGTAAGCGCTTTATCACCTAGAGAAATTGTATCTGAATTAGACAGATACGTTATAGGCCAAAAAGAAGCAAAGAAAGCAGTGGCTGTTGCGTTAAGAAACAGATGGAGAAGACAAGCTTTGTCAGATGAAATGAGAGATGAGGTTCTTCCAAAAAATATTTTAATGATTGGGCCAACAGGTGTTGGTAAAACAGAAATTTCTAGAAGACTTTCAAAATTAGCAGAAGCTCCATTTATAAAAGTCGAAGCTACAAGATTTACAGAAGTAGGTTACGTTGGAAGAGATGTAGAACAAATCATAAGAGATTTGATTGAGATAGCAATTGCTATGGAAAGAGAGAAGAGAAGAAAAGAAGTTAAAGCTAAAGCAGAACTAAAAGCTGAAGAGAAAGTATTAGATGCTCTTGTTGGTAATAAAGCAAGTGTTGCTACAAGAGAGAGTTTTAGAAAAAGATTAAGAAACGGTGATCTAGATAACAACGAAATAGAAATAGAGGTGCAAAATACTTCTTCTCCGCTTCAAGGTTTTGAAATACCTGGAATGCCTGGTGGAAACATTGGAATGGTTAATCTTGGAGATATTCTTGGAAAATCTATGGGTGGTAAAAAGGGCAAGAAGAAAAAGATGACTGTTAAGGAGTCACACGACATTCTAGTTGCACAAGAGTCAGACAAAATGATCGAGGAAGATAAGATTATAACAGAGGCAAAAAAAGCTACGGAAGAAAATGGAATAGTATTCTTAGATGAAATAGATAAAGTGTCTGCAAGAAGCGATAGGGTTGGCGGGGATGTTTCGAGAGAAGGTGTACAAAGAGACTTGCTACCTCTTATAGAAGGTACATCTGTAAGTACTAAGCACGGTCCAATTAAAACCGACCACATTTTATTCATAGCCTCAGGAGCATTTCAATTAGCTAAACCATCTGATTTATTACCTGAATTACAAGGAAGGCTTCCTATAAGAGTTGAGTTAGATGCATTAAAAGAAGAAGATTTCAAAAGAATTCTAAAGGAACCAGATAATAGTTTAATCAAGCAATATAAAGAGCTTCTTAAAACGGAAAACGTAAACTTGGAGTTTACAGATGACGGTATAGATATGCTTGCTAAAATTTCAGCTGAGGTCAACTCTTCAGTAGAAAATATTGGCGCAAGGAGATTGCATACTATTATTGAAAAAGTTCTAGATGATATAAGTTTTAATGCAACTGATAGAGCAGGTGAAACTATAACTGTTAATCAAAGATACGTACAAGATAATTTAGGTAATTTAGTTAAAGATACAGATCTCTCTAAATTTATATTATAGATTCTTAAGCTTAATAAGGACAGCTCCATCTCCTCCATCTTTTTTTTCAGCCTCTTCAATTGAAATAATATAATTTTTTAATTCGTCGTCAGAGCTTATAAATTCAGGGACTGAATACCTTAGTTTGCTTAGATCACTTGAAACATATGTATCTTCACCAGAAGTTGAATGTAAACCTTTGCCTGTTATTAATAAAATTTCTCTATATTTCTTTTTAGAACAAGAGATTATTATCTCTTTTACTTTTTTATTTGCCTCATCCAATGTGTAACCATGAAGGTCAAATTTAAATCTTTCTTTTCTACTTCTTGATTTGTTTCCTAAGTCTTTATCGTAAACGTCAGTTGGGTTTTTAATATACGATTGCCAAACTTCGCTATCATCTTTTGAAAGGTCTTTTTTCTTAATCACTGACTAACGATTTCAGCTAGATACCAGTTAGGACTTGAATTTTTAATGTTTTTCGTAAATTTCCAAACATCTGAAACAAATTTAATTTTGTCTGGACTGCCTTCGATAATCTTATTATTTTTATCTTTTTTGACAGATATAACTTCAGCTACAAATTTTACTGTTGCAAATAGATCATCTTTGACTTTTTCATATTTTTCTACTGAAGATTCTTTTACTCCAATAAATGTAAATTCGGATTTCATGTTTTCTTTATTTCTTGCATCAATAGCACTTTTAAAATTATTGCTCATTGTTGCTGTTAAAAGACCTTTGAATTTTTTAGTATCTCCACTGGCAAAGGCTGTAAGAATAGTTTCGTAAGCAATCTCCGCTCCTTTTAAAAATTCTTTTTTTTCTTTACCTTCTAAAGTTTCGAGATTCTGTTTAACAGGTTTTATTTCTTTCTTTGGTACGTTGAATTTTTCCTCTGAAAAACTTGGGTACACTTTTGACTCGTGACCTGTTTTTCTACCCAAGATACTTCTAAGTCGCAAGATTATAAATCCTGCAATCATTCCTAATAAAATTATGTCAATATAACCAAAACTGTTACTCATAATTTGATAAATATACATTAATCATATATTTTTGTATCAGACAAATGAACCCATTTTTTATATTTTTTATAGCTCTTCCTGCACTTGAAATATTTCTATTTATTAAAATAGGCGGACAAGTGGGTGCCTTAATTACTGTCGCTCTTATTTTTCTAACTGCAATAGTTGGTGTCTATTTTGCAAAATTACAGGGAATTCAAACATTAAAATCTGGAATGGTTAATTTATACCAAAATAAAATGCCTATTTACGAAATCATGTCGGGAGCGTCCATAGCTATAGCTGCACTCCTTCTGATAATACCAGGTTTCTTTACAGATTTAATTGGGTTCTTATTATTAATTCCTTTTACTAGAAGAATAATATTTAGTTTGGTTTTAAAAAATAAATCTGAAACAGTAGTGAAACATGAGGATGAGACTATCGATGGAGAAATAGTGGATCATAAAAAAGATGAGCTATAAAATAATTGGAAAATATATAAAGGATTTAAACTTTAACATTCCTAACCCAAAAACATTTTTTCTTCTCTCTAAAAATATATCTAACTACAAAATAAATATTGATATTAAAAGTACCCAAGTTAAACAAAATATAATTGAAGTGTTAACCAGTTTGAGTTTAACGCCGATAAAAGATGATTTTGAAAAAATAAATACTAAAATCATTTACTCTACTATTGTAGAGCTAGAAAATGAAAATATTCAAAAAGAAGAAATGGAAAAAATTATATTAATAAATGTTCCAAGTGAAATTTATTCTGAGTTAAGACAGATTTTTGTTTTTTTATTTGAAAATTCTGGTTTCAAAGATGTAAAAATAAATGAGACTGTAGATTTTGAAAAATTATATAAGATGAGAAAAGTTCAATAAAAATTTTTTCTTAATTCAGACTTTAAAAAGTCTTTGTGTTTTTTAATTTCATCTTCTGAGATTTTCACGATTGTATTGCTATAATCTTTAGTTTTATTTAAACTCTGAGCTTCAATATTATTAGTAAGATCAAATTTTGGCTCTTTGGCACCTAGCAAATGTATGTAGACTTCTCTTAACAATTCACAATCTAACAAAGCATTATGTTTTGTCCTACGTGAAAGATCTATATTGAACTTTTTACATAATGCATCTAGTGAATTTGATGTACCGGGAAATTTATTTCTAGCGACCTCTAATGAGTCGATTACTAACTTTCTATCCATTTTTTCTTTTTTAAGTAATCCTAGTTCTCCATCTAAGAATCCTAAATCAAAAGGTGCATTATGAATTATAATTTTTTTATCTTTTACAAAATTTAAAAATTCATCAGCGATAATATCGAATGTATCTTTATCTTTAAGAAATTCTTCTGAAAAACCATGAACGTTAAATGCCTCGCTTGGCATACTTCTTTTTGGGTTAATTAATTTATGAAATACTTTTCCTGTAGGAATTAAATCTTTAGTTTCGATACAGGCAATCTCAACAACCTTATGGCCTTCCTTAAATGACAACCCTGTAGTTTCAGTATCTAAAAAGACTTCATTCATATTTAGATATTATAGTTGATAGATCTTTTTTTAAAATCTTTAAATTCTTTTCATTCACAACAACGTAATCGCAAAACTTAATTTTTTTATTATCTCTCATTTGCTTATTATTTAATATATTAAATAATTTTTTGTCTCCATTCTTTGACTTAAATCTTTTTAATCTAAGTTGCTTTTTTGATTTTATAAAAATTATTTTATCAAAATATTTCATAAGCTTACTCTCAATTAGGAGTGGAATTTCATAAAATAAAAATTTTTTATTCTTGTTTTTATATGAAAATTTTTTCATTTTTTTTCTTACCAAAGGATGAATTATTTTTTCTAATTTTTTAAGTTCGGCTCTATTATTAAAAATTATTTTTTTTAGATTTTTTTTAATTTGATTATTGTTTTTTATTTTGAACTTTTTGCTAATCAAACTCTTGAAACTAGGGCTTTTATAAAGTTCTTTGACTGCACTATCAGCACTAAATAAAGGACCGCGCTTACTAGACAAAAATTTGCTAGCTGTAGATTTGCCAGATGCCAATGAACCTGTGATCCCAATTTTAATCATTTAAGCTTTGAATTTAATAGTTCGATTAACTTATTATCAATCTCTGGATTAATTTTATTCCATAGGTAAAAAGATTTTTGTCCTTGATAAATAAACATATCGAGACCATTGAAAACCTTTCTGCCTTCTTCTTTGAGAAATTTATAAGTCTTTGTTTCTAAAGGATTATAAATTGTATCGATATAAAAAATATTTTCCTTCGTGTTTGAAAAGTTGAAATCAAAATCATCCCCATTTTTTAAACCCAAACTTGTAGCATTTATAATTATATCAAATTTTTTTATCTCGTCTTTAAGGTCTCCCCAAAGAGCTATGTTGAGAAAAGGAAATCTTTTTTTTAAAAAAATACATTTTTCATTAGTTCGATTTGTTATTGATATTTCTTTAATCCCTGATTTTTGAAGAGATAAAATTACCGATGGAGAAACTCCTCCAGCTCCAATAATCAGAGCACTTTTATGTGAACTGGTATCAATCTCTTTAAGATATGCAGCCTGCAATCCAAATACATCAGTATTTTCTCCAATAATTTTATCATTATCTAACAAAACAGTATTTACCGATCCTGTAAGTTCAGCATCATTAATAATTTTATCGGTTTGATTAATAATTTTTTGTTTAAAAGGTAAAGTAACATTGATGCCCGCCAATTCACGATTTCTAATTTTCTTTACAATATCTTTTAAATTTTCATCTTTTGCTTCTATTATTGAATAGCTTGCATCTACGCCATACTTCTCAAACCAATAATTATGCAACACGGGCGAAAGAGAATGTTTTATAGGATTTCCAATAATTCCAAATTTTTTTTTCATTTTTTCAATTGATCTATATAATTTATTATTTCTTTAATGGGTAAACCCATAATAGAATCTTTGTCTCCTTTAACATATTCAAATAATTCTAATCCGTCTGCCTCGATTTGGTATACTCCGTAAGCTAATAACGTTTCTGTTTTTATTTTATCTAAATATTTTGACAACGAAGAATCGTCTAGATTTTTCATTTTCAATTCCGAAGAATCGGTGTGATTCCAAACCATAGCTCCGTTTTTCGAAATACAAACCGAACTTATTAAGTAATGTGTCGAGTTATTAAGTTTTTTTAAAATTGAGAAGGCTTCTTCTCTTGATTTAGGTTTATTTACTAGTTCATTATTTAATGAGACAACACTGTCAGCGCCAAGCACTAAACGATCTGGATTTTTATTACTTACTTTAATAGATTTTATTTCAGCAAGATTTTTAGAAATAATTAATGGTTCAGCTCCTTCTGCAAGAAGCGAGTCTTTAATCTCATCTTCGTCCACATTTGAAACCATCACTTCATTATCAATCTTATACTTGTCTAAAATTTGTTTTCTAACACCGCTTTTAGAGGCTAAAATTATTTTCATTTATTTCTTTTTATGTCAATGATCTTTAAAATCGAAGCAGCCGTTTCCTCTACAGATCTCCTTGTAACATCGATTACTGGCCAATTATTTTTTTTAAAAAGTTTTTTAGAATCTTCAACCTCTTTTTTTATTGCATCTAGATCGGTGTACTCTTTGAGTTTTTGGTCCTTCATTATTGCTACTCTATTTCGCCTAATATCAGATAATCTCTCAGGATCTGCCACCAAACCTATTATACAAGAAGTATAGTTGGACTTTAGATTTTCAGGTATTTTTTGATCCAAAACTAGAGGAATGTTTACTGTTTTGTAACCCCTGTTGGCTAGATATATAGAAGTTGGGGTTTTGCTGGTTCTGCTCACACCTAACAAAATTACATCTGCATTATTAATATCGTCTATTTTTTTTCCATCATCGTGCGACATTGTAAATTGAATAGCCTCTATTCTTTTATAATAATCGTCATCTAAAACGTGTTGAGCGCTTGGTTTATGAATGGCTTTTTGATTAAGTAATTTAGAGAAGCTTAAAATTAAGTTTCCTAAAACTCCAAAACAAGGAACAGTAAATTTTTCACTCTGATTTGCAAGGTATTTAGCCAATTTAGTCTCAACAATTGTATATAATATTATAGCATTATCTATTTGATTACATTCTTTGATAATTTTATCTATTTGCTGCTCGGTTCTTACAAAAGCAAATTCTTTCTTATTATATTCGAAGTTAGAAAATTGTGATTTTAAAGATAAAAATATTCTATCTAACGTTTCACCAGTTGAGTCAGACACAAGATATACATTGTATTTTTCGTTCATAACTTTGTTAATAAAATATTAATTAGTTAGTTTTCTACATATTAAAAAAAAAGAAGAAAAAATAACTAACATTAATTAACACTATTTAAACATTTTGTTGAATGTTAATAATATGCTTTTTTCAATGTTTATAAGATCGGTAAACGTTCGAAAATCACTCATATAAAGGATAATTATAAACGGACTTATGTATAAAAAATGTATAATTCGTTATATAACTAAATAACAGGACCTAAAACATTTATTACACTTATAAACTTTTTATTATTTAATGAATAATCTTAAAGAAATTTTAATAAATAAAAAAATTTGTAAATCAGTATGGTTTATGAGACAAGCAGGTCGATATTTACCTGAATTTCGAAAAATTAGATCACAAAACCAAAACTTTATTAATCTTTGCCTAAATAGCGAGTTGAGTTCAGAAATTACCTTACAACCTATTCAGAGATTTAATTTGGATTCCGCAATAATTTTTTCGGATATTTTGATGGTACCTTATGCCCTTAATCAAAAAGTTGAATTTTTAAAAAATCATGGGCCAAAATTAGAAACTTTTAATTTAGATAAATTTTTAAAAAATAATGATCTTGAATTTATTGAAAAACTTAAACCAGTCTATAAAGCGATAGAAATTACTAGAAAAAAATTAAATAAAGAAAAATCATTAATATCTTTTATAGGAGCTCCATGGACTTTGTTAATATACATGATTGGAGCTAAACAAAATAAAAATGAAATTGATTTAAAAATAATTAATAAACAAAAAAAAGAAGTTAGCTTGATATTAGAAAAGTTAATTAATTATCTTTGTTTACATATTGAAAATCAAATTAGGGCGGGAGCTGACGTAGTTCAAATTTTTGAATCTTGGGCTGGATTGATACCACAAGAAGATCTTAATAATTTTTGCTATGTGCCAAATTTTAAAATCGTTGATTTTTGTAAAAAGAAAGGGATACCAGTAATCTGTTTTCCAAGAGGTATAAAAGAAAACTATAAAAATTTTAATAATTTAGTTAAACCAGACGGAATAAATATAGATTACAGTGTTGACCCTAAGTGGGCAAAAGAAAATCTAAAAGAAACAGTAATTCAAGGGGGATTAGACCCAAAAATTTTATTACTGTCGGATGAGGAAATCTACGATAATGCTAAAAAATATTTAGACGCATTCAAAGGTTTGCCTTATGTTTTTAATCTAGGACATGGTATGCTACCAGAAACAAACCCAGACAAAGTACATAAATTAATAAAATTTTACAGAGAGTATTAATAATGCAAAACGGTCATCCAGAAGTAAAATTTGGTAAAACAGGAGTCCTTTTAATAAATTTGGGAACACCAGATTCTACAAGTTGGTGGGATATAAGAAAATATCTAAAGGAATTTCTTTCTGATAGAAGAGTAATAGAAGTTAATCCTATATTGTGGCAAATTATTTTAAACTTATTTATACTTACTTTTAGACCATCTAAAACAGCACACGCGTATAAAAAAATTTGGAGAAAAGAGTCTAACGAGTCTCCTTTGCTTTATTTTACAAGAAGCCAAGCAGAAAAACTAAATAGCAAGATAGGAAATGAAAAAATTATTGTCGATTTTGCAATGAGATATGGAAACCCGAGCATAAAATCAAAACTTAATATTCTTAAAGATGCCGGTTGTGAGAATATAATAATCCTTCCTTTGTATCCACAATATGCGGCTGCAACGACAGCAACTGTTTGTGATGAGGTTTATAGGTCGCTCATGGGCATGAGGTGGCAACCAAGTTTACAAGTTATACCTCATTATGAAAGTGAGCCAATATACATAAATGCACTTATAAAGAGTGTTAAAGAAAAATTAGGAAAAATAAGATGGAAACCAGATTTAATTATTTCTTCATATCATGGCATTCCAAAAAAATATTTTGATAAGGGAGATCCATACCATTGTTACTGTCATAAAACTACGAGACTTATGAAAGAAAGCTTTAATGAAATAGATATTCAGACAACTTTTCAGTCAAGGTTTGGCCCTCAAGAATGGCTAACACCTTATACAGATAAAACCTTAGAAAGTTTGCCGAGCAAAGGAGTTAAAAACTTATTAGTTATTTGCCCAGGTTTTGCTTCAGATTGTGTAGAAACCCTAGAAGAAATAGATATTCAAGGAAGAGAAAGCTTCATGGAAAATGGTGGTAAAAACTTTGATTTAATACCATGCCTTAATGATAATTCAGATCATATCAATTTGCTTGAGATGCTTGTGAGAAAATATATTTAAATGAACTTTTACCTTTTATTTAAATCACTCCACTTGATCGCAGCAATATCTTGGATTGCCGGATTATTATACTTGCCACGTATTTTTGTTTATCATGTAGAGAATAAAGAAAAAAAAGAAGCAACAGAAATTTTTGAAACAATGGAGAGAAGATTACTTTTTTACATTATGAGACCAGCTATGATATTGACCTGGGTTTTTGGATTAATATTAATTCATATTAATGGATTTGAAATTTTTTCTCAATTATGGATGCAAATCAAGATAATATTAGTGATTATTTTAACAGGTTATAACGAATATTTAGGAAAATGTCGTGTTGCCCTAAAAAACTCTACAAACACAAAATCCGCAAAATTCTATAGAATTATTAATGAAGTGCCGACAGTCATACTAATATTTGTTGTATTTGCTGTTGTTTTTAAACCTTTATAATAGGCCTTGAATTTTTTTAAAAAAGTCATATATTTTTAACACTTTCCTACTAATCAACACAATTTCATGAACCTACAAGAATTAAAAAAGAAGAATCCTGCAGAGCTTATTAATGAAGCCGAAAAGCTTGGAATTGAAAACCCAAGCACATTAAGAAAACAAGAAATTCTTTTTGCTATATTAAAAAAGTTAGCTGAAAAAAATGAGCAAATTACTGCTACAGGTGTATTAGAAGTTTTACAAGATGGTTTTGGGTTTTTAAGAGCAATAGAGTCTAATTATTTACCAGGTCCAGACGATATTTATGTAAGCCCAAGCCAAATAAGAAGATTTGGCTTAAGAACAGGAGACTCGGTTGAGGGAGAAATTAGAGGTCCAAAAGATGCAGAAAGATATTTCGCTTTATTAAAGGTAAATAAAATTAATTTTGACGAACCTGAAAAAGGAAAAAATAAAATTGCTTTTGACAATTTAACACCTCTTTATCCTAACGAGAGGATAAAGTTAGAGGTTGAAAGTACAAAAGTTGAGAAAAAACCAGATAATACAGCTAGACTTATAGATCTAGTTAGTCCAATCGGTAAAGGACAACGTTCATTAATAGTTTCGCCTCCTAGAGCTGGGAAAACAATTATTCTTCAAAACATCGCTCAATCAATTACAGCAAATCATCCCGAATGTTATTTGATGGTTCTGTTAATTGATGAAAGACCAGAGGAAGTAACAGATATGCAAAGATCGGTAAAAGGCGAAGTAGTTGCATCAACTTTTGACGAACCAGCCTCAAGGCACGTAGCTGTAGCAGAGATGGTAATTGAAAAAGCAAAGAGATTAGTTGAACATAAAAAGGATGTAGTAATTTTATTAGATTCAATTACAAGATTAGGAAGAGCATATAATGCCGTGATACCAAGCTCAGGAAAAGTTTTAACTGGTGGTGTTGATGCTAATGCACTTCAGAGACCCAAAAGATTTTTTGGTGCAGCTCGAAACGTAGAGGAAGGTGGGTCTTTAACTATAATTTCCACAGCTTTAATCGACACAGGGAGCAGAATGGACGAGGTAATTTTTGAGGAGTTTAAAGGAACTGGTAATTCAGAGTTAATACTTGATAGAAAAGTTGCAGACAAAAGGATATATCCTGCACTAGATATTACTAGATCTGGAACAAGAAGAGAAGAATTATTATTTGAAAAAGATGATCTTTCAAAGATGAATGTATTGCGAAGAATTATTAGTCCAATGGGCACTATGGATGGAATTGAATTTCTAATATCAAAATTAAAAAATACAAAAAATAATGCTGATTTTTTTGATTCAATGAATAAGTCAGCTAATTAAACTACTGAATAGTCTGATTGTTTAAATTAGTTTCGTGTAAATAAAAATTAATTATATTTTTAAGAGTCCCCACTTTACTCTCTAAAGATACTGTTTCTAAAAGTTTTTGTTTTTCCTCATTAGTAATTGGAGCAATCATGGCCAAGGTGTTAATTTTTTGTGCTTGGTCTAATTTTTCAAATTCTACCCAATTTAACAAAAGACCATTTTTTTTAAAAAAGATTTTTGCTTTTTCCATTAAATCTTCCAGATTTATCTCATTATTATTATTTTCTATATCTGCTGCAAAACTCTTATAATCTACTTGAAACACACGGTACAATTTTTCATTTTTTATTTCTTTTAAAATTTTAAATCTAGAAACTCCTGTTAAGTTAATTAAAATCCTCCCATCCTTGCTCTTTTGATAATCACTTATTTTTCCTAAACAACCAACATCATATACGGTATCACTTTCTTTTATAGATTGTACCATGCCCATAAATTTATCTTTGCTGTAAGCATCATTTACTAAATCTAGATATCTTTGTTCAAATATATTAAGGGGAAGATTAGTTTTAGGAAAATAAATTACTCCAGATAAAGGAAAAATAGGTATTTCATTTGGCAGATTTTTTTTAGTAACTTTTAACATTTTATTCCTTATAAATTAAATCTTTTAATCTTTCTTGATTTTTAAAAATAAAATCTGGAAAAGAATTGTCAATATTAACCACTTTATACTTATAATCTCTATTAAAAAGATCTTTTTTTTCAAAAATTTTTTTTTCAATAATATCAATATTTTTATATTTATCGTTATTCCATTGCTGCTCTGAATAACAGTTTAACTTCTTATAAATACCCTTCGCGTCTTTCACTGAACTAAAGTGCCATCCACCGTCTTGTATAAATTCATCAAATCGAGGCTTATAAAATTTATAGAATGGTAATTTTCTTGCTTTAATTTCTCTTAGCCATTGAGGTGATTTTAAATTTTTTTTTCTACACATTCTTGTGCCATACCAGTAAGGTTCAGTTGTATTAAGTAAATTAAATTTTAATAAATAATTATTTTGTACAAAGCAGACATAATTATTTTCACTTCCAAAACTTGAAATTTTTTTTGGGTTTGGTATCTCATCCAAATCAGAAATCATTATTAAATCGTTATCGTTACAATGATTAATACCTCGTACAAGAGCATTTCTTTGAAACTGATCTCGTGCATGTGCTGGATGCCAATTTTTTTTAAATTTTTTCACCTCTTTTGGTAAATCATCAATTACAATATAATTAATTTTATTCTTGTATTCCTTAAACTTATCCAAATCAAAATTAAGTTTTTTTTCATTTCCTGCATGATCTAATGTGGCTTCACAAATAACAAATTCATCAACGTAATCGTATAAAGTTGAAAGCCTTATCTCTAAAATTATATCCTCATCAAAATAGGAAAAACAGTCAATAACTCTCATTTAATTCCTCTTGTAAAAAAAAAGCTTGGCCCAAGATTTTTAAGAAAAACAAAATTATTTTGCGTCATGTGATCAAATATACTTTTTTTATTTTGATCATCACTTAATATTTCGATGCATATGAGCTTAGGGTGAAATTTATTAAAATTAATTGTTTTCAAAACATTATAATCATGACCTTCAAGATCAATATTTAAAAAATCAAAATCATGATTTACAATATTACTAAAAGTTTCAGTTATCATCTCTTTTTTAATTTTAGTATTCTCACTTATGTTTATACTATTTGCTGAACTCCATGGATTTACAAAATATGCATTTTTCAACTGGTTACCCTGATCACTTATCAAAGCACAAATATTATTATCGTTTTTTCTAGCAAGATTAAAAAAATCGATTGAAATTGGATTCAAATCCACATTTGTTCCTGACCATCCTTTTTTATAAAGTAGAAAAGTATTGCTCATTCTCATTGGATGGAAAGCACCAAGATCTACATATTTACCTTCTTTTTGATTGGCGAAAAACTCTTCAATAAATAAATCTTCACCAAACTGTGAAAATGATTTTTTATTTCTTAAGAAACGATATCTAATAAAAATATTATAGTATAAATAGATTTTATATAAAATCGTTCCACGTCGAAGCTTTTCTTTAATCATAGTTTTTTATTAATATTTTTGATGTTTAATTTAAATAATAATTAGTTGCAAATTCTTGTTTTGTAATAAAATTTAGGTTAAGCTATTTTTATATTGCGGGCATAGCTCAGTGGTAGAGCGTCTCGTTGCCAACGAGAAGGTCGAGGGTTCGAACCCCTTTGCCCGCTCCAAAAACTATATTTTTTTTTTAGATTTAAAGTAAATTTTTCCAAACAACTTTTTAAATTCTAAATTGCCATCTATGTCATCGGTACCAGGTCTTTTTCTGAAAATTGTAGAATGCAATCCAAGCTCTCGCTCTTCGTTAGGTCTTCCATTTGAATAATAGTATAACGCAATAGATTTTCTTGAATTGTTGTCATCAGTTTTTACGATATCTGGATTGCCATGATATGAAAAATCAGTCGTACTAAATACAACCATTCTATTAAATAAAGGAAATATTTTCTTTTTACACTCTTTCATGTTTCTATCCCATAATTCAAGATGACCTCCGTTATTTTCTTTCCAATTATGATTTAGGTAAATTAAAATATTTAGTCTTCGGTCTAATTTCATCTTAGGGTGTTGATTAAAATCCGCGTGAACATTTAAATGACCACCGTTTCTCAATTCATGAAGTCCACCTCCAACTAAATAAGGGTCTGTAATAAGTGTCTCTTTTATGCCTGTTAACTTGTTGAGAAATTTGACAAACGGTGCAGAGTTTAAATAGTTGATAAAATTATTTGTACTTTCAGACAATTTTTCGGGATCATTTAAGCTTAGTTTTTTTTCAGCTTTATTTTTATATTCATTTCCAATTTTGTTTATATTTTTTGGGAAATCACTTAAGATTTTTTCAAGTATAGTTGTATTAAAAAAATTATCAAAAACAATTGATGGAAATGGTTCAGCTTCAACATAATTATTACAATTCTCAGCTGCGACTTTTTCTAAATTTGAATAATTTATATTTAAATACATGTTTCAATTATATATTTTACACTAAAATTTAAATATTTAGTATAAAAATAATAGTGACTGAATTGTATAAAAAAAAATGTGTAGCATGTGATGGTAATATCCCACCATTTGATAAAAGTGAAATACATAAGTATTTAAAAAAAGTTGATGGTTGGGATGTTAAAAGTAATGAGGATAAAAACTATTATTTAATTAAAAACTTTAAATTTAAGAATTTTAAGGAAAGCTTGAATTTCACCAACAAGGTTGGAGAAATAGCTGAGCAAGAAAACCATCATCCAGACATTTCCTTTGGTTGGGGTTATTGTAAGATAAAAATTTTTACTCATGCAATTAAAGGGTTAGCTGAAAGTGACTTTATACTAGCAGCAAAAATTGATAAATTAGATTAATGATTGAAGTGTCTAATTCCAGTAAAAATCATTTTAATATTGGCTTTATTAGCGGCATTAATAACTTCTTGATCTCTAATTGAACCACCTGGTTGCACTATTGTTTTAACGCCTGCTTTAATTAATGCATTTATTCCATCAGCAAAAGGAAAGAACGCGTCTGACGCTGCTATAGAGTTCTTAATTTTTGAAGATTGAAATTGTTTTGCTTTTTGTACGGCAATTTTACAACTGTCTAATCTACTTGGTTGACCAGCCCCAATACCGATTGTTGAAAAATTACTACATAACACTATCGCATTAGATTTAACATATTTACAAATATTAAATGCAAATTTAACTTCAGCTAATTCTTTTTTGTTTGGCTTTAATTTAGTTACGCACTTCAATTTTTTTTTATCAATCACAATATTATCTTTACTTTGTAGTAAAAAAGAACCATCAAATGTTTTGATAGAAGAGAGACTATTTAGATTAAAATTAGAAATATCAATAATTCTTAATTTTTTCTTTTTTTTAAGAATATTCAAGGCATCTTTTTCAAATCCTTTAGCCAGAATAACTTCTAAAAAATTTTTGTTTATTTCAAGGGCTACCCTTTTATTAATTCTATAGTTGCAAGCTATAACTCCACCAAAAGCACTAATGGGATCGGATGCATAAGCATTTTTAAAAGAGATTAAGGGAACCTTATTTTCTGATACACCACAAGGGTTAGCGTGTTTAATAATGACAGTTCCTGAATTTTTCTTTAAAGAATTTAAAATTTCTAATGAAGCAAACATATCATTGTAATTGTTGTAGCTTAGTTCTTTCCCATGAATTTGATCAAATTTTAAATGTTTGTCATTATAGTCGTTAACATAAATCGAACTTTGTTGATGAGGATTTTCGCCATACCTCAATTTTTGCAATTTTCTTCCAAAGATTGTTTTTCTTTCAGGAAATTCAATCTTGAGTTTTTTATTAAACCAATTAGCGATCATCGCATCATAATATGCGGTTAAACCAAATGCTTTTGAGGACATTAATTCTCTAAATTTTAAGGAAGTTTTTCCTTTAAGGTTTTCTAATTCTTCAATCAGATATCCATAATCATCTTTGTTTGTTATAATTGTAACATTATTAAAGTTTTTTGCTGCAGCTCTAACCATTGTAGGTCCACCAATATCAATATTTTCAATAATTTGTTTTGGATTTTTTGAGCTTAAAACAATTTTCTGAAAAGGATAAAAGTTAACAACTATTAGATCAATGGCAGGAAAATTTTGTTTAGACATTTCACTTTTGTGTTTTTTATTTTGTCTATCATGAAGAATTCCAGCATGTATTTTTGGATGGAGTGTTTTAACTCTCCCATCCAGCATTTCTTTAAAACCTGTATATTTTGATAGCTCTGTGCACTGATATCCTAATTTTCTAATTGAAGCATAAGTTCCTCCAGAACTTATAATATTAACATTAAATTTTTTAAGAGTTTTAAGTAGCGAAACCAAATTTTCTTTATTTGAAACTGATATTAAAGCATTCTTAATTTTCAAATTCATGTTTAAATATTTTTCTTAATTTCCCAGTTAAAAGTTTTATTTTTATTAACTAAATTACCACTAATTGTTATACATGTATTATCTAATATTTTTTTTCCACCTAAAAATATACTTTTTTCAATTTCTAAACTTTCATCTTTGACAGTAAAGATGAGTGATCTATTTTTAGAAATTTGAATTAGAGCACTATTTCCGCTCATAGTTTTAACAGCACTCAGCTCTGGATTAATGTGAAATCTAAATGCGTATCTAATTGGATATCCATCTTTTGCTTTAATGATGTGATCCACCCCTTTTAAACAATTGTTCACCTTATTTATATAAATTTCTCTTTTATGAGTGCATCCAAACTTTTTTTCATAACCATTATTAGAAGATGAACAACCTATTAGTCCATTTTCATCTTTAGAAAACAATTCAAAAGATTTAAAGGTGTCTTCAATGGAGTTTCCAAAAACTTTGTTTAACATTTCACTTTTCTCAAATTTTGTCACAGATGTATCATTAATGCTTAATGTTGATTGGCACGCAGTAAGTCTACTTAGTTCTTCAGCTCTTTTTGAAATATGACCACCAAATCCTGAATTAGTAATAATTTTTATTCCATCTAAAAAATATTCAAAAGAGAGAGGCCCTGATTGATATGATTTTGAAAATTTTTGCTTTGGAGGTCTTCCTGTATCTATTATTAAAAAATGATTTTTATATTTTATCTTAAATAAACCACCTAGATTTTTATTTTTACTATTAGGTTTAAATTCATCTAAGTACTTTTGAATTTGATTTAAGTTAACAACAGAAGCTCCATTAAATAGTGGCAGTTGCCCATTCGGTGTTTTTATAAAATGAATACAATTTAGATTTTTATCTATTATGTCTTGTAAAAATTCAGGCACATATTTCTGACTATCTTTAATAAGCTCTTTGCAAAATATTAAATATTTTGCAAAAAATATTAAATCATTTGGATTTCGCGATAGTGGAAAGCCATCATTGTCAAAAAAATCTCTTATTAGTGTTTCTAATTCTTTGATACCAATATTAAAATTTTCCTCGTACTCTTTAAAAACAAGTCCAGTTAAAATTATTGCAATTAAAATCTCAATTTTATTTTTAAAATTATTTTCGAATATTATATTTTTTTTTAAATGATTAGTTTGGCTAATTAAACAATTTAAAAAATTTCTTCTAAAATCAAAAGTACTATTATTTAAAATAATATCTACATTTAGAATCCAGCTAATAATTCTAGTGCTTAATGTCGAAGTCTCCCAGGTTTTTTTTCTATATTTTGCATTCTTTAGCATCCAAATATAAATAATTTTTTTTATTTTAGTGTGGTCAGTTTTTCTATCCATAAGGCTAAGCCATAAAAAACTATGCATTTGTTCTGCATCTTTTTTTTTATCTTCTAACCAAAAAATATTTGGATCTATATCATTAATTTTAAATGAGCGAGTTTTGTATGAAGTGATTATTGATAATAAAAATGAATTCGGATTATAATAGACTTGTTGTGGTGTTTTAGATTCTAAAGATTTATTATAATTTTTTGATGAGAAATATATTCTTTTAAAAAACTTGATTAATGTTATCTGACAAGCAACTAAATAAAAGTAGACACTTTTCAGTCCAAACATTTATTAATTATTTCTAAGAATTTCTATATTTCTTTTAAGGTCACCCTTATTTTCTTTAAAGATAGTTGACCCAGACACAAGTATATTCGCGCCAGCATTTTTTGCTTTAGAACAGTTTTCAAAATTAATTCCACCATCTATTTCAACATCTACATTTAAATTATTCTTATCGATTAATTCTCTTACAGCCTTAGTTTTTTCTAAAACCTCTGGCATAAATTTTTGACCTCCAAATCCAGGCTCAACACTCATAATTAGAACCAAGTCTATTTGATTCAAATGATCCTTTATCAAATCAATTTTTGATTTTGGTTTAAGTGAAATACCAACTTTTTTATTATGTTCTTTAATTAATTTAATTGTTTTAGAAACATCAGGGGTTGCTTCTGGGTGAAACGTAATGATATCTGCACCAGCATTAGCAAAGTCTTTGACAAAATTATCGACGGGTGAAATCATTAGATGAACATCAAATATCTTTTTTGTAAGCGGTCTAAGTTTCTTTATTACTTCTGGACCAATAGTTAAATTTGGTACAAAATGTCCGTCCATCACATCAATATGTATGTAGTCAGCTCCAGCTTTTTCTAATGACACTACTTCTTCTCCTAATTTGCTAAAATCAGCGGATAAAACCGAAGGTGAAATTTTAATTAAACTGCCCATATTTTGTTTATATTTTAAACTAAAACTTTGTCAAAAAAATTAAAAGTCTAGTTGAATAACTGATATAACTGTCTTGAAAAATCACTTTCTAAGGGAAACGCCAACATCCCCCAGACATCATAACCTAAAATGTAGGGCATTGCGTAAAATCTAAAAAGATAAAAAAACCATGCAACATAAAGCGCAATAAAAGGGCCAAATAAAAAACTCGGGGTAATAAATTTGAATAAGTTTATGATTGGATTAGTGTACTTAACAAAAACTCTCATAAAAAAGAAAGTAGAGTCTTCCCTTTGAAATATGTTCATGAAAGCTCTGCCAATCAAAGTCCACATTATTGTTCCAAGAATGTAGTCTAAAACAATTGCCCAAGTAGGTATC
The DNA here is from genome assembly GCA_902613915.1 of uncultured Pelagibacteraceae bacterium. Classification (GTDB taxonomy): domain Bacteria; phylum Pseudomonadota; class Alphaproteobacteria; order Pelagibacterales; family Pelagibacteraceae; genus Pelagilacustribacter. The sequence goes on along the minus strand of CACMJB010000001.1, from coordinate 39,345 downwards.
ATATTTTTAAAATATCATGATTCAGTCAAAAAAAAAGGGGCGAAAAAATCGCCCCTTTTAATTTTAAATAATTAGTTGGTACTACTGTTTACCAAGGATTGGTTTACCCGTTGGTATTCTAGTATCATCCACCATTTTCTGTACAGAAGGAGATGGTTCTTTAGTCATTAAACTAACTACAACCATTACTACTAAACAGATAGGAGCACCGATTAATCCAAATCTTAAGTGGTCGATACCTAAGAATGGATCATTTACACCGCCCCACATTGGCACTGAGAATTTAGGGAACACCCACGTTAAGTATAATGTTCCTGAAACAATTCCAGCTATGATACCAGCGATTGCACCTTGTCTTGTAGCTCTCTTCCACCATACACCAAGTACAAGTGGGAAGAACAAGCCTGACATTGCAAAGTCAAACGCCCAAGCAACCGAACCTAAGATACTTGTTAGCCTGAAAGAGGCTATGTAAGCACCAGCAGCTCCGATTATTACTAATAGTACACGAGCAACTAAAAGTCTTTTAGCTGTATCAGCTTTTGGATCTATGATTTTGTAGTAAATATCATGAGATAAAGCATTTGATATCGCTAACACAAGACCATCTGCAGTTGACATGGCAGCAGCCATACCACCAGCAAACACTAGTCCAGAGATTACGAACGGTAGTCCTGCTACTTCTGGAGTAGCTAATACTACAACGTCACCTCTCATGAACCATTCGTTCAACTGAAGTATACCGTCACCATTAAAGTCTGCGATAAATACTTGTTTAACTTCAGACCATCTTTGTACCCATTCTATCGACTGAACTTCAGAAATAGATTTTCCGATAATTCCAGTTGGTAGATTTGGATCCATCAATGCCAACTTAGACAATGTCGCTAACATAGGCGCTGAAGAGTAAAGTAAGAAAATAAAGAATAGCGACCAAGCTACTGATTTTCTTGCTGCTCTAACAGAAGGAGTTGTAAAGTATCTCATTAAGATATGAGGTAACGATGCAGTTCCCACCATCATACAAATCGCTAACGATAAGTATTTCCAGACAGCCATTCCACCTTCAGGTACTCCAGAGTGAGATCCAGAGATGTATTTCAATCCTCCTGGTACCCCAGCTGCTTTCATATCTGCGGCGCTGTTTTTAACTAGTCCAAATTGTTGTTCAAGTTCACCAAGTCTTGCAACTTCATCACCTAACATTAAGTGAGGGAAAATTCCTCCACCAACATTAGAACTGATCCAGAATACTGGTATCAAGTAAGCGATGATTAATACAATGTACTGAGCAACCTGAGTCCAAGTTACGGCTCTCATTCCACCAAGCATTGAACAGATAAGGATACTTACTAATCCTACCCATACACCTGCTTCGAATGGAATACCAAGAGCTCTAGAAGCAATTGTTCCCGTAGCGTTAATTTGCGCTGTTACGTAAGTAAATGATGCTATGAAAAGCACGAATACAGAGCAAGCTCTTACGAGATTACCACCGTATCGTGTTCCGATAAAATCAGGAACTGTGTAACATCCAAATTTTCTTAGATACGGAGCCATTAGAGTTGCAACAAGTACGTATCCACCTGTCCAACCTACTAAGAAGGCCATATAAGTATAACCACCAAAGTAAACTCCACCCGCTAAGGCTACGAAAGAAGCACCTGACATCCAGTCAGCTGCTGTCGCCATCCCGTTAAATACGGTTGGCACTTGTCTTCCTGCAACATAGTAGGCATCTACATTTATGGTTCGTGATAAATACCCGATTAAGGCATATATACAAACCGTGAAAGCAACGAACATTACTCCAATGTTTTTAGCTGACACACCTGCTTGTTCCGCAATAGCCATCAAAATGATGAATACTAAGAAACCACCAGTGTAGGTCCCGTATATTTTAGGAAGGTTTTTTATAAAATCACCTTTAAACATTAGTCATCCCCTCTCTCTGAGAACCCATGTTCTTCGTCGATTTTTTCTTGTTTATTTGCAGTCCAAAACAAAATTATCACAAAGGCAAGAAGTGAACCTTGCGCAGTCATGTAATATGCTAGTGGATAGCCAAGAAAAGACATCGTGTTCAATTCAGAACCGAACATGAAGACAACTAACGAGAAGAAAGCCCAAAGAGCCAATGTTACTAACATGTGGTTCTTAGTCTTTTCCCAATATGCGTCTTTATTTGACATATTTCCCCCTGTTTATTTTTAACTTTTTACGTAAAAAGTACTTTAATTGGTGAAACCATACCCATTATGAGTTGAATTAAAAGGGAAAAAAGGACCCTAAAACCAATTTGAAATGCTATAAGTTAAGTAAAATAAGGGTTTTTAAAATACAACGTGAAATTGAATATAGAAAAACTTAGAATTACTCTAAAAACCATGGGAGAATACTTATTCCCTGTAGAGAAAGTAACAAGTTATTTTAAAAGCATAAATTCAAAAAAAGATCTTCAAAAATTTATTCAACAAAGATCAGCACACGTCACACAGACTACCTTGTACGGTTATTTAAAGACAAGAATAGGCGTCAAATTTACAGCAATGGTTGAAGATGATGTTTTTTCTAAATCAATAAATATTGCTAAATGGAATATTTACATGACTGCCATAGCGGACTGTAGTTTATATGTTTTTTCATATTTGATAGCAGAAAAAAATCTTAAAGAGAATGATTGTAAAGAAATTTTTCTAGATATTATAGGAAATGAGAAAAAAAACGGTTTAACCGATGAAATTTATCAAAGAGCAAAACAAGAATTTTTAAATCGATATTACAAAATAAATTTTAATAAATATTATTTAGAAAACCCATTTAAAGAAAGCTGCTTGGCGCTTTATAATTGGGCCCCAATTGCTGATGAATTAAAAATTTTAGATAAAGAAATAGTCTTAAATTCTATGAGATTAAAATGGAATTTAAAAATTGATGAATTTAAAAAATTAACTAAAAATTTAAAATTTAATTAATCTCTATTTTGTCTATTTTCTACTAGAGAAGCAACCACACTTGGATCTGCTAATGTTGTTGTATCACCTAAATTATCTGGTTCGTTAGCTGCAATCTTTCTTAAAATTCTTCTCATAATTTTTCCAGATCTTGTTTTAGGTAAACCTGGAGCAAATTGAATTACATCTGGATAACAAATAGGGCCAATTTGTTTTCTTACCCACTGCTTCAAATCTCTTTCTAAATCGCCAGTTGGATTTTCTCCAGCATTTAAAGTTACATAACAATACAAACCGTTACCTTTAATACTGTGCGGAAAACCTACAACAGCAGCCTCAGCTACTTTTGGATGAGCAACAAAAGCACTTTCTATTTCAGCAGTACCAAGGTTATGTCCTGATACAATAATCACATCGTCAACACGTCCTGTAATCCAATAATACCCGTCTTTATCTCTTCTACATCCATCTCCTGTAAAATATTTACCGTCAAATTGAGAAAAATATGTATCAATAAACCTTTGATGATCACCGTAAACAGTTCTCATTTGCCCTGGCCAAGATCCAGCCATACACAATCTTCCTTGTCCCTCACCTTTAATAATTTTTCCATCTTTATCTACCAATAGAGGCTTAATGCCATAGAAAGGTTTAGTTGCAGAGCCAGGTTTCAAATCAATGGCTCCAGGTTGAGGAGCAATTAATATTCCTCCAGTTTCAGTTTGCCACCACGTATCAACTATTGGGCATCTTGAGTCACCAACAGTTTTGTAATACCACAACCATGCTTCTGGATTTATCGGCTCACCAACTGTTCCAAGTAATTTTAAAGATTTTCTACTGGCTTTTTTAACTGGACCATCGCCTTCTCTCATTAATGCACGAATTGCGGTCGGAGCAGTATAAAATATATTAACTTTGTGTTTGTCTACAATTTGCCACCATCTTGAATTGTCCGGGTAATTTGGAACTCCTTCAAACATTATTGTTGTAGCTCCATTAGCAAGTGGACCATAAATAATATAACTATGTCCTGTTACCCATCCAATATCAGCAGTACACCAGTAGATATCGTTAGGTTTATAATCAAAAATATATTGATGTGTCATTGAAGCGTAAACCATGTAACCACCTGTAGTATGCAAAACACCTTTAGGTTTTCCAGTTGACCCAGAAGTATAAAGAATAAATAAAGGATCTTCTGCATTCATTTCTTCAGGATCACATTTTGTGGGCATTGAAGATATTAATTTTTTGTATGAAACATCTCTTTCATCATTCCAATTAACCTGATTACCTGTTCTTTCAACAACAACACATTTTTTCACATCTGGACATTGTTGAAGAGCTTCATCCGCAATTTTCTTAAGAGGAATAATTTTTCCCCCTCTAACTCCTTCATCTGCTGTAATTAAATAATCTGACTCACAGTCATTTATTCGTGTAGCTATCGAGTCTGGAGAAAAACCTCCAAAAATAATTGAATGCACAGCTCCTATTCTTGCACAAGCTAGCATTACATATGCAAGTTCTGGAATCATTGTTAGATAAATCGTTACACGATCTCCTTTTTGAATTCCTAGACTTTTTAGTCCGTTAGCAACTTTGTTAACGTTTTGGTGTAATTCTTTATAAGAAATTTTCTTAGAGTCCGCTGGATCGTCTCCAACCCAAATAATAGCAGTTTTACTTGCATTCTTTTTAAGATGACGATCTATACAATTAGCTGAAGCGTTCAAAGTTCCATCGTAGTACCATTTAATTTTAACGTCATCCTTACTATATTTTACATCTTTAATTTTTGAGTATTTTTTTATCCAGGTAATTCTTTTTCCTTCTTTAGCCCAAAACTTTTCATTTTCTTTTATTGATAATTTATATTTTTTTAAATATTGAGATTTATTTACATATGCATGGTTGGCCCAACTATCAGATACTCTTATAAGTGATTTTCCATCGCTATCCTCAATTAATTTCGGTGCTTTAAAACTAAATTTTCTAGTTTTTTTAGTCTTTCTAGATTTTAACTTTGATCTCTTTTTTAACTTTTTACCAAAAGACCTTCTTTTTTTTGAATTAAATTTTTTTACTTTACTAGCTTTTTTTCTTTTTTTAGAATTCTTCTTAAATTTTTTGACTTTTTTCTTCTTCTTTTTTTTGGGCACAATTTCTCCTAACTAGACTTTATTTTACTCATCTTATCTAAGATTTTCCAACTTTTATTATCTATCGGCATTACTGACAACCTACTTTGTTTGATAAGCGCTAAATGGGAAATTTCTTTAATTTCTTTAATCTTTTCAAGAGTTATTGGATATTTCAATCGCTTTTGGAACCTAACCTGAACTGCAACAAATCTTTTTTTAGGGTCTGTTTTATCGATAAAAGCCTCTTTAATCACCTTAACAACACCAACAATCTCTTTTCCTATGTTTGAATGATAAAAATAGCACAAATCGCCTATTTTCATCTTTTTTAGATTATTAGCAGCTTGATAATTTCGAACCCCATCCCAAGTCGTACCTTTTAAACCTGACTTTTCTTGTTGATCTAAAGACCAAACATCAGGTTCGGATTTTAATAACCAATATTTCATAAAAAAATTTTTTTAAATGATTCGTAATTTGAATTTAAATATTCGGTAAATGAGACTGGATTAGGGTTTATTAGTGAAATAGATTGACGTGAATTAATTGCAGGCAATCTTAATGTTTGAAATTTAATATTATTTTTTTTACAAATTTTTGCAAGTTGTAATTCCGCTTGAAATTTAATTTTTGAATAGTCTGCAGATTTATCTTTATTTATATTTGAGGTAGATGGATAAAAAAAACTTAATCTGTGATTATAAGTTTTATTAAGAATTTTTTTAGGGAAGTCTAAAAAAAATATTTTTAACTCCTTATATTTTTCTTTTGAAAGTTTTTTGTCAAAAAAAATTTTTGGTGAAATAAAATAAAAAATTCTTAGCGGAGAATATTTTTTTATATATTTCTGAAGAGTAAAATGGTTTTTATTTATATCAAATTTGAATGAAAAAGTTTTTTTATTATTTAACTTAATTAAATTTTTATTATAAGTAATTATTTTTATTATATTGTTATTTTTTTTTAAAATTTCGAAAATAACTCTCCCAATACCCTGGCTCCCACCTAAAATTAAAGCGTTATATTTAATTTTTTTAATTTTACCTATTAATTTTTGCTTTAATTTTGTCTTATCATTTATAATTTTAGGTCTAATTAAAGATAAAAAATTAACAGTTAAATTTCTAGAGCTAAGCTGATTATTAATCATAGGAAATTTTTTGTTCAATTTTTTAGATCTAATTTTGATTTTTCTTTCATTAATAAATTTAGCGTCTTCCAAAATTAATTCTATTTCCTTTATTATCGAATACTTACCAGGATAAAATTTTCCAACATATTTACTTATAATAGATAAAATAAAATATATTTTTTCTTCATAGCTTTTGTTTTTCTGAAAAATTGTATTTTTAAAAATTTTGCTTTTATTAGGATTTAAAATTTTTTCACTATAATTTTTTGTTTTTTTTAGAAATAATATATCGATTATTCTTTTTTTACCTTGGTATATTTCGAAATATTCGTTTCTCCTCTTTTTTAAATATATCTTCTCACCATAATAAGCTGGATAGTAAAAATTGACTTTAATTTTTAACTTTTTCTCTTTGTTTAAAATCTTTTTGAAGTTAATTATTTTTAGTATTTTTTCTAAAACAAAAGTACCATGGCAAATTTTTTCTCCAAATATCGAATTGTAACCTGCTAATTCGCTTAAATGAATTTCATTATTATCACCAGATCTTTTAGAATAAGCTATCCCATCTTTTTCTGTTATTTTGAAACTTTTCATAGTTTAAGACCCGGCCCTTTCATGTAGGGAGCTTTTTTGTCTAAAGGCCATCTTGATTTAGCCGTTAAATTGAGCTCACTAGTAATATTTTTTTTATACCTTTGAATACCAGCCCATGCTATCATCGCTGCGTTGTCACCACAAAATTCTAAACTTGGAAAAACTACATTAAAATTCATTTCTTGAGACAAAGATAGAATATTTTCTCTAATTGATTTATTTGCAGCTACCCCGCCTGCAACTATTAACTGAAAATTCTTTTTGTTAGTTTTTTTCAAAAACATTTCTACTGCTATTCTAGTTTTTTTCCTTAGAATCTTGTTGATTGTTTTTTGAAAAGAAGCAGCCATGTGATTCTTTAAATTCACATTATTATTAATTTTTTTTGTTTCTCTCAAAACAGCAGTCTTTAAACCTGCGAATGATAAGTTACAACCTGCCTTATTAATAATTGGTTTAGGTAATTGAAAAAAATTTTCATCACCTAATTTAGCAAATTTTTCTATATCTGGCCCACCAGGATAATTGAAAGCTAACATTTTTGCTGTCTTATCAAAAGCTTCTCCCAAAGCATCATCAATAGTAGTTCCTAATTGCTCGTATTTATCAACGTCTTTAACAATTACAAATTGGGTATGACCACCAGAAATTAGTAATAATAAATATGGAAATTGAATTTTGTTAATCAAGCCAGGACTTAAAGCATGTCCTTCCAAATGGTTTACACCAATAAATGGTTTGTCCGAAAATGCAGCAATTGATTTTCCTATATTTAACCCAACTGTTAAACAAACTATCAAACCAGGTCCCGCAGTTGCCGCCACACCGTCAATTTGATCGATAGAAATCTTACTTTTGTTAAAAGCTGTTTTAATAATATATTCTATATTCTCTAAATGAGCTCTAGCTGCTAGTTCCGGCACAACACCACCAAATTTATTATGTTCTTTAACCTGACTAGATATAACATTAGATAAAATATCTGCTGTACCTTGGTCATTTTCTCTTATTACAGCTGCTGCTGTCTCATCACAGCTTGTCTCTATTCCTAAAAAAGTTAGTTTTTTCGTCATCGTGCACTTTCTAAATAAATAGTATAAATTAGTTCTTTCAAATATATAAACGATAAATGACTAAAATTACAATTGGAGCAAGAGGTAGTAAGCTTTCATTAGCTTATGTCGCTAAAGTTAAAGATTTATTATTACAAGAACATAAAAATCTTGAAGAAAAAGATATTATTATTCAAACCATAAAAACATCAGGTGATATTAATAAGAACATAAAACTTTCTGAAATTGGTGGCAAAAATTTGTTTTGCAAAGAGATTGAAGAAAAGTTATTAGAAGATGAAATTGATATAGCTGTCCATTCTTTAAAAGACATGGATTCAATTGAAAATAATAGCCTCTTAATCGGAGCATATCTTAAAAGAAATGATTTTAGAGATGTTATTGTAAGCACAAAAATTAAAAATCTAGAAGGATTAAATAACAAGTTAAAAATAGGATCAAGTTCTCGTAGAAGAGAACTTCAATTAAAAAAGATTAGTAAAAAAATTATGGTTAAGAATATTCGAGGGAATATTGATACCAGAATAAAAAAAATAGATGAGAATGAACTAGACGGAATAATTTTGGCTGCCGCAGGTTTAAAGTCTATAAATTTAGAAAATAAAGTAGCTTTTGCATTTGAAATGAACCAAGTTTTACCAGCCGTAGGTCAAGGCGTGATTGCAGTTCAATGTAAAAAGAATAATATTAATATTAAAAATCTTTTAAAAAAAATAAATCATAATGAGACTGAACTTTGTGCAAAAGCTGAAAGATCAATGCTTCAAACCATTAGTGGGGATTGTGAAACTGCTGTTGGAGGTTTAGCTATTGTCAAAGATAACAAGTTGACACTAAGAGCTCAATTATTTTCTGATATTGGTGATGAGAGTTTTGAATATGAAACCGATGGAAATATTGATGAAGCAATAGCAATTGGTAAAAAAGTTGGTGAAGAGATACTGTTAAAAGCTGGAGATAAATTTAAAAAAAAATGAATATATTAATTACTAGACCTTTAATTGATGCTGAAGATTTGATGGGAAAATTATTCTCTTTAGGGCATAAAATTATTCATATACCAACATTAAAAGTTAAACCTGTTATTACGCCAGCGTGTGATGCTAAAAATTATGAGGCCTTTATATTTACAAGTGCAAATGCGATTAGAAATTTAAAGTTAACAAATGAAGATAAAAAAAAACTTTGTTTTTGCGTTGGTTCAATTACAGAAAAAATAGTTAGGCAAAAAGGTTATTCTAATACTATTTCTGCTGGAGGAAATGTGAACGCTTTAAAGAATATTATCTTAAATTCTGTCTTTGATAAGAGAAAAAAAATTGCTTATTTTTGTGGAGACTATATTTCAACAGAATTAGATTTAGATCTTAAGAAGGAAGGATATCTCATCGATAAAGTAATTAACTATTCTTCTGAAAAAATTGTTGATCTTAATAATGAAAATGAAAAAATTTTAAATAATTATCCTCCCGACATAATTTTTGTTTACTCTAAAAGAAGCGCAGAAAGCTTTGTAGAACTAGTAAAAAAATACACCCTGAATGGTTTAATGACAGGCCCAAGAGTATTATGTATAAGTGAAAAAGTTTTGAATGTATTCAAGCAGGTAGGGTGGAAAAAATTAGAAGTATTCGAACCAGGTGAAGAAATTATAAAATTGGGATCTTAAATGGAAGTTTTACAAAATTTTAAAGATTTATTTTTTGATGTTTGGACTAAAGGAATTTCTGGAGTAAATATTTCAGAAATAATTATAGCATTAGCAATTTTTTTATTTTTTCTACTCTTAAGAGGAATTTTTTCAAAATTTGTTGTAAAACGACTTGAAAATTATGTTTCAAAATCTTCAAATAACTTTGATAATTCTCTTGTCTCTTCAATGGAGGGGCCAGCAAAATTTTTTCCTATCGTTTTAGGATTTTTTGTTTCAACAAGTTACTTAACTATTGAAACACAGGCAGCTGAGTTTTTAGAAACAGTAAATAGATCTTTAATAACTATTTTGATATTTTGGACTTTCCATCAAATTATTGGTCCATTTTCAGTAGTGGTAAGATCTATTGGGGATTTACTTTCTAGAGACTTATTAAACTGGATTATAAAGGCAATTAAAGTTTTAATTTTTATTTTAGGTATAGCAGCAGTATTAGAGTTATGGGGTATTAAAATTGGACCAATTATTGCTGGTCTAGGGCTTTTTGGTGTTGCAGTTGCACTTGGAGCACAAGATCTATTTAAAAATTTAATCTCTGGAATTTTAGTTCTAGTTGAAAGAAGATTTCAAGTAGGAGACTGGATTTATGTAGACGGAGTTATAGAGGGCACAGTTGAATCTATAGGTTTTAGATCAACAGTTGTAAGAAGATTTGATAAGTCCTTAGCAACCATACCTAATTTTCAGTTTGCTGAAAAAGCAGTAATTAATAACTCTCAAACAACCAATAGAAGAATTAATTGGTTGATAGGTTTAGAATATAGAACCACTAGCAAACAGCTGTCTGACATAAAAGAACAAATAGAAGATTATATTAAAAATAATAAAGATTTCTCTAGCGATGGAGATACTTTTTTAACTGTAAATATAGATCAATTTGCAGCCAGCTCAATTGATATAAGATTAATTTGTTTCACTAAAACAAATAAATATTTGGAATGGATGCAAGTAAAAGATACTTTAGCGATTGAAATAAAATCAATTGTAGAAAAAAATAAAGCCTCATTTGCTTTTCCAAGTACCTCAATTTATGTGGAGAAAAATTAATGAAATCTGTTTTAATACTTTTTGATAACATTATCAGTCTTTATATATGGATTTTAATTATAAACGTTATTATTAGCTGGTTAGTTGCTTTCAACGTTTTAAATACAAGTAATAGATTCGTTTATTCATTATTGGATGTATCTTATAAGTTAACTGCGCCACCTCTAAATTACATAAAAAGATTTCTTCCAAATTTGGGCTCAATAGATATTTCTCCAATAATTCTAATTTTAGCATTGATGTTTATTAGAAATTTAGTTTTTGAAATGTTTGCACCAAGTTTATTTTAATGATGATTATAGATGGAAAAAAAGAAGCTGAATTATTAAGGGAAGAAATAAAAAAAGAAATATTAAAAATAAAAAAGTCTAAAAATAAAGTACCTGGCCTAACAGTTATTCTTATTGGAAACTACACACCAAGCCAAATCTACGTAAAAAATAAAGAAAAAAATTCTAAAGAAGTAGGAATGAATTCCGATGTTATTAAATATTCAGATGATGTTTCTGAAAAAGAAATACTCAATAAAATCAAAGAATTAAATAACGACCAAAATGTTTCAGGTATCCTAGTTCAGCTTCCATTACCAAAACAAATCGATAAAGAAAAAATTATTAATTCAATACATCCCTCTAAAGATGTAGATGGTTTTAATCCAGTTAATGTTGGTAATTTATCTTCTGGATATCAAGGTTTAGTTCCATGTACTCCAATGGGATGTTTGATGTTAATAAAAAAAGTGGAAAAAAATTTAAGTGGTAAACATGCGGTGGTTATTGGTAGATCAAACTTAAACGGAAAACCTATGGCCCAGTTACTTTTAAAAGAAAATTGTACTGTAACCATCGTTCACTCCAAAACTAAAAATCTTCAGCAGGAATGTTTGAAAGCAGACATATTAGTTGCTGCAGTTGGCGTTCCAAACTTGGTTAAAAAGGATTGGGTTAAAAAAGATGCGATAGTTATTGATGTAGGAATTAATAAACTTAATGACAAAATTGTTGGCGATGTTGAGTTTGATCAAGTTAAAGATATTGCTAAAGCAATTACACCTGTACCAGGAGGAGTGGGTCCAATGACAATAGCTTGTTTATTAAAGAATACTCTTGAGTGTTTTAAAGCTTCCCAGACCTAGAATTATCAATCTTAAGATATTTACTATTTCTAAACTTAATTATCACTGTTGAGATAGCTACAATTAAAATAGCTAAAGAAATATAAATTAAGTTTGTAGGATCACTTTCTTTATCTTGTAAAATTATAAATCTGGCAAGTGCCGTTATTGCTATAACTAATGGATAAGTTATTCGTACAGCTCGAGTCTCCCAATACGATTTTACTAATCCGATAACTTCAATATAAATAAACATCAAAAGCAAGTCAGCCAAGGTAATAGTCTGATTTTCATACATTGTTATCATTTCAATGATAAAAGCTATTACCGTAGATATAAGCAGAATTAAAACTGCTGTTAGTTGAATATTTCGAATCGTTTTACTCATCAAAATTTAATCTTAACAGATTATTAGGACTTATTTAACTGTTTTGAATGATAATTAATAAAACTCTCAACTTTTTTCTTATTAAAAGTTTTATTTTCTTCAAATGAAACTTTTTTCATCGAGTAAGCTTTATTTTTTGTTCTTCTTGAGAGTATTGTAATATTTCCTTTATATAATCCAAGAACTATTTCTCCAGAAACTTTACTTTTATTTTTATCAATTATCTTTTGAAGTTTTATTCTTTTTTTAGAGAACCAATATCCGTTGTAAACTAGCTCAGCATACTCAGGCATTACTCTTTCTTTTTCGTGTGCTGTTTTTTTATCTAAAGTTACAGACTCAATCGCTCTGTGAGCAGCATATAACAAAGTTCCTCCAGGTGTTTCATAAACACCTCTCGATTTTATGCCGATAAAGCGATTTTCAACAAGATCAACTCTTCCAATTCCATTTTTGCCTGCGAGTATATTTAATTTCTCTAAAATTTTTCCTGGTTTTAATTTTTTTCCATTAACAGCTACAGGATCACTATTTTTAAAAGTAATTCTAACTTTTGTTTTTTTGTTTGGAGCTTTTTCTGGAGATATAGTTCTTTGAAAAATAAATTCTGGAGCTGAGTTTTTTGGGTTTTCTAAAACTTTGCCTTCAGTTGAAGTATGAAAAATATTATCATCTACAGAAAAGGGAGGTGCACCCTTTTTGTCTTTAGGTATTGGAATATTATTTTTCTTTGCATATTTTATTAAATCTGCTCTTGATTGTAATTTCCATTCTCTCCATGGAGCAATAGTTTTAATCTTTTTACCACCAAAAAAAGCATAACCGAGTTCAAACCTTACCTGGTCATTTCCTTTTCCGGTAGCTCCATGCGATACAGCATACGCTTTAAATTTTTTCGCTATTTCAATCTGCCTTTTAGCTATCAAAGGTCTAGCTATTGATGTCCCAAGTAAATAAACTCCTTCATAAACCGCATGAGCTCTTATCATGGGAAAAACATAATCTTTTACAAAAATATTCTTAAGATCTTCAATAATTATTTTTTTAACACCTAGGCGCTTAGCATTTCTTATGATCTTTTTTCTATCAATTTCCTGACCAATATCAGAAGTGTAAGCAATAACTTCTGCCTTATAGTTTTCTTGCAACCACCTAAGAATAATTGAGGTGTCCAAACCTCCTGAATAAGCTAAAACAATTTTTTTCATTTAGCCGCAAGTTTTTTTTGCCGTGTTATAAGCTTTTGTGAATCCCATCATCGAATAATGGTCAGTAGTTTCTGCACCTTTAGTAGTTCTAGCTTTTACAATTAAATCTGTTGCTCTTTTCATTAACTTGATGAAATTTTTTTCTTCTTGATCATCTAACAACCAGGCAAAATCTTTTTGGGAAAAGAATGAGTATTTTCTTTTACCTGAGCTAGCAGAAACACTTGAAGCTTTGTAATCATGGCCACTTGTAATGCTTACCTCATCATTTATGCTATCTGCAGGTCTGAAAGTTACAAATAATTTTGACTCATTTCTTTTAATAGCACCAGGCGCTCTTTTAGTAGGTTTTGTTTGAGCAAAACATATTTTTCCTTGATCTGTTTCTGCAACGAAACTTTCCCAGTTTTTATATTTTCCAGTTGATCTTGGAGTGTTAGCAAAAGATTCTAGCGAAAAAGTAATGAAAAAAATAAATACTAAAACTTTTTTAAAGGACATGATTCTTTTTTATACTAAATCTATTCTATTATAAAGATTGTTTATGGCGAAGGATTTGGATTTTCATTGTGAATTTTATCAACTCTTTCCATCATTTCATCTGTAAAATCAATATTAACACTGTCAATATTTTCTTTAAGTTGCTTCATCGTTGTGGCCCCAATAATATTACTAGTAACAAATGGTCTTGAGTTAACAAAAGACTGCGCAAGTTGAACCATGGTTAAATTAAAATCCTTGGCAAGTTTGTAATACTCATCATAAGCTCGCATTGCCAAAGGGTTTAAATGACGCTCCCAACCTTTGAAAAGAGCCATTCTAGAATTTTTTGGCATCTCGCCATTTCTATATTTTCCTGACAAAGCTCCAGCTGCAAGAGGATAATAAACAAGCAAACCACATTTTTGTCTAATTGAGATTTCAGACATTCCAATTTCATAAGTTCTATTCACTAAGCTGTAAGGGTTTTGAACTGACATCATTCTAGGAGCGCCTTTGTTTTTAGAGATTTCAAGATACCTAGATAATCCATACGGTGTTTCATTAGACATGCCTATGTACCTAATTTTGCCACTCTTTATATATTTACCTAGGGCATCGAGAATATTTTCAAAACTATTCCATTCACCTTCTTTATTGTTATGTGCGTAATCTCTGCTTCCAAAATAATTAGTCGAACGTTCTGGCCAATGTAATTGATATAAATCGATGTAATCAGTCTTTAATCTTTTTAAACTACCATCTATTGCTTCTCCTATTTTTTTTTCATCAAAGTTATTTCCACCACCTCTAATCCAATCGCAACCTGGTCCAGCCACTTTAGACGCCAAAATTATTTTGTCTCTATTTTTTCTTTTTTCAAACCAATTACCAATCATAATCTCTGTTTTTCCGTAAGAGTCAGAATTTGGAGGAACCGAATAAATTTCTGCAGTATCAAAAAAATTTACGCCTTGACTGACAGAATAATCCATCTGTTCAAAGGCATCTTTCTCAGTATTTTGAGTTCCCCATGTCATAGTACCTAAACAAATTAAGCTCACATCTAGATCGGTATTTCCAAGTTTTTTGAATTTCATAAATTTGTAATGTTTTCTCACCAGTTTTAGGTCATATTTTGCCTATTGAAAAGTTATTAAAAAATCTTATATTTAAAGTATGGAATTTAACAAACAAACATCCACTGTAAGATCTTCTGCTTCAGAAGCAATTATAGACCAGGGATTAAGATCATACATGCTGAAAGTCTATAACTACATGGCTTCAGGTGTATTATTAACTGGTTTTATTGCTTTAGCATTTTTTAAAATGGCGGTTGTAACTTCTGATGGTGGACAGATTGTTGGTTTAACAAATTTTGGAAATACAATTTATGCATCTGGGCTTAAATGGGTAATTATGCTGGCTCCACTTGCTATAGTTTTTTATATGAGTTTTGGAATTGCAAAAATGTCTGCAGCTAAGGCACAAACAACTTTTTGGATTTTTGCAGCTTTAATGGGAGCTTCGCTCTCTTCAATTTTTTTAATGTACACAGGCACGAGCATAACCAGAGTCTTCTTTATAACTGCAGGAACGTTTGGCGCTATGAGCATTTATGGTTACACTACTAAAAGAGATTTAACTAAACTTGGTTCATTTTTGATGATGGGTCTTTTTGGAATTATAATTGCTTCATTAGTAAACATATTCATGAAATCACCTATGATGTATTTTGTTATATCAATCATCGGTGTTTTAATTTTTGTTGGATTAACGGCTTATGATACTCAAAAAATTAAAAACATGTATTTAGTTAGCGACAGCGGAGAGCTAATGGGCAAAAAAGCTGTTATGGGCGCGTTAACGCTTTACTTAGATTTCATAAATCTTTTCATAATGCTTCTAAGACTTTTTGGTCAAAGAAGATAATTACTTAATAATTCTTAATTTATTCCAACTCATTTTATTAATAAGTTGATTTAGATTTTCTGATTTTTTTAGAATAGTTCCGTCTCTATCTTTAATAAAATATCTTTCATTAAAATACTTAGGTTTAAGATTTTTCGATATTCTTATTACAGGTTTTTCAGATGCTCTTTGGTAGATATTAAATGAAACTTCTTTAGCGCCTGATGAAAAAGAATAATCTTTCCATGAACCATTAGAAACCATCTTTGCATATAAATTTAATATACTTTGTAATTCTTTTTTAATAAAAAATTTTTCTTTTTCTCTTTGTTGGTTATTATTATTTATTACTAATCTAATTTTACTCATACTTTATATTTGTTTATTAAAGGAACCTGCATTGCGGTGAAAATAATTGTGATTGGCAACATTCCCCAAACCTTAAAATTTACCCATGTTGTTTCAGGTTGTGTTCGCCAGACAATCTCATTTAAAATTGCTAAAAAAATAAAAAAATATGCCCATCTAAAATTAAGCTTGCTCCATCCCTCTTCATTTAATTGAAAAGCTGTTTGTAAAAACAATTTTAGAAAATTTTTTTGATAAAAAACCTTACTGACTATTAGTATTAATGCAAAAATTACATTTACTATAGTGGGCTTCATGTAAATAAATATTGGATTATCAAAATATAAAGTTAATCCTCCAAATAAAGATATTACTACGGCTCCAATTAAAGGAACGTAAGGAATTTTTTTCTCAACTACGTACATTATCGCTACGGCAATCAATGTTGAAATTATTAGTGGAGGAATAGCGGCTTTTAAATTATTTCCACTCTTGTAATAAATAGTAAAAAAAATAAGAAGGGGTCCAAAATCGGTGATAAATTTTAAAAAAGACTTATTCACAATAAGATTTTTAACACATTATAAAATTTTTATAAATTAGATATTGATTTTAATATAAAAATTACTAACTATTACTTATGGCTACAAGCAATACTGCAAAATTTTCTATAGGTGAAGTCGTAAAGCATAGACACTTTGATTTCAGAGGCGTTATTTACGATGTAGATTTTGAATTCAATAATTCAGAGGAATGGTACCAGTCAATTCCTAAAGAGGTTAGACCTAGAAAAGATCAACCTTTTTATCATTTGTTGGCCGAAAGCAATGATGTGACTTATGAGGCATATGTTTCAGAGCAAAATTTATTATTGGATCAATCTAAAGAGCCAGTTAAGCACCCTTTAATAGAAGAAATTTTTTCAGGAAAAAAAGGCTCTAGTTACCATAAAATTTCTAACTAATTCCCTGCCTAAAATTTAACAATTTTTACTCAAATAGAAGTCAAAGAAATCATTTAAATTTAAAATGTTTTAGCCCGATTGAGGATAAACTTCTTTAGTTAACTCCCTCCTAATTCTCAGTTGGGCTTAAAAACACCTTCCCATAAAATTAATATTATTGTAATCAATTTAAATGTTTAAGTTTTTTAGTTTAAGTAACACATTTATTTGGATAGAAAAATTAACTAAATTCATTAGTTCAATTTTTTTTATTTTATTAATAGTTGCACTTTCTTTTGCTTTAATTTTATCTCCGCCTGATTATTTACAAGGGGATAGCGTGAGAATAATGTATGTGCATGTTCCTGCAGCCTGGATAGGTTTAGCCTCATTTTCAACAATTGCGTTATTATCTCTAGCAAATTTTATTTTTAAAATAAAAAACATAAAATTAATTACTAAAAGTATTGCCCCAATAGGACTTATGTTTACATGTCTTGCAATAGTTACCGGAGCTATTTGGGGGCAGCCAACCTGGGGAACTTGGTGGGCCTGGGACGCGAGAATAACTTCTATGTTAGTACTCTCTTTGTTTTATATAGGGTTTATCTTAGCTAATAAATTAATAGCTCAAGAGGATAAAGCTGACAGGGTTTCAAGTTTAATAGCAATATTTGGTTTTATTAATGTGCCAATTATCAAATACTCAGTTGATTGGTGGAATACACTACATCAACCAGCAAGCATTAAACTTACAGGTACAAGCACAATACATTCCTCAATGCTTATGCCATTATTTCTTATGTTTTTTGTGTTATTGTTATATTGTGCGTTAATTTTTCTAATGAAATATAAGACAGAAATCATTAGAATTAAGAAAAAAAATTTAAAAAGACTATGATTCAAAATTTAATTTCAATGAATGGTTACGGCATTTTTGTTTGGTCATCTTTTGCGATAACATTTTTTGTGTGTGGAGTTGTTTACTACAAAACTTATAAAACATTAAAAAAATATGAGAGTGAATTTGCAAAAGAAATTAATGAATTATCTAGAGAACAAAAAACTTCTGTTATTGAAAATTCAAAAATAGCTTCACAAGTTATATCTTCATATAGCAAAACTATCTAAAGCATTAAATGCTTCAAAAGAAAGTTAAAAAAAGAGCGTCTCTTTTAGCTACTTTATTGTTAGTATCAATATTAGCAATTTTTTTTATTCTTCAAACTTTAAATAAGAACATTTTATATTTTAAATCTCCGACAGATATTAAAAACGATCAAGATATACATTCTAAAAAAAAAATCAGAGTTGGAGGAATGGTAAAGAAAAACTCTGTCGAAATTAAAGAGCAGGAGATAAAATTTGTTATTACAGATTTTAAAAATGAATTAATGATTAGTTACAGCGGAACCGTGCCCAATTTATTTTCTGAAGAAAAAGGCGTTGTTGCTGAAGGCAAACTACAAGATAAATCATTTTTTATTGCTGATAGAATATTGGCAAAACATGATGAAAATTATATGCCGCCGGAACTTCAATCTATTATGAATAACAATGATAAGTAATTTTGGAAATTTATTATTATTTATAAGTATATTTTTAAGCTTAAGTATTATTTATCTCTCAAACAAAAATCTTAAATTAAATGGCAATCAAATTACTAAGAACATTTTTCAGTTAAGTTTAATACAAAGCACTTTAGTCATTATTTGTTTTTTCACTTTAATAGCAGCATTTATTGTTTCTGATTTTTCTTTAATTACAGTTTATCAAAACTCGCATTCAATGAAGCCAATTTTCTATAAGATTACCGGTACCTGGGGAAACCACGAGGGGAGCTTAATGTTATGGGTAATTATCTTAACAATTTTTTCATTCTTATTTTTAATTTACAACAAAAATCACCCAAAAAAATTTAGACTATTAACATTAATTATTCAGAATATTTTAATAATAGGATTTTTATTTTTTATTATACTAAATTCTAATCCTTTTAGTCCTTTATCTCCAATACCTAAAGAAGGTCTTGGGTTAAATCCAATTTTACAAGATCCTGCTTTAGCTATACACCCGCCTTTACTCTATATAGGCTTTGTGGGTTCATCTATTTATTTTTCTGCTGCAATTGCATCTTTAATATCTAATTATTCTGAAAAAAATTTTGCTAGTTCAATAAAAAATTGGATATTAATTTCTTGGAGTTTTCAAACTCTTGGAATTTTGGTTGGTTCTATATGGGCCTATTATGAATTAGGTTGGGGAGGGTTTTGGTTTTGGGATCCAGTTGAAAATGCTTCTTTGCTTCCTTGGTTTGCAATGACAGCTTTATTTCATTCTATAATAGTTTTTGAAAAAAGAAATTTATTTTATTTTTGGGTGATTATTTTATGCCTAATGACTTTCATTTTAAGCGTCACAGGAACATTTTTAGTTAGATCTGGAATTTTAAACTCAGTGCACACTTTTGCGAGCGATCCTACAAGAGGAATTTATATTTTATCTTTTTTAAGTTTAATGATTTTTGGTTCAGTTTTTCTTTTATTTAAGAAATATAAAACTGAAAATTATAATTTGAACCAAAACAGTAAAGAAACGTTTGTTTTAGTTAATAACTGGTTCATGATGTTTTACTTAGTAACAGTTTTACTAGGTACAATTTATCCGATTTTCACTGATGCCCTCTCTCAAAATAAAATTTCAGTAGGCCCCCCTTTTTACAATGCTATTATTTTTCCAGTAGTTGTAATTTTTTTAATTTTTATGGCTATAGGACCTAATACAAGCTGGATAAAAAATAAATTTGATAACATTAAATTATATTTTTTAATACTACTCGGAGCAATTTTGATAAATTTGATGATTATTTTATTTTTTAAAAATTTTAGTATTTTATCAAATTTTATAATTATTAGCGCTTTATTTCTAATTCTCTCATCCTTAAAAGATTTTGTTATTTCAAAAAAGAAGAACAATTTAGACCTAGCTAGAATAATTGCCCATGCTTCTTTCGGGTTTTTAGTTTTGTTCATCGGCTTAAATCATATTTTTTCAGTCGAAAAAGATTACAATATGAAAATTGGTGAGATAAAAAAATTTGATAATTATTCAATTGAATTTAAAAACTTGGAACTAAAAGATTTTACTAATTATCAAGCTGTAGTCGGTGAATTTGAAATATTAAAAGAAAAAGACAGAAATATTTTAAAGCCAGAAATTCGAATTTATAGTAATCCAAAAACTCTTACTTACGAAGCTTCAATTAAAACAAGTTTTATTAAAGATTATTATTTGACTATGAGTAATATTGATAGATCAGATTATTATAATATTAAGTTTCAAGAAAAACCATTAATGATCTGGATTTGGCTTTCTGTAATCATGATTGTTTGTGGAGGTTTATTAAGATTTTTCAAAAATGCAAAAAATAGTTAAGACTATAATTTTTCTTATTTTTTTATTTATATTAAGTGTATTTTTTATAGGCTTAAATAGAGACACAAATTACAATACTGCTAATCAAATTAATAAAGAGATACCAGATTTTAAAGTTTCATACCTTGATAAAGAAAATTTTTTTACGAAAAATGATTTAAGAAAAAATAATTTTACATTAATAAATTTCTGGGCATCATGGTGCGCTCCTTGTCGGATTGAACATCCAATATTAATTAGATTATCTGAAGAAAAAAATATGAAAATAGTTGGCGTGAATTTTAAAGATAAAAAAGAACAAGCAAAAAAATTTTTAGGTGAGCTAGGCAATCCATATGACGTGTCCACAAAGGATATGTATGGAAAACAATCAGTTTTATTTGGAATTTATGGAATTCCAGAAAGTATTCTTATAGATAAAGAGCTTATTGTAATAAAAAAGTTTGTGGGACCTTTATCTGTAAATGATCTTAATTATATAAAGGAGATTATTAAGTAATGAATATAAAATATCTCATAATTATATTGTTAGTAGCTTCTCAAAGTATATTTGCATCCGAAAAAAAGATAGATCCGAAGGAGATTCAGAAAAATTTACGTTGTTTAGTTTGTCAAGGTCAATCAATTTCTGACTCAAATTCTGATTTTGCTCAGACTATAAAAATGGTTGTAGATGATTTGATTAATGAAGGTTTAACCGAGGAGGAGATATATTCCTTTATGTCGGATAAATATGGTGAGTGGATTGTTTTTAAGCCTCAATTAAATATTCAAAATTCATTATTGTGGATCTTGCCTTATATGGCCTTAATTTTAGGTGGTTTTTTTATAATAAAACTTTTTAATAAAAAAAATAAAATAGCAAAGTAAACTGTACTTATTAAACAATTAGTTGTATTTTTTCGCATGAATTTAAAAAGCATATTAGTTTTAGTATTCACAATATTCGCAACAAGTAATTTAGTTGCAGATGAAGGTGAAGCTAATATTTCATTTTATACTGGAACTTTTGATGTAATTGATAAAGAGGGTGACGATCAAACCTCTTTGTTTGGAATAGAACATAAAAATCCAAATTTATTTAGAGATACATTTTTAGGAAAATTTAAACCTGTTACAGGAGCATTTATGACAGGTGACAGCTCTGTTTATCTTTACACTGGTATAGAAGGACAATACGGTATTGGTCCATTAAAAATTTTACCAAGCTTTGCACCTGGATATTATGAAAAAGGTGATGGAAAAGATTTAGGCAGCGTTTTAGAATTTAAAAGTGAAATTAAAGTAGGTTTAGAATTATTTGAGAACTCAAAATTGAGTTATAGCTACAGTCATATTTCAAATAATGAATGGGGCGATACAAATCCAGGGACAGATAATCAACAAATAACATTTTCAAAAAACTTTTAATTATAATGCGTCTTGATGATTGTTATAATTTCGAAGATTTTAGAAGATTAGCAAAAAAAAATTTACCGGCGCCAATTTTTCATTACATAGATGGAGGCGCTGATGATGAGACTACTTTAAAAAGAAATACAGAGTCATTTTTAAAATGTGATTTGGTACCTAATATACTGGCAAGTGTGGGAGAACCTGATCTCTCAACAACTGTGTTTGGTCAAAAAATTGATTTGCCTTTATTTTTGGCACCAACTGCAATGCAAAGATTATATCATCACGATGGAGATAAAGCATCCGCAAGAGCTGCAGAAAAATTTGGAACCTTTTATAGTATGTCGACTATGGCAACTTCTTCTATTGAAGAAATAGCCAATGTTGCAAGCGGACCTAAGATGTTTCAACTCTATATTCATAAAGATCAAGGTTTAACAGATAATTTAATAGACAGATGTAAAACAGCAGGATTTAAATCTTTATGTTTAACTGTTGATACAGTTGTAGCAGGAAACAGAGAAAGAGATCATAAATGGGGTTTTACCACGCCACCAAAATTAACTTTAAAAAGTATTATGAGTTTCGCAATGCATCCTAAATGGGCATTCAATTATTTGACTAATAAAAAATTTGAGTTAGCAAATGTTTCTCATTGGACAAAAAAAGGTTCGAGTATTGCAAAAGGTGTAATGGAATATATTAATGAGCAATATGATCCAGCGATGAGCTGGAAAGATGCTGAGTATGTTGTTAAAAAATGGGGAGGACCATTTGCATTAAAAGGCGTTATGTCGGTCGAAGATGCAAAAAGAGCAATTGATATTGGAGCTTCTGCAATTTTGTTATCAAATCACGGCGGAAGACAACTTGATGGTTCACGATCACCCTTCGATCAACTGCCAGCAATAAAGGAAGCTGTAGGAGATAAATTAGAAATTATTTTAGATGGAGGTATTAGAAGAGGTACTCATGTTTTAAAAGCTTTATCATTGGGTGCAACAGCTTGTAGTTTTGGAAAAGGCTTTTTATTTGCTTTAGGCGCTGGTGGTCAAGCTGGAGTAGAGCAGATTTTAAAAAGAATGAGAGAAGAAATTAGAAGAGATATGATTTTACTAGGTTGTAAAAGCATAAAAGAGCTTAATAGCTCAAAAATTGCATACAGGTGATGCAATTTGTTAATTTGATTGATTGTAAAAATTTAAATAAATTAATGTTATGAAGTTAGCGAAAAATTTAGAAAGACTTGGAACAGAGACTGCATTTAGTGTTTTAGCAGAAGCAAAAAAACTTGAAGCCCAAGGAAAAGAAATGATCCACTTAGGTTTGGGCCAACCTGATTTTAAAACGCCTCAACATATTATGGATGCAGCAAAAAAAGCGATTGATGACGGTCATCATGGTTATGTTTTAGCAAACGGAATTACAGAATGTAGACAAGCTGTTTCTAGAAAAATTAAAAGTTTATATAAAAAAGATGTTGATCCAGAGAGAATTATGATTATGCCAGGAGGAAAACCAACAATGTATTATGCTATTCAAATGATTGGTGAGCCTGGTGCCGAGATAGTTCATCCAACACCTGGATTTCCAATCTATGAGTCTATGATAAATTATACTGGAGCCAAAGCTGTTCCTTACGATTTAACGAAAGAAAAAGATTTAAAGTTTGATCCAGAAAAAATTTTATCTTCAATAACTGATAAAACAAGATTAGTTATTTTAATTAATCCAAATAATCCAACTGGAAGTTTTGTTGAAAAACCTGCAATAGATTTTCTTGCTGAGGGTTTAAAGAAACATCCGCATGTCTTTATATTGAGTGATGAGATTTATAGTAGACAAATTTTTGATGGTAAAGAAATGCCAACATTCTTTAATTATCCTGATCTACAAGAAAGATTAATAGTGCTCGATGGATGGAGTAAAGCTTATTCCATGACAGGGTGGAGAATGGGTTGGAGTGTGTGGCCAGAAAAATTAATTCCTCACGTAACAAAATTAGCTATCAATAGTTTTTCTTGTGTAAATGCACCATCGCAATTCGCGGGTATAGCCGCGCTTGATGGGCCTGACGACTCTATTCATCATATGATGGAAAAATTCGATCAAAGAAGAAAATTAATTCATAAAGGTTTAAATGATTTACCAGGTATAACTTGTAGTATGCCAGGAGGAGCTTTTTATGCTTTTCCAAATGTAAGCGGAACAGGAATGAACGGCTCAGAATTTTCAAAAAAATGTATGCATGAAGCAGGAGTAGCAATTGTGCCAGGGACAGCTTTTGGTAAAACTTCTATAGATTTTGTGAGGTTCAGTTTTGCCGCATCTAGAGATAACATTCAAAAAGCGTTAGAAAAAATAGGAAAAATGCTTAAGTAGCATTTTTAACTATTTTGACCAAAAACAATTAAAATTATAAAGTAATTATATGAGCAGTTTAAAAATGCCAAAAGTTGACAGTTCAATCTTATCTAAAAAAGATAAGATTCTTTCGGACATCGAAAAAATCATTGATCCGAATAATGTACTTTCACATACAGATGAAATCAGGCCTTACGAAACTGATGCCTTAGCAGCATACAAGCAAGCCCCTTTACTCGTCGTTCTTCCTGAAACAGTGAAAGAAGTTAGTGAGATTTTAAAATACTGTAATGATAATAAAATAAAAGTCGTACCAAGAGGAGCAGGAACTGGTTTATCTGGTGGATCGTTGCCATTAGAAGATTGTATTTTATTGGCAATGGGAAAATTCAACAAAATTTTAGAATTAGATTATGAAAATAGATGTGTGGTTACTCAGCCGTGTGTAACTAATTTGGCCATCACACAAGCTGTTCAAGATAAAGGTTTTTATTATGCTCCTGACCCATCGAGTCAAATAGCATGCTCAATCGGTGGTAACGTAGCTGAAAACTCAGGTGGTGTTCACTCATTAAAATATGGAGCGACAACAAATAATTTATTAGGCGTTGAAGTAGTTCTTATGGATGGCACAATAACAAGATTTGGTGGTAAGGCTATGGACGCGGAGGGTTATGATTTTCTTGGGCTAATGACAGGTTCAGAGGGTTTACTGGGTGTAATAACAGAAGTAACAGTAAAAATTTTAAGAACGCCCGAAGTTGTTAAAGCGGCATTAATTGGATTTCCAACGATTGAAGATGCTGGAAATTGCGTTGCAGAAATTATTGCACAAGGATGTATTCCAGCTGGCATGGAAATTATGGATAAAGCTTTAACTAAAGCGACTAATGATTACTCTAAAGCAGGTTACCCGACGGATGCTGAAGGAATGATGATAGTAGAATTTGATGGCACAGAGCATGAAGTCAATGCATACATAGAAAAAGTAAAAAATATTGCTGAAAAAAATAATTCCTCAAGTTTAAAAATAAGTAAATCTAACGACGAAAGATTAAAATTCTGGGCAGGAAGAAAAGCTGCATTTCCCGCTTGTGGAGTTTTAGCACCAGATTATATGTGCATGGATGGATCTATACCTAGAGGAAAATTAGCAGAGGTTTTGAACGAGATAACAAGATTGTCAAAAAAATATAATTTGCCGGTAGCCAATGCTTTTCATGCAGGAGACGGAAATCTTCATCCGTTAATTATGTTTGATGCAAATGATCCAGAGGAACTAAAAAAATGTGAAGAATTTGGCGCGGATATTTTAAAGTATTGCGTGAAAGTTGGTGGAGCTTTAACAGGAGAACATGGAGTTGGTATCGAGAAAAGAGAATTAATGTGTGAAGCATTTAATGATAAAGATATTCAACAACAGCTTACAATTAAAGTTGCGCTAGATCCTAATTCTCTTTTAAATCCAGGAAAAGTATATCCAATTCTTAGAAAATGTGCTGAGGAAGGAAGGGTTCATGTCCATGGAGGAAAAACAAAATTCCCAGACATTCCTAGATTTTAATCAGAGCACTTATAATCCATCAACTAGAGAAGAGATTGTTGAGATTATAAAAGATTGTTACAAAAAGAATATTCCATTAGAAATAAACGGTACGAAATCAAAACAAAAAATTGGAAGAAATTTTCAGTCTGAAAAAACTTTAAGCCTTTCAAAATATTCCGGCATAATCGAATATAAACCTGAAGAACTATATATAAAAGTTAAGGCAGGGACTCCTGTTAAAGATATAGTTGCTGAGTTAGATAAAAATAATCAGCAACTTGCTTTTGAGCCAATTGATTTTGGATTCTTATTTAAAGGATCAAGCAATGCAGGAACTATTGGAGGTGTAGTTTCATCAAACTTTGCAGGCCCAAGAAGATTTAAAGTTGGAAGTGCTAGAGATCATTTGTTAGGTTTTCAAGGAGTTAATGGTAAAGGAGAAATTATAAAATCTGGTGGAACAGTAGTTAAAAATGTAACGGGATATGATTTATGCAAACTCCTTTCAGGGTCATTTGGCACACTAACAGTTTTAACAGACCTTTCAGTTAAAGTTTTACCTAAGCCCGATAGTAGCAAGACACTTATAATAAATAATCCTCATTTAAAAAAAGCTATAGAGTATTTAGGAATTGCACTTTCTTCATCTACAGATCCATCAGGAGGTGTTTTTTACCCAGAAAAATTTGATAATAATTTTACATTTAATGATTTAACTCATAAAGGTGCTCTAACAGCTATTAGAATAGAGGGTCCATCAAATTCAGTTGACGAAAGAATAAAACGATTAATTAAAGAATTAAGCCTACATGAGAATGAATTTTCCATTTTAGAGTCAGTACAAACAAATATTTTTTGGAATAAAACAAAAAATTTAGAGGTATTTTCAAATAGCAAAAGCAATTTATTGAGAATTGTAGTTCCTGTAAGTGAAACTTTTAATGTAATCCAAAAACTTAAAACTTTTGATGCAAATTACTTCTTGGACTGGGGAGGTAGTCTGATCTGGTTAGAATTAGAAAAAATAAATTTAAAAACACTTAGAGAAATAAAAGAAATTGCCCAAGAGCATTTTGGTTATTGCACAATAATTAAAGTCGAAGAGGACCTGAAGGCCTCAGCAGACATTTTTACTATTGATCCAATTAAGTATAAAATATCAGAAAAAATTAAAAAAAGTTTTGATCCAAAAAGGATTTTTAACCCGGGTAAAATGTATTCAGGAATATAATGCAAACATCTTTTTCAGATAAACAACTTGAGAATAAAGACAATAAAACGAGCGAAAGCATAGTAAGAAAATGTGTCCATTGCGGAATGTGTAATGCCACATGTCCAACTTATGGAATTAGCGGCGATGAGTTAGAGGGTCCAAGAGGTAGAATTTACTTAATCAAAGACATGCTTGAAAATAACAAGCCAGCAAATAAAAAAATAGCCCAACATATTGATAGTTGTTTATCTTGTTATTCCTGCATGACAACTTGCCCATCAGGAGTGAACTATATGCACCTGATAGATCATGGTAGAAATTATGTTGAGGAGACATATAAAAGACCTTTTTTAGATAGATCTTTTAGATCTATTTTATCTTTTGTACTTCCAAGACCAAAAGTTTTTTTAATGTTAGCTTTAGTTTCAAAAATAATAAAGCCTTTTAGTTTTTTATTACCTCAATTTTTTAAAAATTCACTAAAGTTGATGCCGGATAAGATACCTTCAAAAAAATTGAAGATACAAAAAGTCTATTCTCCACAAAGTGGAAAAGTAATTTCTAGAGTAGCTCTTTTAACAGGATGTGTGCAAAGAGTTATCTCACCTGAAATAAATGAGTCAACTATCAGATTACTTAATCGACATGATGTTGAAGTAGTAGTAATGCCAGATATAGAATGTTGCGGTTCCCTAAACCATCATTTAGGGAAAAAAGATTTAGCAAAAACCTCTTTTGTAAAAAATATTGAAAGTTGGCATGAAGAATATTTATCAAATGGGCTTGATGCAATAATAAGCAACACTTCCGGTTGCGGTACAACACTAAAAGATTACGGCCATATTTTTAAAAATGACAAAGAACTAAAGAAAAAAGCAAGTAAGATTTCTGAACTTACAAAAGACATTACAGAATTTTTAGATGAAAATTTAAAACTTAATTTTAAATTTAATGATGAAAAAAAATACAAAATTGCATATCATTCAGCTTGTTCTATGCAACATGGACAGAAAGTACACTCTCAACCTAAAGAATTAATAGCAAAAACTGGAAATGAAGTACTAGAAATTCCTGAAGGACATTTATGTTGCGGTTCAGCAGGAACTTATAATATTCTTCATCAAAAAATGGCAAAATCTTTATTACAAAATAAAGTTAAGAATATAGAAAAAATTTCACCAGATTTTATTTCGACAGGAAACATTGGATGTATTACTCAAATTTCTGCAGGAACAAGAATACCGATAATACATACAATTGAACTTCTTGATTGGTTTACTGGTGGGCCAAAACCATATAAATTACAAAATTTATAATTTATGAAAAAAATATTTGTTACGCGTACACTTTTAAAAGAAAACGAAGATAAACTAAAAGAACTTTTTGATGTAACATTAAACACTAACGACAAGATATATAAGCCTGAAGAAATTATTGAGCAGTCAAAAGGATTTGATGGGATACTTAGCTCAGTGACTGATCCCATTAATGCAGAGACAATTTCAAAATTATCAGATTCTATAAAAATAATTGCAAACGGTGCGGTTGGTTTTGGAAATATTGATATAGAAGCAGCACGTAAAAAAAACATCACCGTAACTAATACCCCTGATGTTCTTACAGATGCCACTGCTGATATTCAAATTTTACTTTTACTAGGTGCTTCTAGAAAAGCCTATGAAGGAAGATTGGCCGCAGAAAAACAAGATTGGAAATGGTCGTGGGATTTTTTACTTGGAAAACAAATGTCAAATAAGAGACTTGGTATACTTGGTATGGGCAGAATAGGAAGAGCCGTAGCAAAACGTGCTAAAGCTTTTGGTATGGAAATACACTATCACAATAGATCTAAGCTTTCTTCAGATCTTGAAGATGGAGCTATTTATCATGACACTTTAAAAGGTCTTTTCGAACAAAGTGAATTTCTTTCAGTTAATTGCCCAGCTACACCAGAAACAACAAAAATAATTAATAAAGAAACTTTGGGTTATTTAAAAAAGAATACTGTAATAGGTAATGCCGCTAGAGGAGATGTAGTTGATGATGATGCTATGGTAGAAGCTATAAAAAATGGAACAGTGTTTGCTTACGGCTTAGATGTCTATAACGGTGAACCAAAAATCCACCCTGAATACTTAAAACTAAAAAATATTTTTTTATTACCACACCTTGGAAGCGCAACTAAGAGAACAAGATGGGACATGGCATACCGTGCAACTAAAAATTTAGAGCAGTTTTTTTCAGGTAAAAAACCACAAGATCAGGTAAATTAATACACCTTTAGATTGAATCTTAAAAATTTACTTTAAAATAATTCTAAAAATATATGAAGACTCTGAAATGAGTTTATGTTTAAATATTTTAGTTAATTAACAACGGAGGACATATGTCAAAAAAAATAAAAGGAGTAAAAACTCCATCAAGACGTAAGTTCTTTAAAGCAGCAGCAGCTACGGGTGCTGCAGCGGCAGCAACAGTTGCAATGCCAAACATTGCATTAGGTGCTCCTCAGACTTTAAAGATGCAAGCGGCTTGGCCGTCAGGCGCTAACATTTTCTTTGAAATGGCTGGCGACTACGCAAAAATGGTAAGCGACATGTCTGGAGGTGAATTAAAAATTGATCTTCAGCCAGTTGGAGCTGTAGTAAAAACTTCGGAAATTGGACAAGCAGTAAGTTCAGGTGTACTTGATATGGGACACTGGGTAACAGCTTATTGGTATGGAAAAAATCCAGCAGCTTCTCTATTCGGTACTGGTCCGTCATACGGAATGTCATCTCAAGAAATTATGGGATGGATTGAGTATGGTGGAGGTAGAAAACTTTATGATGAAACTCTTGCAAAAGTAGGTTTCGATTATATTGGTTTCTTCCATATGCCAATGCCTGCACAGCCTTTTGGATGGTTCAAAAAGAACGTAACAAAAGTATCTGATGTAAAAGGTATGAAGTATAGAACTGTAGGATTAGCTACAAACGTATTAACAGCAATGGGAATGGTTGTAAGACAATTACCAGGTGGAGAGATCCAGCCTGCAATGAAGACAGGTTTGATTGAAGCTGCTGAGTTTAACAACCCAACATCAGACTCTCAGTTTGGTATGCAAGATGTTTCTAAGCATTATCACTTAGGAAGCTTCCACCAATCACAAGAGATGTTTGAAATCCCAGTAAATAAGAAGACATTTAATGGATTATCGCCTAAGCATCAGGCTATTCTAAAAAATGCTGCTTATGCTGCGAACAGTGATAACTACTTTAAAGCATTAGTAAGATACTCTGCTGACTTATCTAAATTGATGAACCAGCATAAAGTAAATGTGTATCAAACATCTGATGCGATCTTAGCTCAACAATTAAAAGGTTGGGATAAAGTAATTGGTGATTTCAATAAGAAAGATCCGTTCTTTAAAAAGATTGTAGATTCACAAAAAGCTTACGCGAAAAGAGTTATGAAATACTTACTCATGAACCAACCTAATTACAAGTTGGCTTATGAGAATGAATTCGGCTCTATAGCTAAAGTTAAAATTTAATTATATTTTAAACAATAAAAAGGGGGTGATTTTTCACCCCCTTTTTTTATGGAAATAATAAAAAAATTAGAATAGTTTAAAAATTCATGAGGAGATTTATTCATTTTGCAGATACTCTAAGCACTTCCGTTGGAAAGGCGTTTTCTTGGTGCATTGTAATTTTAATGGGCGGAACTTGTTATGAAGTTGTTATGGCATATGCCTTTAATGCCCCTACTTTATGGAATTTTGATTTCAGTTTACAAATGTACGGCGCGATTTTTATGATGGCAGGTGCTTACACTCTTTCTACCGAGGCTCATGTAAGAGGTGATGTAATTTATAGACTTTTTAAACCAAGAACTCAGGGTTACATCGATTTAGTTTTATACTTTATATTTTTCTTTCCAGGTGTACTTGCTCTCGCATTTTATGGTTATGAATATGCGGCATTAGCTTGGAAGATTAAAGAAACAAGTTGGAATAGTCCTGCACAGATTCAAATTTATATGGCAAAATCTTTAATTCCTGCTGCAGGAGTCCTATTAATTATTCAAGGTATTAGTGAAGTTTTTAGATCAATAATTTGTATTCAAACCGGTCATTGGCCTGCTCGAATGGTTGTAGCTGAAGAGACAGAAAAAATGTTAATGAGAACTTCACAAGACGAGGATCAAAAAGATGTTATTTAGTTTAACAAATCCTGAAATTGCAATTTTAATGATGGGAATATTCCTGTTCGCAGTGCTACTTGGTTTCCCAATAGCATTTACATTAATGGCAATGGGAGTTGGTTTTGGTTATTACGCTTACTTTGATCCGACAAGAATGGAACACTTTCTTGATAATAGAATTTTTCAATTATTTGTCCAAAATACCTACACCGTTATGGATAATACAGTTTTGACAGCGGTCCCACTCTTTTTATTTATGGGGTATCTAGTTGAAAGAGCAGGAATAGTATCCAGATTGTTTTTTGCAATTAGACTAGCTTCACACAGACTACCAGCCTCAATGGCAGTAGCTGCATTAGTTACATGTGCATTATTTTCTACAGCAACTGGAATTATTGGCGCCGTTGTTACTTTAATGGGACTTCTTGCTTGGCCGGCAATGATTAAAGCAGGATATGATAAAAAATTTGCATCTGGAGTAATTTGTTCTGGAGGTTGTTTGGGAATTTTAATTCCACCAAGCATCATGTTAATCGTTTACTCTGTAATTGCTCAACTTTCTCCTTTAAGATTATTTGCTGCAGCAATTTTTCCAGGATTATTATTAGCAGGACTTTATATCGGTTATGCGGTAACTCTAGCTTATTTTAATCCTTCGATTGCACCTAAACCACCCAAAGAGGATATTCCACCAAGATCAGTTATCCTAAAAGAGGTATTGGTTTCTTTCTTACCACTGTTCTCTTTAATAATTTTAGTTTTAGGAACTATTTTAGGGGGACTTGCAACTCCAGCGGAGGCTGCGGCAGTTGGAGCTTTTGGTGCCTTAGTTCTTTCATATTTTTACAAAACACTTAAATGGAAAAACTTTAAAGAATCAGTTTTTTTAACTGCAAAAACTACTGCCATGATTATGTGGTTGTTTATAGGATCATGGACTTTTGCATCAGTCTTCTCGTATTTAGGTGGACATGAAGTATTTGAACATTTCTTCAAATCAATGAACCTACAGCCTTGGCAGTTTCTAGTAATAACGCAAATAATAATTTTCTTACTAGGTTGGCCATTAGAGTGGACAGAAATATTAATTATTTTTGTACCAATATTTTTACCTTTAGTGGAATTTTTTGGGGTTAACCCTTATTTTTTTGCAATGCTAATTGCATTAAATTTACAAACCTCATTTTTAACACCACCCATGGCCATGTCCGCTTACTATTTAAAGGGTGTGCAAACTAAAAATGTAGAGTTGTTAGATATTTTCAAAGGTATTATGCCTTTTCTAGGTATTGTAATATTAGCTATGTTTTTAATGTACCTCTTCCCAGGAATAGCACTTTGGTTGCCAGATACACTATTTGCTAATTAATAAATTTGAATGATAGATGTTACTTCTTTAAGTGCTTACGAGTTATCTCAAAAACTTCATTCAGGTGAAATATCATCCGTCGATCTCTGTACAGCTTATTTAGATAGAATAAAAAAATTTGAAAAAGATGTTCAAGCTTGGCAATTTATAGATAAAAAACTTTTAATAGAAAAAGCTGAAGAAGCAGATACTTACAGAAAATCAGGAAAACCTCTAGGGCCACTACATGGGATACCAGTTGCAATAAAAGATATTATTGGAACTTATGACATGCCGACTGAATGTGGGACAGTTTTTAGAAAAAAAATGTCTAACTCACAAGACTCTGAAATTGTAAACTTACTAAAAAATTCAGGTGCAATTATAATGGGTAAGACTGTTACGTGTGAACTTGCATACATACATCCTTCTAAAACAAAAAATCCCCATGATTATTCAAGAACACCAGGAGGGTCATCGAGTGGATCAGCAGCCGCAGTTGCTGCACATATGGCCCCTTTATCTGTAGGCTCTCAAACAGGAGGTTCAGTAATTAGACCAGCATCATATTGTGGAGTTGTTGGCTATAAACCTTCTTATGGATTGATCTCAAGAAATGGCGTCCTTAAGGTTTCAGACAAATTAGATACAATGGGTGTATTTGGTAAAACAGTAAAAGATGTTGCTTTACTTGCTAAGTCACTTATTAGAAAAGATTTACACGATCCTTCCACAGTTTACTTTGCTGCTGAAAAGATGGTGGAGGAATGTGAGAAAGGTCCTGTTTTTGACCCTAAGTTTATTTTTTATAAAACAAAAAATTGGAAAAATATTAACAAGAAATCTCAAGAGGCTTTTGAATTTTTAATTAAAAATTTTAAAAAGAATATCGAGGTATTTGATACACCATCATATTTTGAGGATATTCCAAAGTATCATCAAATAATTCATGAAGTCGACATGGCAAATAATTTTCAGGTTTATTATAAAAAAGATAAAACAAAACTATCAAAAGAAATGAGAGAAGCTATTTCCAGAGGATTAAAATATTCAGCAAAAGAATATGGTGACGCTGCAGATTTTATGAAGCAAAGCTATGAGTCATACAAAGAAGTATTTGAGGATTATCATGGAATTATAACTCCATCATCAAGCGGTGTTGCTGACAAAGGATTAAAATCTACTGGGAGTGCAGACTTTCAAAAGATTTGGACTTATCTTGGGTTACCGACAATTTCCTTGCCTTTACTTACAGGTGAAAATGACCTACCATTAGGTGTCCAGGTAGTTGGTGACAAACTTGATGACTTAAGATTCTTGGGAACAGCGAACTGGCTAGAGAAAAATTGCAAAGATGAAGGATAAAGTTACAATAATTATTGGAGTTGCACTCTGTACGTTTTTTTTAATTGGTCTAGCTACGACATTAACTAGATCAATGATGATAGGTTTTTTTGATGTGCTTCCTGTTTACATTTTAATGGGTATGGTAATTGTAATGATGTTCTATGAAGCCTTCATTGACAAAAAATAATCCTTACGCTCCTTATCTACTTTTGTTAATTCAGCCAATTTTTATGGCTACAAATACTATTGTTGCAAGAGGAGGTGTGGAGTTCGTGCCTCCTATTTCTCTAGCGTTTTGGCGATGGTTTACAGTATTTATCATATTATTTCCTTTTTTTTTTAATGAAATTTTAAAACATAAAAAAGAACTTAATAAAGAATTTTTTAAGCTGTTTTTCTTAGGTTCAATGGGATGCGGTATATGTGGAGCTTTACCAAATCTTGCAGGCATGACAACAACAATGGCCAATATTGGTATAATATATACATCTTCACCAGTAATAATAATTTTTTTATCAATTCTATTCTTTAAAGAAAAAATTAATTATTTAAGGATATTAGGCTTATTAATTTGTATTACAGGTGTTTTTACAATTATATCTAAAGGTAATTTAGATTTTTTAATTAATCTAAATTTTACAACAGGCGATTTATGGGTTTTGGGAGCAGCTTTAGGCTGGGCTCTTTACTCAATTTATTTATTAAATTGGAAATCAAAATTTAGTTTGATGGCCCGATTTACTTTAATCGCCATGTTTGGATTTATATCACTTTTCCCATTTTTTATTTTAGAAAATATTTACTTTGCAAAGACAAACTATAATCGGACATTTTTGTTCTGGATTATATTTGCAGCTATTTCTCCTAGTATTATAGCTTTTTCCTTGTATACGCGTTTACAAAAATATGTAGGCGCTTCATTTGCCGGTTTTACCTTATATTTATTTGCAGTCTATGGATCTATTTTTGGAATTATAATTTTTGAAGAACCTCTTCTCAGTTTTCATTATTTAGGCGGCTTACTGGTGTTTACTGGAGTTTATTTAGCTAGGAAAAAAGCATGAAGTATCTTTATTTAGCTTTATCATCAATAATATTAGCTTACATTATAATTGTTCTTTTTACTTATCTATACCAAAGAAAATTACTTTATCACCCAGGTGAAAATAACTACACGGGAAACGAAATTCAATTTGATTATGAAGAAGTTTTTATTGAGGTTGATAAAGATGTAAAACTTAAATCTTGGTTTTTGGAAAAAGACCTAAAAAAAAATAAAACTATTTTATACTTTCATGGCAATGCAGGTGATCTAACTAATAGAGTTCATAAGCTTAATGAATTTAATAAACTAGATGTAAATATTCTTATAATTTCATGGAGAGGATTTAGTGGTAATCCAGGTAAGCCTACAGAAAAAAATTTATATAATGATGCTAGAAAATCAGTCGAATGGCTTAACAAGACCGGCGTAAAAAATAAAAACATAATTTTATATGGCGAGTCACTAGGCACAGGCGTAGCTACAGAATTGGGTCAGAATAATTCTTTTTCAGGAATTGTTTTAGAGTCTCCATTTACATCAATAGCAGATGCTGCAAAAATTTATTATCCATACTTACCCGTAAATCTTTTGCTTAAAGATAGGTATGACACAATTAAAAAGATTAAAAACATCAAGATCCCAGTTTTAATAATGCATGGAAAAAAAGATAACATCGTACCCTTTTTTATGGGAGAAAAACTTTATCGAATGGCTAATGAGCCAAAATACAAATATTTTTCAGAGGAAGATGATCATATGATGGAGTTCAACGATGATTTACTTAATGCAGTAAAAGTTATTCTAAACATCAATTCCTAACAAAGCTTTTGAAAAATATTCTGCATTGAAAGGATGTAAGTCATCCTCTTTTTCTCCCATTCCTATTGCAACAATGGGTAGATTAAATTTCTTACAAACTGCTAATAAAATTCCACCTTTTGCGGAGCTATCAAGTTTTGTAATAATTAAGCCAGTGAGATTATGAATTTTACTAAATTCCTC
Source organism: uncultured Pelagibacteraceae bacterium (assembly GCA_902613915.1). Classification (GTDB taxonomy): domain Bacteria; phylum Pseudomonadota; class Alphaproteobacteria; order Pelagibacterales; family Pelagibacteraceae; genus Pelagilacustribacter. The sequence goes on along the minus strand of CACMJB010000001.1, from coordinate 3,406 downwards.
TACTTGACTAAGTGCATTTTGCCCAGTCGTTGCATCAATTACCAAAATTACTTCATTAGGATAAGATTGATCGATTTTTTTTAAAACATTAATTATTTTCCTATACTCTTCCATTAAGTTTTTTTTATTTTGAAGTCTTCCAGCAGTATCAATTAGTGCTACATCAATTTCATTTTTTTTTGCAAATTCTGCAGTCTTAAAAGCTACTGACGCAGGATCACTGTTAATTTCGGATTTTATAATATCTACTTTAATTCTGGCTGCCCAAACTTGTAATTGATCTATAGCTGCTGCTCTGAAAGTATCGGCTGCTCCAAAAACAACAGATCTATTATTATTTTTAAAATATTTTCCAAGTTTACCAATACTTGTTGTTTTTCCAACGCCGTTAACTCCTGAAACTACAATAACTGCTGATTTAGCATTTCCCATCATGCTTAAGTCTTTTTCATACTTTTGAAGATCAATTGCTAATTTATCAGCTAAAAGTTTTAAAATTTCTTTATGATCATCTAACTTTTTATCTATTTTAAATGTTTCAAAATCTTTTTTAAGTTCCTTAGCAACTTCAATGCCTACATCAGAAGAAATAAGTAATTCCTCAAACTCATCTAAAATTTCAGCGTTTATTTTTTTTGTTGAAAAAATATTTTTTATTCCATCTGCAAGTCCAGAAGAACTTTTTCCAAGACCAGTTTTAAATTTATCAAATAACCCCATACTAAATTTCTAATTCTAAATTTTCGATTTTAGAAACAGGGCCGGTCATAAAGATATTTTCCTCAGCATCTATTTCTATTTTTAAAAGGCCTTCTTTGAATTGAATATCAACTTTATTGTCGACAAATTCATTTTTGTATGCAGCCACAGCTGTAGCACAAGCAGCAGTACCGCAAGCTTTAGTAAGGCCCGCGCCTCTTTCCCAAACATTTACTTTAATCAAATTATTTTCTGCTATCTCAGCAAAAGTAACATTTGTTCGTTCGGGGAAAAGATTATGATTTTCAATTTTTGGACCGAAAGTTTTTAAATCAACATTCATACAATCTTTTACAAAAAAAATTATATGTGGGTTACCAATATTAACACAAAAACCATCTTCAAAAGACTTTCCATCAATATCAATAGAAATTTTTTTATGATCTAAATTTTTACTTAATGGAATTTTTTCCCAATTAAATAATGGTTTGCCCATGTTTAACTTAACAGAGTGTTCACCAACAATTTCAGCATTAAGGGTTCTATTATTTGTTTTAATCTTTATAGATTTTGAATTATTTTTTTCTCCTAATAGATAGGCGATACATCTACTTCCATTTCCACAAGCTTCTACTTCTCCCCCATCAGAATTAAAAATTTTTATTGGAAATGAATTTTCAATTTCTTTTTCAATATAAATTATTTGGTCAAATCCGATATTTGACCTTTTTCCTAATTCTATAATTTTATTTTTTGATAGCTCGACATGATTTTTTCTTCTATCGATTATGATAAAATCATTACCTAGTCCATCCATTTTATACGCGTTAATCATCACCATATTTGATTAGTATAATTATTCATTGACTTTTAAAACCCCAAATTGTACTTTCCGGACACTTTCCGCAAATACACAAGTCTTTGCGGTGCTCTTGAAAACAAGAGTGTCGACACTAGTCAGCGAAGGTTCGCCCACTAGTGCGATAGGTGTTGGGTGTTATAAAAATGTTTGAAAATTTAACAAATAAATTAGAAAGTATTTTTTCTAAATTAAAAAGTGCTCCTTCTCTTACAGAAGAGCAAGTTGACTCAGGTTTAAAAGAAATACGTTTAGCTCTTCTAGAAGCCGATGTGGCATTACCAGTTGTTAAAGAATTTATTTCAAACGTGAAACCAAAGGCTATTGGTCAGGAAATTATTAAGTCAACTTCTCCAGGCCAAATGATAGTAAAGATAGTTTATGATGAACTTGTAACAATTTTAGGATCTAAAAATGAAGAAATAAATCTAAAAGCTGTTCCACCTATTTCAATACTTTTAGTTGGGTTGCAGGGTTCAGGTAAAACAACTTCTGCAGCAAAACTAGCTTCACTTATTCAAAATAAACACAAAAAAAAAGTAATGGTAGCAAGTCTAGACGTATATAGGCCAGCTGCTCAAGAGCAGCTAAAATTATTAGCTGAGAAGAATGATATACAATGCTTACCAATTGTCGATAATCAACAACCACTAGATATAAGTAAAAGAGCACTCAACGCAGCTAATTTAAATGGTTCAGATGTAATAATTTTTGATACAGCCGGAAGAACGCAAATTGATCTTCCAATGATGTCTGAGATAAAACAAATTAAAGAGATTACAAATCCTGTTGAAACAATTTTAGTAGCAGACTCTTTAACAGGTCAAATAGCTGTTAACATAGCCAAAGAATTCGATGCAGCAGTAAATCTTTCATCAATTATTTTAACTAGAGTTGATGGAGATGCACGTGGTGGAGCCGCTTTAAGCATGAAGCAGGTTACTGGAAAACCAATAAAATACATTGGAGTTGGGGAAAAAATCTCAGACTTTGAAATGTTTCATCCAGATAGATTGGCAAATAGAATTCTTGGAATGGGCGATGTTGTAACTTTAGTTGAAAAAGCAGCACAGAATTTAGGTGAAGAAAAAATTAAAGAAACTGAAGAGGAATTAAAAAAAGGAATATTTACAATGGATACTTATTTGTCCCAGTTAAGACAAATGAAAAAAATGGGAGGCATGGAAGGTGTCATGTCGATGCTACCAGGCGTAAATAAAATGAAAGCTAAAATGGATCAAGCAAATATTGATGAAAAAATGTTAATTGAAAACGAAGCTATAATTTTATCAATGACTAAAAAAGAAAAAGAGAATCCAAAAATTATCAGCGGCTCTAGAAGAAAAAGAATTTCAAAGGGCGCCGGAGTAGATGTCTCAAAAATAAATAAACTTTTAAAACAATTTAAAATGATGTCAGATATGATGAAAAAGATGTCACAAGGAAAAAAAATTCCATCTGGAATGATACCAGATGAAATGCTCAATCAACTAAAATGAAAGGTATAAAATGTTAAAAATAAGACTATCAATGGGAGGGGTTAGAAAAAGACCAATCTATAAAATCGTAATAGCCGATAGCAGATACCCGCGAGATGGTAAATTTATCGAAAAAATTGGTTCTTACAATCCTTTGCTTCCTAAAGATAAAAAAGAAAGAATAAAAGTGGAAGCAGAAAGAGTTAAGTATTGGATGAGTAAAGGAGCTCAACCAACTCTTAGAGTTTCTAGAATTTTAGGAGAGGCTCAAATAATGCCAATGCCTAAACCTGGTAACAATCCTAATAAAGCAATTCCTAAAAAAGAGAGAAAAAAAGCAGGCGAAGAAAGCAAAGAAGAACCTAAAGCA